>RFGP01000024.1 GCA_003697365.1 Chloroflexota bacterium | reverse complement strand
GGACATAACGGAGAGCAGTATACAGGTTACCTATAGTTTGGTCAAGATCAAACTTTCTAAATACATGATGAATTTTCTCTCACTTTTTCATTTTGGCAGCTTTTGAGAGTTTCCCTTCGTTATAATGCATTTGAATTAGACAATTAAACTAGAAAGTGAAGATATGCCCTCGTCTCGTATTGTCGGATTTTATCGCCTTGATGTAGCAGAACGTATAAAACATCTAAGCGCTTGGCTAGAAGATGATCCTAAAAGGCTAGCAGAAATATTGCATGGCACCGAAGGATTATCGCTCTCCACAGCAGAGCACATGATCGAAAATGTCGTTGGGGTTTTCGGGCTTCCTTTTGGGATCGCCACGAACTTCCTGATCAATGGTCGTGATTATCTCATCCCGATGGCCGTTGAAGAGCCAAGTATTGTTGCCGCTTGCTCTAACTCTGCTAAAGTGGTGCGTCTCGGTGGCGGATTCACAACCTACAGCGATTCCCCGATTATGATTGGGCAAATCCAAGTGCTTGAAATACCTGATATACAACAAGCGCTAGCAAAAATTGAACAAGAACGAGAACGACTCATTGCACTTGCTAATGACCCAACTTCATCAATTGTAAAGCGTGGCGGAGGTGTGCGCCATCTTGAAGCACGAGTTCTTGAAGATACACGCATTGGTCGTATGCTCGTCTTGCACCTTCATTATGATGTCCGTGATGCAATGGGAGCAAACGCAATCAATACAGCTTGTGAAGCGCTTGCTCCAGAAATTGAAGCGCTCACGGGTGGACGAGTTAATTTGCGCATTCTGAGCAACTATAGCGATCAGCGTAAAGCAACTGCACAGTGCCTTGTACCTGCTGAAGCACTTGCAACAGAAACAGCAGATGGCCAAACTGTAGTACAACGCATTATCGAAGCAGCTATATTCGCCGAAATTGATGTCTATCGCGCAGTGACACACAATAAGGGTATTATGAATGGTATTGACGCTGTCTTAATTGCAACAGGCAATGATTGGCGCGCTGTTGAGGCTGGGGCTCATGCTTATGCTGCACGAGATGGTCAATATCGCTCAATGACACGCTGGTGGCAAGACGAAGATGGTAATCTTCGTGGCGAACTCACACTCCCCCTTGCAGTAGGAATTGTTGGCGGCGCAACTAAAGTTCACCCACTAGCCCAATTGGCGCTTCGACTTTTAAATGTAGAAAGTGCTCAACAACTGAGCGAAATCATCGTCGCGGTTGGGCTCGCTCAGAACTTAGGCGCAATTCGCGCGCTCGCTACTGATGGCATTCAACGTGGGCATATGGCCCTCCATGCTCGCCAACTTGCCATTGCTGCGGGTGCTAGTCCTGAAAACGTCTCTCAAATTGCTGAGCAAATGATACGCGAAGGTAACATCCGTTTAGAACGTGCAAAAACACTTGTACAAGATCAGAAAATAACAAAAGAGGAAGAATCATGAAACAGTATCTTATGCGTCCTGATCGCGCAGTTGGCATTGTCGGCTATGGCGCTTATGTCCCTCGTTACCGCCTGCCTGCAAAAGAAGTCGCTCGCGTTTGGACAAATGGGTTAGGTGGCACACCTGTTCGTGAAAAAGCTGTTGCTGGACTCGATGAAGATGTGATCACGATGTCGATTGAGGCAGCACGTAACGCTATAGCACGTGCTGGCATATCACCTCAAGAAATTCGCGCTGTATGGGTAGGTTCAGAATCTCACCCTTATGCGGTAAAACCAAGTAGTACAATTGTTGCTGAAGCCATCGGAACTTCACCAAATATTCAAGCCGCAGATTGGGAATTTGCGTGCAAAGCTGGCTCAGAAGCTATTCAAGCATCGATAGGTCTTATTGGCAGCAACATGACAGGTTATGCACTAAGCATTGGAATGGATACTGCACAAGGTCGGCCGGGCGATGCACTGGAATATACCGCTGCTTCTGGCGGCGCTGCCTTCATCTTGGGGCCAGCAGAAGAAAGTCTAGCTATTTTTCAAGGCTCTTATAGTTATGTCACTGATACCCCTGATTTTTGGCGACGTTCTGATGAAGTGTATCCAAGTCATGGAGATCGCTTCACGGGTGAACCCGCTTATTTCAGCCATATTTTGACTGCCGCCAAAAACATGATGGAAATGATGGACACTACCCCACAAGATTATCGGTGGGCGGTATTCCACCAACCAAATGTAAAATTCCCTACACGAGCGGCACAAATACTTGGGTTCACCCAAGAACAGATTGAAGCTGGATTACTCGTCGGAGACATCGGAAATGTTTACTCAGGAAGCAGCCTAATCGGGCTCACTGCCACATTAGATTGTGCCGAGCCGGGAGATCGCATATTAATGGTTTCATACGGCAGTGGTGCAGGTTCTGATGCTTTTGATATTGTCGTCACAGATAAACTTCTTGAACGCAAGCATAAAGCCCCTTCAACTCGTGACTATATTATGCGACGCACAGAAATTGATTACGCCCTCTATACACGTTATCGTGGCAAGTTACGCATCTAGATAAAACAACAGCAGATCATCCCGATCTGCTGTTCT
>RFGP01000185.1 GCA_003697365.1 Chloroflexota bacterium | reverse complement strand
TTATCGTTATGCACAAAACCTACATTGAGCACATCAATCTCAACGGGCACCATACGATTCTCACGTTGATCGCGCAGCGCCATAGGGTTCATATCACTTGCCATAATAAGCTGACGGACAAGAGGATCATCATCAATACGAATCGCTGTAATGACACCAACTAGAAAATTATTTTGTGCGCTATCAAGGTCACGAGTGAGTACAAATGCGCCAAATGATGGCCCACTAATTTCGGCACTACGTGTGCCGCAAGTAAACCCCTGTGTACTAGCACGTAAAACTTTTCCGATCTCCATTATTACAAGCTCCTAAAAAGGATGTTTAGATTGATCGAAACTAAAACGTTGGCGACTGCTTCGGGTGTGAATTTTGCCAACAAGTTTTCCTGAGGTTTCAAGCTCTTGTTGTTGGCGAATCAGTTCTGTATTGATCAATTCTTGTACAGTTTGCCGATCAGTACTGCGAATGACTGCGATCTCATCAGCACGAATCAGTGCATAGGGAAAATTGCCCGCCATTTTACACTGTGCCAAAAGAAGCGCATGAACTTCTCGCACAGCTTCTGCTGATTGTGCTACCCACATAGGGATTTCAACTCGTGCAATGTGTGGATGGGCCAACGTTCCAACGTTAATATAGAAAAATACAATTTCGTAACTTGGCCCCCAATCTTGCTTATATTCTTTATTTTGCGGGCTTTGTTGAATCATCAACGCTGAGCGTTCTCCCGGCTTTAGCCAGCGGCTAAACAGCCATCGATCATCGATCCCTTCATATTCACCCGGTCGTGAAAGTCGATAGCGCGTGATTTCTGAGTCATCTAAGATCATGAGCTCTAACATATTAATCACAAATCGACTGGTGGGACGATCCACATATCCTACAACGCTCACGTGATGTGGATCAGCATACGTGTTTGTGTCATGAATGCGCACAAGAGCAGCCCGATAATTTCCCATGAGCTTAAGCATATCAGGGACATCATTCCCTAGCCAAAAAAGCAAGCGCCCATCATATAAAGCAAGTATTGGTTGCGAAGCATTTCGATATTCCCAAACGGCTTTTGAGAGGGCTTCCATTTCGCGAATCGCGCGCCTAGCATTGACTACGGCATTTGTGATGACTTGTTCATACTCATCACGTAATTCACTTTCCGTATAGGCAAGATGGGGATCGCTAAATTCTTGTGGAAGCTGATCGCTGCCATGAAAAAATGTGAACAGCCCAACATTCGTCACATAGTATAATGCCGTAGCATGAATATCAGGATAAATTTGGGAACCATCAGCCGCAATGACAATTGCTTTTGGGGGCAATTCAGATGGGCTAATGCGTGCTGTCATTGGTTCTTTGTCTAGTGCAAAGGGGGCAGCGCCACGATACCCCGCGTCATTTTGACGAGCAATCTCTACTTGGGTTTGAATTGTTTCATTATCAGGTAATGCATCAAACTGATGAAATGCCGTTTGTCCACGTTGGCTAATATCTTGAGTTTTATAGGCAATCATGCGTCCCATTTTTTCGATTTGTGGTTGAATCTTGGCATAACTAACTGGCATCAGGATGATCTCCATTTTCAACTTGTTGAGCGAGTTGATAAAAATATTGTGCCTCTTCAAGCGCTCCTACGTGGGCAGCAACATCGGCAGCGGCGCGCCATGCTTGGGCTGCTTGTGCCAAATCACCCAAATCTGATTGCACAATGCCGATATTGGCTTGCAAAGTGGCATATGCTAGAGGAGCTGTTTCTGGCCTAAAGAATTTTAATGCTTCTTTATACGCTGTGAGTGCACGTTGTAAGTTGCGATCGCGGTCTTCAAATTGTGCTAAACGCCGACACACATTACCGAGATTATTTTGCATCGTAGCATATGTCGCATTCGGCACATTAGGGTTTGTGTTTAACAGTGTTTCTTGGTAAGCATCTAATGCTTTCAACAAGTTGTGATGAGTATTTTCGAGCTCTGATAATTCAACATAAATATTTCCTAAGTTGACGTTTAAAATCGCATACATGTTCGGAAAACGCCGTGATTCGCAATATCGAAGGGCTTCTTGCAATGTCTTTAAGGCTTGTAAAAGATTTTGATGTTGTTCGTCATGCTGGGCAGCTTGATGATACATATTTGCAAGACGATTCAGTAGCATGATGTATTCAGCTTTGTTGTGTTCAATGGTTATGTCTAGTTGCTGAATTTGTTGTTTTAGGTTGATGATTGTTGCCGAAAAATCTTCGCTCATGCCTGTTGACATCCGTTATTCATTTGAGAGTTCAACTTTGACGGCTAAAATCTTGTCCCATATGCCATTAACCCACTTATCAAAGTCATGATCATAAGCACGTGCCATTTCCAAGTTTTGCAATTCAGGGACGAGTGGCGCATAGTTACCAACCGCATGACATTCTTCAGCAAGGTTACGATAATAGATAAAATGGCGTTGCGCAGCGGTAGGATCACCTTCAATACAATCTAATACAATAGGATCAACCCAATAGCGCGTTTGACCATAAGCTGCCACAACACGTACAAACTGCCATGATACTAGCGCTTCTAGGATGCGATCTCGCGTATCGTCATCCTCATCAATAAGCGCACAGAATGCCTCATAAGTAAATCCGCTTTGCATAATGACAAGTTGCCGTAATGCGCGTTCAATGATCGGGCCTTCTTCGCGCACCATGCGCCGCATGGTTTTAAGCACCATTTCATCTAAAGCTGCGACTAGTGTACGACTTTTGAGATTACGCAAATCTTTAATGACTTTTTCCGGAGGGAAGCGCTTCATTTGTTTAACAGCCCATTCCATTAGGCCGGGGTGATAGCGTGATGCTTTAGCAATTTTGCTCGCTTGGGAAGTAATATCATACTGAATGCCAAAGGCTTTTTGCATGTCTAGAATAATATTAACAGCATGTTTTTCGCTGGGACGTTGTGGGCGATAAGTTTTGATAATGTCAAAGGCTGGCCATTCGCTGCGGCTGGCTATAAGTACTTGAGCCGAAGCCGCAAAAAGCTCATCAAAAAGCGCTACAAAATCCACTTGCAAATCAGGGGGAACTAGCTCTGCATTATCAAATACAATAAGGCGACGATGGCGCGATAGTTCATCAAGGATACGTCGTTTAGGTGTAGTGGGCAACAATCCGAAGTGCTCGCATAAAAGGACAAATATATCCTCAGGTTGAGATGTAGGAGAGCAATTATACCAAATCGCCCCATCTATATCTGGGCTGTTGACGACCATTTCAGCTGCAATTCTTGACTTTCCAATACCGCCAATACCTAAAATGACCGTAGGAGCTTCTTTGAGACGTGTTCGCAACGCCCAAATGCCATAATCGCGTCCATGAATGGGAATGCTGAGTAATTTGCGTTCAATGTGGCCGGTGATCGGACGCTGTAAGTGGGCTAGACCAGATATATCGGCTTGGCCGGCTAATGCTGCTGCTAATGCTTTTATGCCTTTTTCCCAATCAGAATAGAGATTGATCATTTGCGCAATGTGCAAACGATAGTCAATTTCAGCGGGGGCAACATCATCAATTTTCACATCGTATAATTCTCGTTTTAAATTGAGTAGATAAGACCACTCGGCTACAACTTCTGGTCGTTGAACAGCAGCTTTGGAGATGACCACAAGACCCGCATGACTATTCTGTAACGCATGATGAATTGCATTGCGCCAGTTACGTTCAGGAGGAGCTAATTTTAAGTGATCTACCCAAAAGTCAAAGGTCGTATACTCGCGCAATGCTTCAACTAATTGGGTAACCACTTGATCATTTGCAGAAGCATGAGAAACAAAGATATAGGCCATAAATTCTATTTTATAGAACAAATGAACGAATGCAAGCATTGGATATTTCTACTAAACATGCTAGCCTAGATTTTAACGGCCGTCAAAAAGCGGGAAGGTTATTAAGTTTATGTCAGAAAATCCCTATAGTGCTCAACTTGCCGATATGGTTGTTAGCAATAGCAGCCTAACAGATGCTTTCACAGATGAAGAAGCGATGCCTTTGATTCATTGGGCATCTCAGCAAGGAGAACGGATTGGTCAGCAGATTACTACAGATGAAGAGTATGAGAACGTATCGAATGTGTTTGCAAAATGGATTCGCACAGTTTTAGCGATCATCAGTCGTCGTGGCGAAGCGGATGCAGAATGGATCAGTAAAATGATTGAACGCTTAAATGAATATGCCTCAACACTTCACACAAAAACTATAACTTCACAAGAGCTAGAAATACTTTTGCAAAATACAGCATTGGATGTACAACAGTTTGCAGATTTATTTTTACCGATGTTTGAAGCAAGTTCATCTGAAAACTTGATTGAGCAAGCGCGTGAGGCATTGGGGCATTTTAGTGACGTGTTGAATGATAGCTTGCGCGATGTAAGTACTGTTGAACCGCAAGAACAAGATGAGCAACCACCTATGTTATCCGATCCTCCTGACAACCCATTAGTGAGTTACGATACACCTATTGAAGATTCTTCTTCGCAAAATCAAGACGATGAATCAGAAACTACTTTTTAGAACGACATTAAGGTTAAAGGAACTTTTTCTATGGCTAGAAATCGTCAATCTTCATCTAATAAAACCACAGCAGGAATTTTAAGTGGCATTTTTATTATACTCATCGCGCTAATTGCGCAGTTTTTCTTTGGTATCGACATTTTGAACGTCGAAGATCAAGAAACTGATGATGCAGCATCACGTGTTGAAACCGTCGCTAGTGGTGATTGGTATCGTATTTACTTTACCGAACCCATCAATACAAATGATCGAAGTTTGCATCAGGGTTCAGTTATAGAAGAAGCTATTTTGGAAGCGATCAATGGTGCTACGACATCTATTGATGGTGCTTTTTATGAGATGAATTTAGAGAGCATAGCAAATGCACTCATTGCAGCAAAACAACGAGGGGTGCGTGTGCGATTAGTTGTTGATGATGAAGATTTTGTACACCGAGAAGAACTTGATCCAGAAAATAGCGTGCTTGATCTTTTAGAAGCTAGTGGTTTTCGTCTTTATTGCGAAGATCAACAACCTCGCGATTATGACATACGCTGTGATGATCGTCCGAGCAGCTTAATGCACAATAAATTCATGATTATTGATGGGATCGAAGTTTGGACAGGTTCCATGAACTATACTCACAATGGCATTTACAACAACAATAACAATGTGATCGTATTTCGTTCACAAGCGCTTGTTGAAAACTATGAGTATATGTTCAACTTGATGTTTGAAGAAGGTATCTTTAACTTAGCTGGAACAGATGGGAATGATATTCCAAATCGTCGCCCAACCATTAATGGGGTGCGTGTAGAAAACTACTTTGCTCCTGATGATGGCAACATGATCGAACAGCGAGTTGTGGAACTCATCAATGGGGCACAGAAATCGATTTATGTGATGGCATATGGTATTACCCTTGATAGCATTGGTGAAGCCATTGTTGAACGCTATCAAAATGGTGTTGCTGTACAAGGTCTTTTTGAAACTCGTGCGGCTACAGCCAGAGGCAGCGAATTTCCACTTTTAGGATGCGCAGGTATTACAGTAAAACGTGATGGAAACCCAAACACGTTCCATCATAAAGTGATTATTATTGATGGTGAGATTGTTATCACAGGGTCTTTCAATTTTAGTGATAATGCAAAAAATAATAGCGAAAATGTCACCATCATTCATTCCCCAGAAATCGCTCAACAATTTATAGCAGAGTTTAACAAGCGTTTTAATGATCCTGCGGCGAATACGCTTTCGCGTGCAGAAATGGGCTGCTAAATATAATGATAAGCGCGTAGCACTGAAACACTACGCGCTTATCAGACGCTTATCTCATTTCCCTTGACAGAGTTGAACCCTGTTTTTACATTATTTAGGATTTAATAATTGAGTTGATATTTTGAGGTTGATATGCGCCTGCGATTTGTGATCCTATGCTTGCTGGGACTGTTTTTTATCAATACATCTATATTACATGCGCAAGATGAAGCAGTGCTTACGGCAACAACGAATGATGTTGCCAATTTTCGTGCAGGCCCAGAACTGACATATTCCATCATTACCACACTTGATGCAGGCACTACAGTTTTAGTGGACGGCCGACGTAGCGATAATTTGTGGTTACGTGTGAATTATAATGGTCAGCAAGGGTGGATTTTTGCAGGTTTATTAGATGTGCAAGGGAATATTGAAAGTCTGCCAATTGTTGAATCAGCTACTATTGGAGCGACAACAAACACCTCTGCTAATCCAGAAGCACGTGATGCAACACGAGTAGTTGCAAACTTCCGCACTGGGCCAAGCACCGCTTATAGCATCATTGCGACTTTGCCAGCTAATACACCCCTTGTGCTTATGGGACGCAATGCAGAAAGTACATGGGTACAAGTTAGTGTAGATGGCCAAACAGGATGGATATTTGCATCGCTTATCACCACACTGCAGCCCATTAGGGAATTGCCAATTCAAGAAGCCCCTCCTCTAACAGTGAATAATGTTTCTGTTCCAGCTTCTGTTGGAAACTCAGCGCCGACAGGCATTATCTCTGGCATTGGCGCGCGAGCAACACAAATTTTCCGCGCAGGTCAAACACTTGGTAATCGTGCCGATGTATTCTCTAAAGTAGGTGATAGCATCAGTACTAATCCTCTCTTTTTATATCCTGTTGGCGTTGGCGGTTTAGTGCTTGATGCCTATGCATATTTGCAACCTACTGTAGAGTATTTTTCCAAGACTCCAGCGCGAACACATAATTCATTTGCCAATGAAAGCCTTGCTGTGCGTAGTGGCTGGACAAGTGGTGATGTGTTGGCAGTTGGGAATGGGGCATCAGGGATTTGTTTGGCAGATGAGTCGCCACTTGTGTGTGAATATCGGGTCACAAAGCCTGCGGTTGCACTCATTATGCTGGGCACAAATGATGTTTTGCGGGGAATAGATAGCGCAACCTATCGGGCTAATATGCAAGCTATCATTACAACAAGCATCAATATGGGAGTTATTCCTGTTATCAGCACCTTGCCAGATAATTTGAATGGGCAGGGGCAACGTGTTCTAGAATTTAATGCAATCCTTCGTAGTCTTGCTGTCGCAAATGGTATTCCTCTATGGGATTATTGGGCAGCATTACAAGGCTTGCCTAGCAGCGGCATTAGCAGCGATGGCTATCATCCAAGTTTTGATCCTGCTACGGGGCAAACAGGAGTTTTTACACCCCAATATATGCAATATGGTTATAATGTGCGCAACTATACTGCGCTTGTCGTATTAGACACTTTACGACGGCAAGTACTAGAACGCTAAAAATTTATAGGTGATGTAGCGTACTCTTGAAAGTGATATTATGCCCGCTTGGCAGCGTACACTTTGGATACTATTCTTTTCTAGAATGGTCACAGCAATTGGCTTTTCAATTATTTTTCCCTTTTTGCCTCTTTATGTGGCGCATCTAGGGAGCTCTAGTGGCTTAAGTATTGAGTTTCTGGCAGGAGCGGTGTTTTCTGCTCAGGCCCTGACGATGATGATTGCCTCGCCATTTTGGGGAACCATTGCGGATCGATATGGCCGCAAATTGATGGTACAACGCTCTATGTTTGGTGGTGCATTTATTATGGGAATGATGGCATTTGCTATAAATGCCGAACAACTCGTCCTTTTGAGAGCTATACAAGGGCTCATTACTGGTGTTGCTTCTGCAACAAATGCTCTAGTGGCTAGCACGGTTCCGCGCCATCGTATGGGATATGCGATGGGCATTATCCAGTTGGGCGCGTGGATTGGTACGGCACTTGGGCCATTGATGGGCGGTATCTTCAGTGATGCTTTTGGTTTTCAATATACGTTTTTGGTGACTGCATTTTTACTGCTCGTTGCTGGTATATTGGTGCAATTTGGAGTGCACGAAGAATTTCAGCCTCCAAGCAAGGTGAAAGAAGCTAACAATTTTCTTGCAGATTGGCTACACATACTCAACATAAAGTCGGTATCTTTAACCTTTACACTTAGCTTTATGAGTCATTTAGGGCGTTCATTTCTTTTGCCCATAGCCCCTCTGGTAATCATTAGCTTATTGCCACCTCAAGCTAAAAACGCTGCTAGCATTACAGGATTAATGACAGGAATTGCATCCTTAAGCGGTACTTTAAGTGCAGTATATTTTGGGCGTTTGGGGGATCGAATTGGGCATCGACAAGTTTTTATTGGTGGCGCATTGGTGACGGCTTGTAGCTATTTACCACAGGCATTTGTTTCTAATGTATGGCAGCTGATTGCTTTACAAGCTCTGGCAGGTGCGGGGGCTGGTAGTATTCTGCCTAGTCTTAGTGCTTTATTGGCGACATACACAAAACCAGATGAGGCTGGCATTGTGTATGGCCTTGAGAACTCTATAATGGCTTCTTCAAGAGTTATTGCACCATTAATCAGCTCTGCATTTGCGTTGTGGTTTGGGTTAAGAAGTATCTTTATTTTAACAGCTGTTTTGTTCTTTTTAGCGGTGTTGCTTGCGATTCGTTTCTTGTCACCGCCGTCTGGGCATGAACAGACCACTTCACACTCAACACATGTATTTAAGTTTCGCCGAGTTCACTCGCAAAACCATAGCGCCCTATCAAAGGCATTAAGCTAACTTTTAGCAGGTCTTCATGCTGCCATTCGTCATCAACTAACCAAATGCGTTTCAGATACTGAATTCGTCGACTGCCAACAGGAATAACAATACGTCCACCGATACGCAATTGAGATAACATTGGTGCTGGGATACTGGGGGCTGCCGCACTCACAAGGATTGCATCATAAGGTCCCATATCGGCTAACCCTTGACTTCCATCACCATGATAGATTTCTACGTTGTTATAGTTAAGGTCTGCTAAAACTTTTCCAGCACGATGAGCTAACGGTCTCCGACGTTCCATTGAAAATACCATCGCGCCTAATTCTGCTAGTAATGCAGTTTGATAGCCAGAGCCCGTTCCTACTTCTAAGATGACTTCGTGCCCGCTAAGTTGCAGAGCCTCTAGCATAATTGCTGAAATATAAGGTTCTAAAATAGTTTGGTTTTGTCCAATCGGCAGTGGGCGGTCTGTATAGGCTTCGTGTTGATAAGGCTCCGGAACGAAAAGATGGCGAGGAACGCGGCGCATAGCATCAAGTATACGAGGAGAAACAATGTCACGGGCTATAATTTGTTCTTGAATCATTTGTTCGCGTAATATATCAAAATTTTCTTCAAACATAATGTACCAGCTTTCTTTATTGTTTTTAGTCATTATGCTTATGAGAACAACGCTTCGTCAACGGTTGATATATCTGTTTTACAAAAAATTTTGTTTTGATGAAACACTAAGTTAAAGTGATATACAGAATAATTTTGTGCAATATTTCTTAATAGAAATAAAAATTCGCTTAGTTTTTATGGATTGTGTTATACTTAGTAACTAAAGCACAAAATAACCTGCTCATGAAAATATTAAACCATGATGCAGAGAATTTGCTTTTTTAGTGGATAATAGCCACAATATTTATAAACTTAAAAGTTATCAATCTGGTCGTGATGAGTATAGACAATGCAAAAGTGTCCAAACTGCAGCCATCCTAATAGAGTAGGCGTTCTTCTTTGTGAAAAGTGTGGAACTAATTTGATTACAGGGCGCTTGCCTAAAGATGTTGATACCCGCTCCTTAGGAGAATCTGAACAGAAATCTTTGGCTGAAACCGATCCAACCGTTCCTATTCGTGCTTTTACCACAGAGACAGAACGACAAGTGGATGAGTTTCCACATGGTGGTACACTTTGGTTGGAAGTTGAAGGAAGCGCTAAGTCTGTACAATTACCGTTAACGACACACAATCGTGAGATTGTTTTAGGAAGACGCGATCCTGCAACAGGAGCACTGCCAGATGTTGATCTGACACCTTTTGCTGGCTATCGCATGGGGGTTAGTCGTCGCCATTGTGTATTGCGTTACACAGAGGGTAAGTATCTTGATCTTTTCGATCAGGGTAGTAGCAACGGCACTTATCTGAACGGTTTACGTGTTGAGCCGCACCAGCCATATCGCTTAAATGATGGTGATCGTTTGCGATTAGGGCAAATTACCTTACGTATTCATTTTGAGGCGCGTGCTGTACCTGCAACAACACCTAAAACAGCCCCATCATCTGGGCTTCCCGTAGCAATACAACAACCCCCGAAAGCTACTGAGGACAAAACAAGTGTTCAACGTTCCTTGCAAAATGCAGTGGCAAAACTCGCCGGTGAGCGTGAGGCAAAGCCAGCAAATAATGCTTCAGAAGCAACAATCAATCTGAATGCTGACGAAGCCAAAGCTGTATTAGAGAAAAAGCAATCAGAGGCATCTAATGCTTCAGCATCTGCGGATACTACAGACAAAGCCCCTCTGCCAACAGAAGTATCAACAGAATCTTCTTCAGATTCAAAGGCCTCATCGGCAAATGATGATAAACCCGATAAGCCATCCTCATCTGAAGGGACGAAACTCGTATCTGAAGCGAAACAGGCAGATGCTGCTCAAGAAGTTGCTTCTACAGAAAAAGAAGAAAAGAAAACATCTGTCACAGATGAAGCGCCCACTCAGGTTAAGCCTGCAATTCCTGCCAAACCTGAAGCTGAAACTTCTGTTGAGCCTGCTGAATCAAATACAGAGGTAAAAGCCCCGTCAACATCATCACAAGCAGCGTTACCCACTGCTTCAAATTCAGACACGAATAAACAGGATAAATCCGAAGAAGCTCAAGACAAAAAAGAACAGCAAGAGCCACCTGCTACTGATCAGTCACCACCAACGAAAGAGTCGTCTTAAACTAGTGATTAGAGTCCATTTTCAAGTCTATGAAAATAGTCTCTTGCAAAGCCACCACGATTTGTCGCTAATAAAACACCAGATAGTCGATTAATTGTTAGTTCACTGAAATGATTGATCAAGCGACGTACCTGATCGTCCATAATGGCAATATAATCTTCCCATCTTATTCCTTCTGGCAAAGTAGGCTCTAGGATGGGACGATGGCTATTTAAGAAATCAACTACTGGGCGCGGCTCCTTGAAGACAAGGCTAGAAGGAAGCTCATAACGGGCTACCGCCTGAAACCAATGAGATAACTGTACTGCACCGCTTTCTAGGGCAAAAGGTTCTACAATTCGCCCATAATAAATATCATTAGAACGCGGCGGCTTACCCAAAAGAGTGAGAGCGCGACGAGTTAGTGTATCAAACTCGCTCATAGTATATTGGCTATCTGTAGAAGCGATGAGAACGCCATCATCTTTTAGCACGCGGCTAAATTCGCTTAAGATCACATCTGGATCGTCAAAATGAAACAGAATGTGGTTAGCGATGATAATATCAAAGCTGTTGTCTGCGAAGGGAAGTACCTCATCATAAATTGTGAAGTGAACGGATTCTGATAAGGGATGACGAAAAGCCGAACGTAATAACGTAGAAGACACGTCGGCAGCAACATATACACCATTTGGTATAACAGTGTCTATGAGATCAAAGAAAACACCATCCGTCGGGTTAATGTCCAATACAACTTCATCGCCGCGCCAGTATTTGTGCTTATTAATGAGCCATGCGGCAAAATTAACATGAGGAGTACTGTACATTTCGTCTGTTTTGCGACGAATTTCGAGCGCGCGGCTATCCATAAAATCGTGGCGAATATGCCATTGGTTTGAGAAAAGTTCTGTCATAGTCTTTATTCTGGCTCACTAATGCCTTCAGTGATTAAATCTGTCATTGAGACGACACCAATAACACGATGTTTTTCATCTAGCACAGGTGCATGGCCGATGTTATGTTCACGGAATACTTGGGCTATATATTGTATAGTTGTGTCCGCAAGTATAGTATGGGCAGGTATTGTTGCGATACTTCTTACCAAAACCTGACTAGCGTCTTTACCTTCTGCTAAAACTTTATGCACAACATCCGTATAACTGATAATACCATATGTCTTTGTATCATCAGATAGGAAGACTAGCAAACTGCGAGTGCCATTGTAACGCATCGCTAAGACGGCTTCTCGTACAGAAGCATTACCTGAAATGCTCGCAATCTCTGTCTGCATAATTTCTTGAGCAGTGAGGTGATAGTTCATCAAAACCTCCATGCTGGAAGCTACCTGATTTTAGCAGAAAGTCGTTGATAGTTTACAACTAATACCCTTGTTCGTCACAACAGACTACTGTTACTATACATTTCGTATTCTATAAACGCAACTAATATTCTGAAGTAAGAAGCACTAATGCTTGAACACTCTAGGTAAGTAGTCTGTTGACTAAAATTATATTGATTTTGGCTGCTATATTTATGACTGAACCACTAAAGGAGTATCCGATTGGTTGATACAAATCTTGCAATTAATACAATTCGTTTTCTAGCTGTTGATGCTGTTCAAAAAGCTAATTCAGGGCATCCGGGATTGCCGATGGGGGCAGCACCAATGGCATATGTGCTCTGGACAGAGTTTTTGAAGCATAATCCGCAAAATCCTCATTGGTTTAATCGTGATCGCTTTGTACTGTCAGCGGGGCATGGCTCAATGCTGTTATATGCCCTACTACATTTAACGGGCTATGATTTATCGTTAGATGAAATTAAGCGCTTTCGTCAGTGGGGCAGTAAAACGCCCGGCCACCCTGAATATGGACATACTCCCGGTGTAGAGACGACGACCGGCCCGCTGGGTCAAGGCTTTTCTACCGCTGTTGGAATGGCTGTTGCTGAAGCGTTTCTTGCTGCAAAATATAATCGTGAAGGCCATCAGATTGTTGATCATTATACGTATGTTTTAGCAAGTGATGGTGACTTGATGGAAGGCGTTGCTGCTGAAGCTGCTTCTTTGGCTGGGCATCTAAAATTAGGCAAGTTGATCGTCTTATATGATGATAACCGCATCACTTTAGATACTCCTACAAGCGTTATTTTCACCGAAGATGTTCAACAACGTTTTAATGCTTATGGCTGGCATACGCTTACCGTAGAAGATGGTAATGATCTTGACGCAATTCGGGATGCAATTCAGCAAGCACAAACAATAACAGATCAACCAAGCCTGATCAGCGTACGTACTATTATTGGATATGGTAGCCCTAATAAGGCCAACACAACAAAAGCACATGGTAGCCCACTGGGTGAGGAAGAGGTACGCCTAACAAAGGAAAATTTAGGCTGGCCTCTAGAGCCTGAATTTTTCATACCTGATGAAGTTTTGCAGCACTTTCGAGTTGCTGCCCAAGTTGGCCCTGAACTTGAAGAAAAATGGAATCAAAGTTTTGAGGCATATCTTGCAGCCTTTCCTAAAGAAGGTCAGGAACTACAGCGAGCTCTTGCAGGTGAACTGCCTGATGGATGGGATGCCGACATTCCAACATTTGAGCCAGATGAAAAAATTGCCACACGTAATGCTTCTGGAAAGGTATTGAACGCCATTGCCAAACATGTGCCAACTTTTATGGGTGGCGATGCTGATCTTGCCGGTAGTACAAAAACGTTGATCGCTGGTGAAGGCAATTTTGGAGTAGATGGATATATTGCACGTAATATTCGCTTTGGTGTCCGTGAACATGCAATGGGCACTATCGCTAATGGAATGGCTTTGCACGGGGGTATTATCAAACCTTATACCGCAACGTTCTTAGTTTTTTCTGACTATATGCGCCCAGCAATGCGCTTAGGGGCTTTGATGGAGATTGAGCCTATCTATATTTTTACACATGACAGTATTGGCTTAGGAGAAGATGGCCCAACACATCAACCCGTTGAACATTTAGCAGCATTGCGTGCGATACCTAATATGACAGTTATTCGCCCTGCAGATGCAAATGAGACTGCTGCTGCTTGGCGTTATGCAATGACACATCAAGGCGGCCCAGTAGTTTTAGTTTTTACGCGGCAATCACTCCCAACGCTTGCGCCCGAAGCTGTGGGAGATAATGTTTCTCGGGGTGCCTACATTTTATCTGAAGCAGAAAGTGATCCGGTTGCAATTTTAATGGCCAGCGGTTCAGAAGTATCGCTTGCGCTTGAAGCACAAAAATTACTTGCTGCTGAAGGTATTGCTGCACGAGTAGTCAGTATTCCGAGTTTTGAATTGTTCGCGGCACAAGATGAACATTATATCGAACATGTGTTGCCTTCATCTATTACGGCACGTGTTGCCATTGAAGCAGGAGTTCAACAAGGCTGGGAGCGTTGGCTCAATGGTGGGCGATTCATAGGGCTTGATCGCTTTGGAGCATCTGCTCCATATGAAGTGATTTATGAAAAACTTGGCATTACGCCTGTTGCGGCAGCAAATGCCATCAAAGAACTATTAAGCCGATAAGCTAAAGGAGCTTACAAATGGCAAATAATCCACCTGTTGATGTCCAAAAATATGGACAAAGTATTTGGTACGATAATATTAGTCGTCAATTGTTAGTAAGCGGAGAAATTCAGCGGCTCGTTGATGAAGATGGGGTTATGGGTATGACCTCTAACCCTACGATTTTTGAGCAGGCTATTAGTCGTTCCGATATTTATGATGCTGCTATTGCTAGTTTGCTTGATGCTGATGCCACAACGATCTTCGAGCATTTGGCAATTGAAGATATTCAAGCTGCCGCTGACATTTTGCGCCCTATTTATGACCGCACGAATGGCGTTGACGGATACATTAGCTTAGAAGTATCACCTACCATTGCACATGATGCAGAAAAAACCATTAGTGAGGCTGTTCGTCTCCGCGATGCCGTTGATCGTCCTAATTTAATGATCAAAATTCCAGCAACTGATGCGGGGCTTCATGCCATTGAAGAGAGTATCTTCAATGGGGTTAATGTCAACGTCACGTTGATATTTTCGCTTGATTATTATGCAAAGGTCATTGAAGCCTATCTTCGTGGTCTGGAGCGTCGCGCTGATGCAGGGCTACCTCTTGATACAATCGCATCAGTAGCAAGTTTCTTTCTAAGCCGCATTGATGTGATGGTCGATCAGCAATTGGAAAGCAATATTCTTCGTGCACAAGGACATGACATTGATCGCGTAGCCGCTAATCGTCGGTTGCTAGGAAAGGCGGCCATTGCTAATGCCAAAATGGCCTATAAGTTATTCAAGGAACAGTTTAATACCGAGCGCTTTGCCAAACTAAGAGATGCAGGAGCTAGGGTTCAGCGGCCATTGTGGGCAAGTACTAGCACGAAAAACCCAACTTATCCAGATACCATGTATGTTGATAATCTCATTGGGCCCAATACGGTGAACACCGTTCCTCCGTCAACACTAGCAGCATTCAAAGATCATGGCACAGTTGCCCCCACACTTGAAGAGGGTTTAGATGAAGCCGCAGATGTCTTAGATATGCTGGCCGAAGTGGGCGTAAACCTTGAAATGGTGACCAATGCCTTGTTGGAAGATGGCGTTGAAAAGTTCGTCCATTCATATCAAACCCTGATGAGTGTCATTGAAGGCAAGCGTAAGATGCTTAAGGCTGGTGTTATCCAACGACAGAAGGCCGCTTTGGGGGCTTATCGACTTGGCGTTGAAGAAACACTTGAGGAATTAAAAGACGCTTCAGAGCAGATTTGGGGGCGCAATGCTGAATGGTGGCGCGAAGAACATCATCACCGTGAAAACATTAGCAATCGACTAGGTTGGCTGGATGTTTTAGATGGTCGTATTGATTATCAGCGCCTTCAGGCTCTACAAGAAACCGCCAAACAGTTTGAACATGTGGTGCTGTTAGGAATGGGGGGCAGCAGTCTTGCACCTGAAGTATTGTCTTTAACTTTTGGACAACAGAGCGGTTTTCCTAAGTTGTTGATGTTGGACAGCACTGTTCCTGCATCCGTGCTTGCTATCGAAAATGCGATAGACTTTGATAAAACTGTTTTCGTTGTTGCGAGCAAGTCTGGCACCACTATTGAGACGAATTCCTTCTATGATTACTTTTATGCCAAAGCCACTGAGAAACTCGGCGAAAAAGCAGGCCAACATTTTATCATCATCACTGATCCTGAAACTGTTTTGATAGAAGTTGGACAACAACGAGGTGCACGTGACATTTTTGAAAATCCACCTGATATTGGTGGACGCTATTCTGCGTTAAGCTATTTTGGATTGGTGCCTGCAGCGTTATTAGGGCTCGACTTAGGGCGTTTAATGAATAGTGCTACCAGAATGAAAATGGCAATTGACCAAGAAGTTCCTTATAAGAACAATCCAGCACTTCAATTAGGCGCAATTATTGGCCATATTGGTAAAGCGGGCCGTGATAAACTTACGATCCTTACTTCACCACAAATTAGTAGCTTTGGTAATTGGATCGAGCAATTAGTGGCTGAAAGTACAGGTAAGTTAGGGGTGGGCATTGTACCTGTTGTGGGGGCAACTTTTGGCCTTCCGCATGATTATGATGATGATCGCCTCATTATTTATCTTCGCCTTGATGATGATCCAACTGTTGCAGAAACAGATGAAAAAATTCAACTGTTGCAAGAGGCAGGGCATCCTGTTGTGACAATTCAACTACAAGATGCTTATGAACTCGGTGGAGAATTTCTCCGTTGGGAATTTGCTACTGCAGTCGTGGGGAAGATTCTTAATATCAATCCCTTTGATGAACCCGATGTTGCATCTGCCAAAAGCATTACAAAGACGCTTTTGAATCAATATGTCGAAGAGGGTGCTTTGCCAACAGAAACGCCTCTTTTGAGTGAAGATGGGGTCAGTCTATATGCTGACAAACGTATTGGTACAGTATTACAAGATATTGCTGTCCAACGCCATTTTAATGTAGATAACTCTGATCAAGTGAATCTAGAGGCTTTATTAGCTGCTCATATCAGTTTGGCGCGCTCAGGGTATTACATTGCGCTATTGTCTTATACCGCCATGACAGAAGCTATTGACGATAAATTACAAACCATTCGTCGCCGCTTACGTCACACAACGAAGCGCGCTGTGACATTAGGATATGGGCCGCGTTATCTACATTCAACCGGTCAATTACATAAAGGTGGGCCAAATATTGGGGTTTTCTTACTGATCACAGTTGATGATGAACAGGATGCCGCAATTCCTGATAAACCCTATACTTTCAGTATCTTGAAACAAGCGCAACAATTGGGTGATCTACAAGCGCTACGAGATGCGAAGCGACATGTTGTGCGCCTACATATTACGGGAGATATTCTCGCAGGATTAGATAAAATTAGCCGAGCAATTGAGGCCGCAGAAGCAAAGATCATTTGAAATCTTGTGTAGAAAGCGCCACAATTTATTAATAAATTATTGGCAGCCTGTCAGAGCATTCTGATAGGCTGAGCATTATTTTAAGGAGTTTATAAATGAGTGAAAATGTTAAATCTAAGCTAAACACACGTAGTCGCGTACTGGTGGATGGTGCAGATCGCGCTGCAGCACGTGCCATGCTGAAAGCGATTGGTCTCACAGATGAAGATTTAGCCAAGCCTTTAATAGGCGTAGCCAATACATGGACAGAGATCGGGCCTTGTAATTTTCATCTGCGCCGTTTGGCTGCAAGAGTAAAAGCTGGTATTAAAGCAGCGGGTGGTACTCCTCTTGAATTCAATACCATCAGCATCTCTGATGGCATTACAATGGGCACTGAAGGCATGAAAGGCTCTTTGATTAGTCGAGAACTCATCGCTGATAGTATAGAACTGGTTGTTCGTTCTAATATGCTTGATGGGGTTATTGCGCTGTCCTCATGTGACAAAACTATTCCCGGCACAATAATGGCACTTATACGACTCGATCTTCCTTCTTTGATGTTGTATGGTGGCTCTATTGCTCCCGGCCACTATCAGGGGCGAGACTTAACTGTGCAGGATGTGTTTGAGGCAATTGGTGCATATGCAAGTGGCAAAATTAGCGCAGAAGAATTACACGCTATCGAATCTGCGGCGTGTCCCGGGCCGGGTGCTTGTGGTGGTCAGTTTACAGCAAACACAATGGCCACTATCTCTGAGCTTATGGGCATTTGCCCGATGGGGATGGCAGATATTCCAGCAATGGCAGAAGCAAAAGACGATGTAGCTTTTCGTGCTGGTGAGCTGGTGCTAGAACTTATTGCTGCTGATTTGCGCCCAAGCCAGATCATCACACGTAAGGCGTTAGAAAATGCCATTGCTGCTGCAGCGGCTACAGGGGGGTCAACGAATAGCGTATTACACACCTTAGCTTTTGCACGTGAAGCTAATATTCCTTTTACCATCGATGACATTGAGGCAATTAGTGCACGTACTCCCATTATTGCTGATATGAAACCAACGGGGCGTTTTACAGCAATTGACATGCATCGGGCAGGAGGGATTCGTTTATTGGCGAAACGCCTTGTTGATGCCAACCTTGTTCATGGCGATGTCCTAACGGTGACGGGTAAGACTATCGCGCAAGAAGCAGCAAGTGCTACTGAAACGCCTAATCAAGAGGTGATTATGTCTGTTGAACATCCAATCAAAGAGAGTGGTGGGCTCGTTATCTTAAAAGGAAACTTGGCACCCGAAGGCGCTGTTGTCAAACTAAAAGGAAATGAGCGTAAGACGCATCGAGGCCCTGCACGTATTTTTAATCGCGAAGAAGATGCTTTTGAGGCAGTACAAAACCAGCAAATTAAGCCCGGCGATGTTGTCGTCATTCGCTATGAGGGGCCTGTTGGTGGTCCCGGTATGCGGGAAATGCTACAAGTTACTGCAGCGATTGTAGGACAGGGGTTAGGTAAAGATGTGATGCTGCTAACAGATGGGCGCTTTTCTGGTGCAACGCATGGCTTAATGATTGGACATATTTCCCCAGAGGCAATGGTCGGTGGGCCAATTGCGTTGTTGCAGGAAGGCGACATCATCAATGTTGATGTGGATGCACGAAGCATTAACGTTGAGTTATCTGATGAAGAATTAGCTGAGCGCCGTGCGAATTGGTCACCACCAGCGCCACATTATACAAGTGGAGTAATGGCGAAGTATGCGCGTTTGGTGCAACAAGCACACAATGGCGCTGTGACGAATTTCGTATAAATCATTAGACCATGTCTTGACATTTAAGCAGAACATTGTATTATGGGTGCATATTCAGTTTGTGCCCGTAGCTCAGTGGATAGAGCGACTGTCTACGGAACAGTAGGTCCGGGGTTCGAATCCCTGCGGGCACGCACCCAACACCCTCATGAGGGTGTTTTTTGTTTTTCAGCTATGCTACTTTGCGTTGCATGTGCTCCTGAAGCCACTTTCATTGACATGAAACAATTGTTCTGTTATCCTGTGTGTAATGACAGCAAGTATGGAGCGTGTGGTCATGATACATTCAGAGCAATTGACTTTATTTGATGATGGTCGTTTAACAGGACGCACTCGCATTGATAAAGCCATTGGCCCCTTCCTAGATTATCTCATTGCTGAAGGAAAATCCGACAACACACTGAAGAGTTTTCGCTCTGATATGAATCTTGTTATTGAATTCTTGGGTGGCGATACTCCTCTAGCTTCTATTAGCACTGAGCGCCTGAATCAATTTTTGACATGGTTAGAGTTTGGGCGTGGTATCCCTTGCAGTCGAAAGTCTTACGCAAGACGTGTGACAACATTAAAAGTGTTTTTTAAGTGGTTACATGACATAAAGGTTATTCCTACAGACCCCGCTGATAAGCTCGTTCAACGCTCAGGGCCTGCTCCGTTACAACCTGTACTTAGCTTTGAAGAAGTGCGTCAATTGCTTGATACTGGCCAACAGTTGCGATTAGGCAATAAGCCTGATCCACGTCCGTTGCTCATTGCTCAATTGCTGATTGAAACAGGTATTAAAAAGAGCGAAACTGTTGGACTTGAACGAGAGCATGTAGAGCGTGAAAATGATCCTCCTACGCTAATTATTTCCTATCATCGGCTAAATGTCTTCAAAGAGCGTCGCTTGCCAATCTCTCAAGACTGGATTGAGCTTTTGGATGAGTATTTAGCACAATATCGCCCCAAAGATAATCGCATTTTTGATTGTACAGCTCGCAATTTAGAGTATGTATTAACTGATCTTGCTAAACTTTCGGGTGTAGAAACAAAAGTTTCTTTTGAAACGTTGCGCTGGACGTATGCAGTACACCACTACATACAAGGAATGGACATGGACGAATTGCGTAAGCGCATGGGATTAAGTGAGATCAGCTGGCGCGAAACGAGCCAAAAAATAATAAAGCTCGCTTCAGATTTGATTGCGCAAGAAAGTTAATCACCACGTGAAGCCATTTTATGCATCAAGCGTAGCGTCATCATGCAGTCCCCAAGCGCACGATGAGCATTTATAATTGGTATTCCCTCATCTACACAGGCTTTTGTGAGCTTGAAGAAACGTTGTCTTCTGCGATGAGAACTGTACGCGCGCATAGCACAATACCAAGTCACGTTAGGAAAATTTGGCAACCCCATACGACCACAGACGAACTTAAATATCCCTTGTTCAAACGATGCGTTATAAGCCACAACATATCGACTACTTAATAATGTCACTAATTCGGGATAAATTTCATCAAACGTTTTGGCATTTACCACGTCAGCATCATAGATACCATGTATCTTTGACGCGCGGGGTGGAATTAAGCATCGTGGATTGATGAGTGTATTAACAAGTATTTCGCCCTCGTGACTCATAATCGCAATTTCAACAATGCCAACATCAGGTGCAGGGAATCCTGTAGTTTCTAGATCAAGAACCAAAAATCCGTCTTTAAACAATTCGTGGGGGAACTTCACATTTATCATGGGGTGTTTATTTATCACCTATTGCGTTCATATTGTATAGCGTTAAGATCGCCATAGTATATTTTAGCAAATAATGAGGTTGGCTTTATGCGTAAAATAACGTTATTCATTCTGCTTTCTTTGTGTTTAAGCAATATACTACTTATCGCTGATGCACAGTCAGAACAATACCCGATTATATCGGCCGAGAATATCACGGCACTTCAATCAATCCAGACCTACGACTTTGATGATCTGCCAGCAGGTGTAATGCCTGCTGTTGGGCTTTTCGCTGTGAACCAAGATGCAACAAAAGTAGTGACCTTTGGCCGTTATGACAACACACCGCCTTTGAGCCTTGCCATTCTTTGGGGATATGCGCAATCACCCATTGTAAACCAAATTGATGATGGAAGCATTGCAAGAGTATTGTCAAATGATGGGCGTTGTTTATATACAGGCTATCGTGAATATTTCGCTGTGTGGGAACTCCAAACAGATGAAGAAATGGCGCATTTAGTGTACCGTAGCCCTTCGTTTGTTGGTGATGCTGTCAATAATATTTGGGTTGAAGAAGATAATAATCAAACTTCTGATCCTTGCCCGACTCATGTTTACGCAGAGTTTATCGCTGCTGATGGCACAATGTATGTTGTAGATTATGAAGGTGACATCATACAATCTCAGTTATTCCCCCATGAAGATGATGACCAGATTTTCGCGCGAGTGGGGCGCATTGATCCACCATTAGCATTGACAGTCACAAGTGATGGTGTCATTTGGCGCTGGAATATGCTTACGAATACAGTCGAAGATATGATTGAGGCTGGCGGTGTAGCAACCTATGGGGCAATGAATCGGGCAGGAACTCATTATGTGTGGTTGGGGCAAGATTATAGCGGACTTTATATTGTGGATTGGGTGAACGGCATAAATAGACTTTTAGCTCCCTTGAATGGTGTTTATATTTCTCATCTTGATATAAGTGCTGATGGTTCGGTGGTATTAGGTACTGATCCGGAGGATGACGAGGGAACAGTGAGTGCATGGTTGGTTGAAACAGGAGAACGACTTAACCTTGGCCCTTATCGAGATTGTGATCGTACCCAACCTGATCAAGTGGAACTATCGCGAGATGGCACAGCACTTGTCATAGGTTGTGATCGCGGCATAGATATTTGGAGAGTATTAGAATCGGAAAGCTAATTTAATCTTGGCTATCATGGGCAGATGGCGGAAGTTGTTTAGGAATATCGCCTAAGATAGCATTTAGGCTTTGAAGCTGTAGAGTTGCGCTGTGTGCCCATTTCGACTTTGGAGCAACTTCAATAAACTGTCGAAACAGCGAAGCAGCTTCTGCATATTGCCCTAACTCAACACGCGCCATCCCCTCATAAAAAAGTCCATCATGATAGTTGGGGTCACTTTGACGTAAATCTAAAAAGTCTTCAATTGCCCCTTCAGGATCGTTTAATTCTCGCCATCGCAGCAATCCGCGTGCGCGTTTAGCATATGTGTTGTGGGGTTTTAGAACCAAGACTGCTGAATAATGGCGTTCAGCTGCCAGATAGTGACGGCGATTACGGGTACGTGCTCCCGCTTGTTGCCGAATAATCCCCACACTTAATGTGAGGTACACTAGTATGTTGGTAGCAATATCTTTCATCAAAACCTCGGTGGTGGAAACCACCCGCCTAAAGGCGGGTGTCCCTGTCGTAAATCCTATGGTTCAATAATTGTTTTGCCGTTCAGATAGGACCGTAAAACATCGGGCACTGTGATCGTTCCATCAGCATTTTGGTAGTGTTCCATAATTGCAATGAGTGTGCGAGGAATTCCTAATGCCGATCCGTTCAACATATGAACAAATTCATTTCTGTCCTCATTACGGAATTTGATATTTGCGCGTCTTGCTTGGAAGGCTTCAGTATTGCTGCAGGACGATACTTCTAGCCATTCTTGTGCTCCAGCGGCCCACATTTCAATATCATATTTTTTGCTCGCTGTAAAACCTAAATCACCTGTGACAATTTCTAGTCGGCGATGTGGAATACCGAGTTTTGCGCACAGACTTGCAGCAATATTTGTCATCTCTTCAAGCATAACATAACTATCTTCAGGCCGTGTGATAACGAACATTTCAACTTTTTCAAATTGATGTAGCCGCTTAATTCCACGAACATCGCGCCCCGCGCTCATTTTCTCTTTACGAAAGCAAGGTGTGTGGGCAACAAATTTTAAGGGCAAGTTTTCAGCAGGGATCACTTCGTCAGCAAACATGTTTGCTAAGGCAACTTCTGCTGTTGGCAGCAAATAAGTACCTACCTCTTCGACGCGATAACTTGTGTCCATGAATTTCGGGAATTGCCCAGAACCAAACATCGCCTCTTCTTTAACCATAAGCGGCACGTACATTTCTTGGAAGCCATGTTCATGGACTAGTTGATCAAGTAAAAAGTTAATCAAGGCACGTTGTAGTTGGGCACCCATGCCCGCGAGGATATAGAATCGTGTACCACCAAGTTTTACACCGCGTTCAAAATCAATAATACCCAGTGCTGGCCCTAAATCCCAATGAGCTTGTGGGGTAAAGTCAAAAGTAGGAATTGTTCCTTGAACAGGGTGCGGAATGTTATCTTCTTCGGACGCTGCCACTGGCACACTTTCATGCGGCAGATTTGGAATCCAGAGTAAGTGATTTTTACGTTCAGCTTCAACGGTTTCAAGCGTGCTATCAATTTCAGCGATGCGATTACCTAAAATTTTCATCGCTTCAAATATATCTTGCATAATTGCTTCAAAATGCTCTAGAGTTGCACTAGGATCAGGCTCCGGATGCTGTTCTAAAACCTCAATTGCGGTCGCATAATCTTCTGTTTTCAAAGCGCTAAGAACTGCTTTTGCTTGTGCAAAACGAATGCCAAGATCAAGTTTTTTATTGCCGCGCAATTGCCCAGTGGCTTTGCTGAGGCGATTACGGTAATTTCTTAGCACCTCTACTTCTTGCAACAGCTCGCGGCGTTTTTGATCAAGTTGAAGAATTTGATCGACACGCTCAATAGCTGCTGTATCATTGAGTTTGCGTAGTTGCTCTTTTACCCAATCAGGTTTTTCACGTATAAGTGTAATATCCAGCATTTAAGTTTCATCTCCTATGTTTTTTATCTTTAGGCTCATCATCTAAAGGACGTGTTAAATCTTGATACAAACGCCGTGCGGCAAAGATCAAACCAATAATAACTACTCCATAAATAAGTAGATCAAAAATATCTCTAGAATCCAAAATAACCTCCTAACCTATTAATGAAAAAAGTCCCTCTCGACGCTCAGGACGAAGGGACTTCGTGGTGCCACCTGAATTCATTGCCTATTTACACAGACAATCTCAGTAAGTCTTGCTTTCAGACTTTACGCGATAACGGGCGAACCCGATTATGCTTAGCAATGCAAAACGCATGGATCGCACATACTTCTAACAGAAGTGGAACAAAAGCTGAGATGCTACCGTTTTTCACCAGCCAACGGCTCTCTGATGCAGTCGCTCGTCTTTTGCATGTCTTCTGCACAGCTTTCAAACTTGTTTAAGGTGCTTCAATCATAAATGTTTTTCGTGAGGCTTGTCAAGCTACTTGTGAATTATGCTCTAGTCAAAAATAGTGATACATTGTATCATTATAAGTATGGTTACGATAAAACAATCAGAAGCTCATTTTTCAACTAAACTCACTTCATCCGTGCCAACTTTATTGGCAGAGGATGTTTCAATTCGCTATGGCGAAAATATAGCGCTTCGCGATGTCAACTTCATGATATGGCCAGCTGAACGTGTTGCTGTGATTGGCCCGAACGGTGCGGGAAAATCAACATTGTTCAAGGGAATTGTTGGGATATTACCGCTATATACAGGGCGGATTTTGTTAGAGGGACGAAATCAACGCCGCCATAGTTACATCAGCTATGTTCCGCAACATGAAATGGTAGATTGGCGCTTTCCAGTGAATGTGTGGGACGTGGTGATGATGGGACGCTCACGACACATTGGTTATATGCTTCCAGCGCGTCGTCGTGATAAGGATATAGTTACCGATGCACTGCATAAAGTCGGTATGTGGGAACTTCGACATCGACAAATAGGACAGCTTTCTGGTGGCCAGCGCCGACGTGTTTTTATTGCACGTGCGCTAGCACAAGAAGCGCGCCTCCTGCTTATGGATGAGCCTTTTGCTGGCGTAGATGCCAGTACAGAATCAGAAATCTTTGAAGTGCTAGAAGCGCTACGTGAACATCAAGTAACTGTAGTGATTGCGACCCATGATCTCGATCAAGCAGCTACACGCTACGATAAAGTACTAATGCTAAATAAGCGCCAAATTGCTTTTGGTGCGCCTAAAGAAGTGTATACTGTCTCTAATATGCAACAAACTTTTGGTGGCTATCGTCACGTTTTTAACTTCACAGGGTAAAGCATGTGTCAACAATTGAAATAATACTACGTGGTTGGGATGTACTACTACGTAGTTATGAATGGTACGTTGTCGCCCCACTAAAAAGCTCTATTTTAGCAACAGCATTACAAGCTGCCATTATGGTTGGCATTGTATCTGGGGTAGTAGGCAGTCTTGTGGTGGTACGAGGGTTGTCATTTTTTTCAGATGCCCTTGCGCATACGATTTTACCCGGTGTCGCCTATATGTATCAGCGCCAAAGTCGAGGAGATGTGCCATCTTATGCAGAAGAAAATCCATTGTTTTGGGGTGGATTGGGAGCTGGCATTATCAGCGCCTTATTAATCGGATTTCTCACCCGTCATAATCGATTGCGCAACGATACGGCGATAGGGGTTGTCTTTGCGGGGATGTTTGCACTTGGCATTGCGATGGTTTCGCGTGTAGACAACTATTCTGGTGACCTGACTCATATTTTATTTGGTCAAATCTTTGATGTTAGTACTGCTGATCTCCATCTGACAACAATTTTCAGTCTTGTTACGATTGGCATTATCATTATTTTTTATAAGGAATTTCTCGTGATTTCGTTTGATGTTGTGCTTGCACAAACATTACGAATGCCCACAGAGTTTTTTCGCTATTTGCTACTTATTTTGATGGCAATAACAATTGTTGTTTCTTTGCAAATTGTGGGCATTGCTTTAATGTTGGCGTTGCTTGTTACGCCCGCAGCAACCGCTTCACTCATCACACATCGACTTAATCGTATGATGATACTTTCAGCACTCATTGGAGCCGCAAGTAGTATTCTAGGTTTTTATGTTAGCTACCATTTTGATATTGCCACTGGGCCATCAATCGTATTAGTGTCAACAGCTTGCTTTATTCTTATTTTTGCTGAGCAGTCATTTATTGAATATGCTCAAGTTGTCATCTCGCGCTTTATTTATTGGCTACAACATTTACGAACTCATAGAGCACAGTCCACAAAGCTCAGTTAGTTAATCATCTTCTTGTCGACGTTTTGAAAGTCTGCCGCCAAAGCCCGGTATCAAGTTTGAGATACCAATATCAATATTATCATAAGCATTGTCTTGTGGATCATCCCAACGATTTTGTTCGCGCCTAACTTCCCAAGCTACGAAAGCCTTTAGAAATGTCTCTAAAACACCTTGTAGAACTTCGGGGTCTTGTTCTTCTTCTAGAAGTTGTCGCATGTTAGTTAATGTTGCCATGATTGCATCAATGTGGTGGATCAGTGAATCGCGATTGTTTTGCCATAATAAAACCATATCACGCGCTGAAACATGTCTTAGGCTTTGAACAGCAATGGCGAATTCACTGTTACTAGCGCGGAAAATATCAGTGCTGCCGGGTGAATTATGCACAGTTTGGAATAAAGCCATTGCTAACATAGTTGGTAAACCATCAACGATGCTTGCTAAGGCATCGTGCTCTGCTGGATCCATGAAGCGTGGTTTCATGGACAAAAACTCAGCAATATCGGTTACTACTTTTACAGCTTCAGGTGGAACGCTTGCGTTGGGCACAATGAGCATGTCACACCCTCGAAACATAAATTCTCTTGAGGCTTCTATTGAAAAATTCGTGTTATAGAGATTTTCAAAGCCTACTAATGGCGTAGCGCCAACTAAATAAAACGGGCTTTTCCCTTTCTCGTCGCGTGGGAAGTAGCGATTAGCATAGTCAATTGCAGGTTGTTTCAAACGCGAAAGATCAATTAGAACAACGCCGGGCTTAAGCAAGGTTGCCGAGCGTTCAAAGAGTTCTTGCAATTCACTAAGTGGTTCATTAATGAAGACAATATCAGCATCTTCAAGCGCGTTTTCTAGGTTGCGGTGAAAATTATCAATTAAGCCGAGTTTTTGGGCGGCCTTCATTGTTTCATTATCAAGATCACGCCCAATAATTTTGAACACTACCCTAGTATCAGGGCGTTCGCTGTAACTTCTTAACCCAAACCCTATTGACCCGCTTGTGCGATCAAGCCCTAAAAGTGTTACCTTGACTTCTATAGCATTAGTGTTCCGCTTCCGCAAAGCAGAACGACTGACTTTGTTACTCATTAGGAAAACCCTTTCGTTGTTGTTCTCTAAGGTATTACTCACAATCAGGAACTTGGGTTGGATACAAAAAATATGGCCCCTATGGGGCCTGTTATACTAACTTGGCCAAACTTCTTCAACGCCACCATGTTGAATGGTAATTTTTTCTTCTATTAGGAAATCTAGTGCCGTATCAAAATCTGAAAACTGAATCGCGCTAATCCAACAATTGCGATATATCCAGCGTCGCGTTTCAACACCCTCATCCATCGCAACAATGGCAATATCACGAGTTGGCAGACGTGTTCCGCGTGCTGAAACAGTTTCACGTGTCCATTGATTAAAAGGCAAGTTGGGGTCTTGCTGAACCATTTTAGTAATTGTAATAGGTGGAAAGTCCATGCCTACAGGTTTACCATCTTGCATTTTCAGCATATAAGAACTTACGCCTGATACTGCGAATACACCAGTTACACGTTGGCCATTAATCTCAACAATAAACTCATTGGCAGAAAGACTATCTGTTACCTGAACATTTTCTGAACTTACTGTAGCGGTAGCTTGTTGCTGATACCATTGCGACTGAGTAGGTTGTTGATATTGTTGAGCCACAGGCTGTTGCTGATATTGTGGTTGTTGGCTTGGATATTGTTGTGGATATTGCTGCTGATATTGTTGTGGATTTTGTTGTTCGGGTGGTACATAGCCACTTTGATATTGATCAGCCATTTTGGGGTCTCCTGATAACATCATTACATAGAAGAATTTATATAAGAAGTATAGCTTAAATTATAGGAAACCGAAAAGCGCTGTTATATTGAGAATTAGTTTATATAGTCTAGGAGAGAGAAAAAAAGAAAGTCGTCTCCAAATTTGGAAGAAGTTAGAAAAAAGGCCTTGCAAGGGGAGAAAGGGTATGCTAGTATGTTGGGCACATTGCGATGAAGAAGTCATCGGGATGTAGACAACAGAGATTCCGGAGCGAGACACACATTCGATGAGGAGTGTGAAGACCGTGTTAAGACGGTGGGCATACAAGAC
>RFGP01000184.1 GCA_003697365.1 Chloroflexota bacterium | reverse complement strand
CCTGTTCCAGCAATTGCTGCAACTAGATTTTCTTCCCATGATAATGGTTCCCGTACAGACATCGGGTTTATACCTCCGCTTCAATTTAAGCGTCTAAAAATCTTCACCTAGATTATTTGCGTCTATTGTGCCACATTGGTTGCAATCGTGCGACTATTTAATGGTAATTTTAAGTTATCTGTACCATCAGGACGTACTAAACGTCTGAAGTCAGGGAAAGTGTACAACCCTACGCTTAATGATATGTCAGGCTGTGAGAGAATAGATACGTCATCAAATGTGATGATGTGCTCATCTAGGATAATATCTCCTTTGCGCCACCATAAGGTAGAAAATGCGGAGTTTTCACGTTGTTGTGGTTTGCTATCATGTTGTAGTGTAGAGCCATCAAGCCTTTTTAGTAGTTGACCATTTTCGTCAACAATATGCACAAAAACGTGATAATCGCGTTGTGGCGTATCGGTGGGTTGCCACCATAATTGGATGATGAGATTATTTTCGTTTTGTTTAAGCTCATAAGCGCCTAATACGATGTGATCGCCGAATGTTTCATTGAGTTGCGTTGCACTTGAAGGAATTTGTAATTGCATTGGCCAGTTTTCCCATATGGGATAATAGACGACAAGCTCTCCACCGGCGATGACTGTGGGGCCAGTAATGGTAAATACAGCCTCAGGTTGCAACGCGCCTGTCCAACCAACGAGGCATGGATACCACCAAGGGAAAACGCCAATGAATTTTACTTGTTGGCGCAAGATTTCGCGTGCTAGACCTAAATCGTGTTCACAGGTGAGGTTGGGAGCATCACCTACTGCATCAATGGTTTCGGGTGTTACTAATCCTTCAAGATCGAGCACTCGTCGGTTAGAGATGTGGACAATAGCCCCAACATCATTCAAGGCGATCACATCATCAGGATTGGTGTGTTCTTTGAACCAATAACCGGCTGTCACATGCATTTTATAAAGCTGTTTAACATCATTAGCAACTGCGGCACCATCATCAATGCCACGCGCAAATGTCATTGTGCCAATGATCGCTAATAATGCTATTGTACTTGCATGTGCATAGGCAAATGAAAAACGTTGCTTAAGCTGTTGCCGTATGACATCAATACCTGTCACTGCTAATAAAGCTGTAAAAGGAGCTGAAGGTATTACATAGCGTGAATAATTAATGACATAACGCTCTGCGCCCATGTACAGGACTGCAAGTACAAAAATTACAGGCCAAACTGCCCATAGTATGCTAGGGCTATTTTTACGCCTGAAATTCCATATCATGAATAAGAGGCCTATGGCTGCTAGAATAAGATAGATTTTTCCGTTATCTACATGGTTCATCCATAATAAAGAACGGGGTAAGTCCGGATATTCCCGCCCAAGCTGTGATTTTGCCCTGAACGTGTTTGGAAGCGGGTAGCCGTCAATGATCAGCGTCACAATAGGATATGTGCCCGCTAATAGGACATAACTAATAATGCCACGCCAGCTTCTACGTAAAGCATTTATTATGCTTTTTATAGAACGTTGATCGCGTAAGGGCAATATTACTACAGCATCTAATCCTGTTAGAAACGCAAGTAAATAAGCCTCTGGGCGAGCAAGTGTGGCTAGCGCTAATAATATACCTGTGCGCCCAGAAAATATACGTTTTTCATATTGGTCAGCCATATGGCTCCAGATACTGATTACACAAAGTGCCGTGAATAGGGTGGTTTCCATACCGCTTAATCCCATCCATATCCAACGCCCTGTTAGAACTGTGAGCATCCCGACACTAAAACCTATCCATGCTCTTTTGGATACCCACCAACTAAAACCTGTAGCGCTGACCACCAACAATAAATAAGTGAGGACACTTGTATAAATAGCGATGTCCACTTGTTGCATAACGTCAGGATTCAAGACCGCATAAGGAATGGCTAAAAGCAGTACCCAAAGCGGACTAGTCGCACCTGAGGTGAGGACACCTTCGTTATACATGAGCCCTTTACCTTGGCTGATCGCATAGGCAAAGCGAACATGAATCCATGTATCGTCTAGCATCGCGCCGATTCGTCCGTCGTTTTGGGCGCGGGTAAATTGCATAACAGTAAAGATATAGATGCACGCTAGGCATAACACACTGCCAAACACCACTACGCTATGGCGTGGCTGTTGCCAAAATAATTTGAACATTTACAATGACCTCAAATGCATGTTTGAAGGTAATTATTGCGAATTTTGATATATATAACGAGCTTCCCATTCGTGGCGCAAGATAGACATGATCAGCATGTCATGGTATTGTCCATCACGAAAGAGCGCCTCGCGACGTGCTCCTTCATGCACAAAACCTATTTTTTCATAAGCTCGTATCGCACGAGTATTGTAGCTAAACACCCCTAGATGCACACGGTGTAGATTAAGCTCTAGAAAAGCATAACGCAGCATGATTTGTACAGTATCAGAACCGTAACCTTGGCCCCAATATCGTTTATCGCCAATGGTAACTCCTAGCATTGTTTTACGGTTGCGCCAATCTGGCGCATCTAGCGATGCAATACCAATATAACGATCTTCTGCAATTGTGCGAATGGCAAAACTGAAATTTTTGTTTTCCCAGAATTGTTTAAGTCTTTGCTGCTTTTGTTCAGTATTTACAAGGCGTATGTGATAGTTTGACCAATAGGAGACATCTAGATCATTAAACCACTTTGCGATTTGTTCTGCGTCATCAATTGTGTTTGCAGTCAAATAAACCAAATTCCCGCGTAATAGCTTATTCCCTAACATCGCGCCACTCGCTTCGTAGTAATCCCATAATAATTACATCGTGATATTGGCCATCTCGAAAAATGGCTTGGCGTGCAACGACTTCTTTTTGGAAGCCTAACTTTTCATAACTACGTATAGCACGCTCATTAAAGCTATATACTTTTAATTCAATGCGATGTAGGTTTATTTCATAAAAACCATAACGTAGTAAAACGCGCATTGCATCTGTGCCGTAGCCTTGATCCCAATAAGAGGGTTGACCTATTGAAATACCCACCTCTGAGCTACGATTTCGGAGATCGGGGCCATGTAATCCACATGTTCCTATTAAGGCATTTGTATCTAATACGTAGATAGAAAATTGATGTGAGTTATCACGTGTGATGTGTTCATACCAGTTTGTTTCTTCTTGTTCAGAAAGAGGAAATACTGGCTGCATAAAAAGCAAATACTGCAGATCAAGGTTTTGATACCATCTAGTTAATGTTGGAATATGTTCTCTTTCAATAGTAGAAAGATAAACTCTTTCTCCGCGTAACAAATTTGCGCCGAGCATTTTTACTGAGCCTCATTGGTATTAATAATGAGTTCATTTTGTGTGAGCAGGGCTTCTCCACGTGCGACAACTTCTTCTGCATGGATTACTCGCTGAAGGGCATGAATGGCAACTTCAACCATTGAATTGTCGGGTTGTCGGGTTGTAAGGCGTTGTAGCAGTAAGTTCGGAATAATAATGAGCTTAATAATTGGATTTTCAATATGCTTTGCGGTGAATTTGATAATCTCGTAGGCTAGTCCCGCTACAATTGGAACTGCTGCTATTCGTGAAAGTAGCAGTAAAAAGAAATTGCTTGGACGGCCAGTGATTGCATGAGCAAGAATACTTACGAAGACGACTGTTAGCAAGAATGCTGTGCCACAGCGCGGGTGTTCGATAGAATGTTTCTGCACTTCTTCAGGGACTAGAGGGGCACCAGCTTCATAAGCATTAATTGTTTTATGTTCTGCACCATGATAGCCGAAAAGACGCTTTACGTCTTCCATTTGTCCAATCGCGGCAATGTATCCAATGAATAGTCCTAATTTGATAAGCGCCTCAATGGTGTCTTTGATAAGGCGATTTTCTGTGCCTAGAAGTGTACCAGCAAAATCTGAAGCTGCTGCGGGTAAGACCATAAACAGACCGACGCCGAGCGATAAAGATACTATCACTAATCCAACCACTGTAACATCTGAAAAAGCATTGTCATGATCGGCGCGGCTTTTTTGTGTCGTGTTTTCTGTGAATGCAAGCTCGATGCCAATAGTCAGTATGCGCTGGCTGATGCTGAAAGCATGTAAAATTTTACCTACGAACGGCAATCGACTAAACCAACTTTTCTTTTCTTCTGTTGATTCGGTTGTTGCTTCTTCCTCTTCTTCGATGAGGGCAATATTAGCGCTCCAAATAAGGGCTCGGGTACCTAGTACAAGTGCATCCCATAAGCCAATTAATCCACGCAGAAAGGGGATTTTGCTAATACGCCCTTGATAAATGGTTGAGTTCAGCGGCTCTTCATGAATAACAATATTGCCTTGTGGGTCACGGACTGCAATAGCAGCAAGATGCGCGCCTCGCATCATAACCCCTTCAATAACAGCTTGCCCTCCATAATTAAAACGCGGTTTTGAGCTTGTCATGTTTCCTGTCCTTCAAAGATCATGGGATTGTGTAACAATCCCCATGTTAATATACCAATGCTAAGTAATAGGCAACGCTCAATTGCTTGTGGTACACCATAAACCCAATTTTGGTTTAATTCTGTTTTTTGTAATTGATAAATGGCCTGAGGTTCTGTGTTGCCTGTTTTTAGTTGTTGCCATCCTAGCAAAATTGGGTTGTAGTCAAGGTCGTAGTGTATCATAGCATAGTGTGTTTTGTCATCGGGGTTTGATGCGCCATAAAAAGCATTAGTATAAGCATTATTTACATTCGTAAATGTGCCGACGAACTGTACTAAAATTCCAATTGAAAATATTAATGTTGCGCCAATTTTCCAAGAAATCTTAGTTGGGAATACACTCCAACCTACACACCACAAGGGCATGAGTGGAACAAGAAAACGAGGCCCCCATACCCAACCTCCATGCCATGCCCACCAACTCCCATAAAATCCTATAGCTAAAAGTGTACTGAGGATGAGTGTTTTACTGAGCAAAGAAGCGTTTTTCTTAAAATAGGGAAAGCTGAGGGCACTGATGATTAGGGGGGGCGCATACCAAAAAACTCCTTTCCCAAAACTTACAAGAAGGCCAACCATTCCTGCTAATGGATTATTTGAAAATGTTTCCCCTTCATATCCTGTGGTCAAAATATTTCCAAACCGTAACCAATTATGAAAAAACCACATGCTGCTCCCAATAAAAAACGCGATGCTATACAAGAGCAAATATCTTATTCTTTGAGAAGGTGTTTGGGTGCGTTGCCAAATTGGATAAAACAACACAATAGCAAAGATCAAAGTATGTATACGACTTATAAGCGCGATACTCATAAGCAATCCAGCGCCTATAATATGAATAGCTTTGAGTTTGCTGGGAACAAATAACCAAACCATAGCTAAAGTGAGTGTTGCAGTTGTGATGGCTTCAGCAAAGAATAGTCTTCCATAGGGCCAAACTGTTGTACCTAACCCACAGACTAATGCGGAAATGAGCGCACGTCTTGTGCTATGGCTGATATGAAGGGCTAATAGATAACAACCTACATTTGCTAGTGCCATGCAAATATTGGGGATGAACATAACAAAGATCGCGCCAACAGCATAACGATCTGCACCTGATGCTTTTGCTACACCATCAGCGTAATAAATGATGTGCGATGCTAAAAGTGGCAAACCAACATCATATTTGCTGTAAATAAGATCATCGTGACCTTGAATGAGCTGAGGGAGGGGGGCTGGAGAAACATTAAGTTTTCCGCTGTGGCTCAATTCCCATGCTGTATTGTACATGACTTGAGCATCGCTGCTGTAAAAAGGGATGCCTATTGAATACGCATATAAAGCCGTAAAGCCAGCCAAAAGTGCTATAACGATTAAGCCTTGTTGAAAGGATAGCCATATTGAAAGAGGCTTTTTATCGAAGTTGAATGCCAACCGCATCTCCTAATGACCCCCACACTCGACGCGGTTGCGTAGTATCAATGATAACAACGATAGGAGCACCACTAATCCATATATTGTCGTTTGGATCAGGAATTGCTGCTGATGTATCAATGACATAAACACTCACACCTTCAGGGCCAACTCCTAAACGCGGTGATTGAAGCGGGTTGCCATAAATGTCGGTGATATTGATGTTGTCTTGAAAGGCTTGTTCAATCCAAAAACTAACAGGCTTTTCAGCAGCAGACCACATGATGAAAATAGTTTGTGTTTCTTGGGTAAAGGTCACAAGGCGAGCATTTGTGCTATTGCCATATTCCACTTGTTGGTAAGGGATGATGAGTTGGGTGATGTATTGAAGCGCAGCGAAAGCTGGCCGTGCTGTATTGTCATCACGCAGAAGACCATAGGCAGGCTCGCCAACAACAAAATTGTTGTCAAACAAGCGATAGATACCAACACGCTCTGCACCATTTGCAAGTCCAAGTGCTAGACCTTGCACTAGAAAGTAGGCTTGTTGTTGAGGGTTAATGCTAATTGTTGCATTTGGTAACGCGCGTAGGTCGTCTTGTGTGACAGTTGCGCCCATTTCATGAATCCAAATAGGTTTTGTTGATAGTCCTTCTTCTACTAAAATGCGGCGTGTTTCGCTGATAACAGCGTTGAAGGTTTCTGTTGTGGGGACGTAAATTCCTACTGGGGTTGGCTCAATGATGAAATTTAACGTCACACCATCAAAGTAATAATTATTGAGCGCTGCTGAATCATCCTGTTTAATACGTTCAATGAGGCGTGAAAGGTAAGGCGGTTGCCCTAAAGAAACATCATACCACCAGTTAATCCCACCAAGATAGATTTTAGCATTTTCATCTACGGCATTAAAGGCTTGATAGGCGATTTTGACCATCTGCGCATATTCAGCGATGTCACCGATAAAAGCTGTGTTACTGGCAATGGATGGAATATCAATATTATTCCAAATGATCCAATGATGTATTCCTAGTGGGGCGTATTGTTCGGCTAATTGCGTTAAAAATACTCCCCATAAGTTACCCGGATCGTCATAGGGTAAAAATAATCCATTAGGAACGCCAATACGTGGGGTTGCCGAAGCCCAAGCGGGAGTATTGATAATCAATCCAACAACTTCGCGTCCTTGTTGCTGATTCCGTTCAATCCATGAAGGGCGTACAGCATCAGCAACGAAATCTCCCGGACCGTTTGGTTGAAAACGAGACCAATCAAAAATAATGCGATCCCACCCAACGGATAACTGTTCGGCAGCTTCTGGCCGCCAATAGCCACCTATAATCCCAATGGGATTTGATGATAGGTTGGGTTCTTGTGCTGTTGTTGGTGTATGCAGATCCAATAAAAATTGGCTTAGGATAAATAACAGCACAAGGGTTATGTTGTGTTTGATAAGTAATTTTTTATAACAAATGTATATCAACAATGTTCATCTGTGGGCTTGTACGCCGATTCCATTCATTAATTTGCAGATTATAAGCAACATCAATATAAGGTGTAAGATCATTCAACCAATCACCAAAACGAAAAGCGATAGCATCCATGCTAATTGGGCCATCAGCTAATCTCATTTTAAGATGCTTACCTTCAGAACCAACTCGTTGTGCTTCTACTACGCGCAAATGTCGTGTACAGAAAATAGGTTCTGGGTTATCTGTGCCAATGGGTTCTAGGAGTTGGATTTTCTTTGCTAAGTCCATCGTAAGCTGAACGAGATTTACTTGTGCATCAATGACAAGCGTTGGGCAAAGCTCGTATTGAGAAAGTTGTTGTGTAATGAGTTGTTTTAGTCTTTCTTTGAATAGAGGTATATTCTGATTCATGATTGTGAAGCCTGCAGCTTGTGCATGGCCTCCATGCTGCAGAAGCAAATCCGCACAGCGATCAAGCGCATGAGTGATGTTAAACTCTGGTGTACTGCGGCATGATCCGTGTGATTCTTGCTCGCCTATTTCAATAACGACAGAAGGGCGATAAAATTCTTCTGTAAGTCTTCCTGCCACCAATCCAACGATGCCGGGCAAAAACGATTCGTGAGCAGCAAACAACATCGACGGAATGTGTCCATTTTGAACAGCAAGTTGACGTGCTAATTCATGAGCTTCAGTGGTTAGTTGTTGTCGACGGGTGTTGATGTCTTGCAGTTCTTTCGCAAGTTGATTAGCTTCGCGCCAGTCATCTGTCATGAGGAGTTGATACGCAATGATAGCTTTTTCAAGTCTTCCGGCAGCATTAATTCTAGGGCCTAAGGCATAGCCTATGCTTGTTGAGTTCATTTTTTCTGGACGAATGCGACTAATGTCCATTAGCGCATATATGCCGGGACGCTTGGCACGCATTAGTTCCTGTAAGCCTAGTTGTACTATTTTTCGATTCTCTAACCGATCTAGTGGCGCGAGATCGGCAACTGTTCCAATCGCAACAAGGTCTAGTAAGTCTATAGGAAGAAGCGATGTTGTGGGTGGTTCTTTTTGTCCTGCAGCGATTAAAGCGCAAGCTAGTTTAAAGGCAATGCCTACGCCGGCAAGCATATCTTCGGGATAAGGACAATCAACTCGCTTCGGATTCAGGATCGCATAGGCGGGTGGGAGTTGCTCTCCCACTGAATGATGATCTGTGATGATAATGTCAAGACCAAGCTCATTGGCTGCTTTGACTTCTTCAATAGAGCGTATACCGCAATCAACAGTAATAACGAGTCGATAGCCTTGTTGGGCCAACATTTGTAATGCCGGGATATTTAAGCCGTAGCCCTCATCCGCGCGATCCGGGATATATGGTGTTGCGTCTGCACCTAATGATAGCAACGTTTGAATCATAACAGCTGTGCTCGTTACACCGTCTGCATCAAAATCGCCATAAACAACGATACGTTCACGTTGGCGAATGGCTTGCCGAATTCGGGCAACTGCTTTCCCCATGTCTTTCATGAGGAAGGGGTCAGGTAATTCGTAGTCATTCCGAATAAACTGACGTGCTTTTTCCGCTGTAACTAAGCCACGGTTATAAAGCACCTTTGCCATGATAGGCCCAAGATCATGTTGCAATGCAGCAATGTATGGTGCTGGCGGATCGGCGGCGAGCATCCATTGTTTAGGTTGCTTGCTCACAGATAAGGGGTTACCTCACAATCTACTTCATGGTTTAAGATTTTCTAACTTGATGTTACCATGCTCTCGTTTAAATTGGCAATAATGGTTTAGTGTTTAGATATGTGGAGGAAATTATGAGTAATAGTTCAAAACGCTGGTATGAGCCGTCTCGGTTGGTGGTAAATATGGGAATACTGGGTGGCGGTGCTATTGGATTGTTACTTACCTATATTTTGAATCTGGACGAAGTGGAAGGTTTTTTGCTAACGGGTCTTTGCGCTTTGATTGGGGTTGCATTACTAAGTTATGGTGAGGTCTTTTTATTTCGTAAACGTTCTTAATAAAGTTAGCAATTGCTTAGATTTAGCCTACGCTTAGCTGATATGAACAATGAATTGCTTGACAAACCCTTGTAGTTTGGCCTTAAAATATGGCGTGTTTTAATAATGCTTAACTTTACTATCAAACTTCCAAATTCATAAATCGAGCTAGCATAGGGTATAGGCGATGATTGAGAAAATTCATTGGCACGGACATGCAACATTTCGGATAGAGGGAACACAGCGCATTTATATTGATCCGTGGCGCATTCTCGATGACAGCCCACCTGCTGATGTTATTTTGATTAGTCATGAACATTATGATCATTTTTCACCGTCAGATATTGAAAAATTATTACAACCTCATACACGTATTATTGCAGGAGAGGGCGTTGCGCCGCTTGTTAAGCAAGAATTCCGCAAAGTTGAAACATTGCGGGCTTGGCAAAGTTTGAATATTGAGCGTATTAATATCAAGGCAGTTCCTGCGTATACATTCGATGATTATCACCCACCTAAGCGGGGAGATGTTGGGTTTGTTATCTCGATGGACTACTACGATTTATATTATGCAGGTGATACTGATCTTATCCCTGAAATGCGCTCTATAGGTTGTGATATAGCAATCTTGCCTGTTAGCGCAAAAGAAGGCATGATGACTATTGATCATGCACGCCAAGCCGTCGAGATATTGCGCCCACGATATGTCATTCCCAGTCATTATGGTACAAGCGAGGGGGGCACACGTTTAGATGCTTTGGCGCTACAGACAGCCATAGATGGTCTTGCTGAAATGGTGTGGCTAGAGGCGCTAGTTTATTGAGATTATAGAGAGCCAGAATCTTTAGAGGCATAGAAAGTATGTCAAAAGGTATCAAAAACAGCGCGCTTCATTAATGGCGCGCTGTCTTTGTTATTTTTTTGATTGGCATTAGCTTGTCATTATGCTGCGCTGTCGAGCTTGCCATCTGCTGACCATTCAAGCCGTTTGCCATCTTCATTCTCAATGATTGGCATAGCTTCACGCTTAATGGTTTCACGAGTGACGATAACTTTCTTAATGTCTTTGCGAGAAGGAATCTCAAACATAATATCTGTTAAAACCCCTTCCAAAATACCTCGCAAACCTCGTGCACCAGTTTCGTAACGAAGTGCTGTTTCAGCAGCTTCACGCAGGGCATCTTCCTCAAAGACTAGCTCCACACCATCTAAAGCAAACAGGGTGGTGTATTGCTTGACTAATGAGTTTTGAGGCTCTGTTAAAATTTGTACTAGGGATTCAACATCTAACGGATCGATGGTTGTGATTAAGGGCAACCGTCCTACAAGCTCTGGAATGAGCCCATAATCCATCAAGTCATCAGCTGTTAATTGACGCAATAGTTCAGCTTTTGTGTTGACTGCTGTATTGCGTTGTGTGGAGCCAAAACCCATTGAGCTTTTATCATTGACACGTTTGGCAATAATATCTTCAATGCCTGCAAAAGTGCCGCCACAAATGAACAAAATGTTGTTCGTGTCAATTTGTAAAAACTCTTGATGTGGATGTTTACGCCCACCTTGAGGAGGAACATTAGCAACTGTACCTTCAATGATTTTTAGAAGCGCTTGTTGAACGCCTTCCCCGCTCACATCACGAGTGATAGATGGGTTATCCCCGCTTTTACGAGTGATTTTATCAATCTCATCGATGTAGATGATGCCGCGTTCTGCACGCGCAATATCGTAATCGGCAGCTTGTATCAAGCGTAATAGGATGTTTTCTACATCTTCACCAACATAGCCCGCTTCAGTTAGGGCTGTAGCATCTGCAATGCAGAAAGGAACATCAAGCATACGCGCTAGCGTTTGCGCGAGTAGTGTTTTACCACATCCCGTTGGACCAACAATAAGGATATTGCTTTTATCAAGTTCAACATCCCCGATGGCTCCTCCTGCATTGATGCGCTTGTAATGGTTGTATACGGCAACACTCAAAACGCGCTTGGCACGACTTTGTCCAATCACATAGCGATCGAGGTATTCATGAATCTCGCGCGGTGAAGGTACATTGTCTAGATGAAAATCATTATTGTTTTTAGTGGGTTGTTCTTGCTCAAGAATGTGTGAGCACAGACGGACGCATTCATCGCAAATGAAGACCCCGTCTGGACCCGCAATCAGCCGATTGACTTCATCGGCTGATTTTCCACAAAATGAGCACCGCAAACCTTCTTGACCTAGTAAGCTCACTGTTCTATGCTCCAGTACCGTTGCTACGAGACTTCGCAGGTTCAAAAATTGCGTCAACAAGTCCGTATTCAACAGCTTCTTTTGCGTCTAGGTAAAAGTCTCGGTCTGTATCACGTTCAATGCGCTCTAGGGGTTGCCCTGTGCATTCTGCTAGGATTTCGTTTAATACAGCGCGTAGGCGTAAGATTTCACGCGCTTGAATCTCAATATCGGAGGCTTGACCACCCCCACCTGATTGTAAAGGTTGGTGCATATGAATTGTGGCATGAGGAAGCGCCATGCGTCGACCTTTTTCACCAGATGTGAGGAGTACTGTTCCAAAGCTAGCGGCAAGCCCTACTGCAACTGTACGAATAGGGTTTGTAATCGCATTCATGGTATCAAGGATTGCCAAGCCGGCGTAGATCGATCCCCCCGGACTGTTGATATACATACTGATTTCTTTTTCAGCATCTTGACTATTGAGATACAAAAGTTGGGCCACCACTAAATTAGCAACCTGATCATTGATACCTGATCCTACCATGATAATGCGCTCTTTAAGCAGCAATGAAAAAATATCATACGCACGTTCGCCGCGTCCTGTTTGCTCGATTACCATTGGAATCACGCCGTTATAAACGCCGCGATCATGTAATTTCCCAAAGGTGTCATACATTTGATCTAACATGTTGTTTTTCTCCCTAATTGATTAGGTTATGCTTCTTCTTTGGTTTCCTCAGACGTTGCGTCAGCTTCTGTTGTAGCTTCTTCTTGGGTAGCTTCTGATGTACCCTCATCTTCTGCTGTTAACTCCGGCGCAATACCTTTTGCAATTTCTACGATGCGCTCTATTGTTTTATCATACAAAAGCTGCGATACGATGCGGTTACGTGTCTCAGGACTTTGGAACATAGGACGCAGTGCCTCTAAAAGGTGAGGTTGACCACTTCCAAACGACATAATTTGTCGATCAATTTCTTCTTCTACTGCTTCAGGTGAAACTTGTATACGTTCGACCTCAGCTAATTTGCTTAAGGCCAATGTGTTTTTCATGCGCTCAATAGCGCGTTCACGATTTTGGGCACGCAGTTCTTCCATTGAAGTATTCGTCAGATTAACGTAGTCTTCAACGCCAAAGCCTGCTTGCTGTCTTAGGTAATCGTCGATTTCCTTAATAACATCGTCGATATATTCTTCGACAATTTCTTCTGGATAGATGAAGCTAGATTGTGAAACAAGTTGTTCAATGATTTGATTTGCGTATTGATTGTTGGCACGATTTTCTAGCTCAGTTTGCAAGTTTTCACGAATCCGTTCGCGCAGTGCTTCAAGTGTTTTGATCTCGCCATCACTTGCTATTTGTGCCATGAAGTCATCAACTTCTGGCAAGATCACTTCTTTTACCTCACGAACTGTAACGTTAAACTCAACACTTCGCCCACGTAAATCTTCCTCTTCTTCATCATCTGTAAAAGTTAGAGTAAATTTACGCTCATCGCCAGCTTTGACCCCTAGTAACGCTGCTGAAAAGCCGGGCGCAAGATCACGACTTTCATCTTCTAAGAGAAGATATTCTAGACCGTGTTCGTGCATAAAGCGTTCGCGTTCATCATTTTCGTGATCGTGTTCTTCATTTTCGTCGCTGGCTTCTGCGTCTGCTGATTCCTCATCAACGAAGTAGGCATGAACGTCTAAAACAACGATGTCGTTATACTGAGCTTCGCGCTCAACAGTTGCTGAAACCCCCAGTTGTTCACGAAGACGAGCAAGGCTTTTTTCAACTTGTTCGTCGGTGGCAACTGGTTCCTCAAAAGGCAAGCGTAATGACCGATAGTCGCCTAGATCAACTATAGGTTGCTTCGGAATTTCAAATGTGATAACGAGTCTCTCTTCATTTTTAATATCTGTGACGCTTCCTGCACTAAATGGCTCAATGTCAACTGCGTCTAATACTTGGCGATAGACTTCGTTGACAATGTCTTCAAGCGCTTCGTTTAAGAGATTCTCTTCACCGACATGTCTTAGTACAACTTCGTAGGGCGCTTTGCCGGGACGAAAGCCCGGAATGCGAACTTTAGAAGCTAGCTTTTTCGCTGCTTCTCGCATCGATTTTTCTTTGATGTCGTCATCAACTGTTACCGTAATTTGGGCACGATGCCCGTCGATATGTTGAACTTGTGGTTCCAAACTTGCACTATCCTTAATTTTGCTCTTGTTGCGTGTATTATACACAGGTGGTTTTATTAGATGCTAGAGCTATTGAAATTTTTGATACAGTTCTTATATCAATAGCTGTTTTAACAAAAAGACGACGTTCCAACACGCCGCCTTTTTTAAGATGGGGAAGGTGGGACTCGAACCCACACGGATTTCTCCACATGATCCTAAGTCATGCGCGTCTGCCAATTCCGCCACTCCCCCATGCGAGATGTAAATATAGTCATAATAACAATGAAAAGCAAGAGCCAATTACACTTTGTCGATATTCGCTAATGGCAGTGTAAAATGGAAGAAACTTCCTTCTCCTAGCTGGCTTTCTACCTGAATGTGCGTTCCCATACTTTCTGCCAGCATTTGAGCAGCAGTAAGCCCTATCCCCAGTCCACTATATTTGCGTTTAGTCCCATGATCGACTTGATAAAATGCCTCGAAAATATGCTTATGGTGTTCTGGTGCGATGCCAATGCCATAGTCGCGTATTCCAATGCGCACATGTTTATGTTGTATGAAATCAACGATGATGTCTACATTGTCATCACTGAATTTTAGAGCATTATCAAGCAATAAATACATAATGCGTGGTAAGGCAAGGCGGTCGGCAATAACGAGCATGTTGTATTGATCGCTGTTATGTTGAATGCGCCGAATATCATTGCGACGTGACCAACTTCGCCGAATACTGTTAATTCCTTGTCGCAAACCATCTCTGAGAATAATGGGGGAAGGTTTGACATTTTCTATTAATTGTAGACGGGAAAAATTCTCAATAATTTCTTCAAGACGACTCACTGATTGTTTAGCCATTTCGGCTACTGTTTCATATTGAGGGTCTGTGCTTTTTTCTCGGCCCATCTCAATCAAAATGGATATAGCGCTTTTAATTTGTAGTAATGGGGTGCGAAACTCATGATTGACATTGTCGATCATTTGCATCTTTAGAATTTTTGCTTCTTCACTGATGCGTTGCAACTCGTCTTGACGCGCCAAAGTTTGCTGTAAATGGTGTTCTCGTAGAACTAGGTTATTGGCTAATTCTTGATTATCGCGTAGTAGCTGATCAAACTGACGCTTAATGCGTAGCAATGTCATAACACGTATGAGTAAATCACGCTCAATGATGGGTTTATTGATATAGTCATCTGCGCCGGATAAACGCAGCGTCAACTCTTCTTTACGCTCTATGTTTTCCACAAGCGCTAATATTGGTATATAGCCCACTGTTGGAGGACGGCGCAATTCTTGACATAAGGATAGCGCATCTGTATCGTCAGGTAGATTGTTATCGATCAAGATCACATCAGCCCAATGTCTTTGTTGCCATATTGGTATGTCTTTGCTTTTACTTAAAACTTGGACTTCAAAACCTTGACGATACATATATTTTTCTATTTGTGTGGCTAGAGGTTGATCGTGCGTGATTAGTAGAAGATGGGAACGATCATTCATATTATCGCTTAATTGATTATACGTATATGTTTGAGAAGAAACCATTTGCATATGTCCTCGTGGGCGATCCCAAACTAAAATGAGCTATTTATTATTAGCGTTGGTTGATCATTATGTAGATTGCCAATATGGTTTTATAAGCATTTGCCCAATGTTTGGCAAAGTTGATTGATGTGCAAACGATCATGCCGTGCAGTAAAGGCCGCCATCTCCAATAGATTGGTCGGTCCAAAAACGCTATGCCGTGCTGATCTTATCCATTGGTCATCTTTTAAACCTTCTAATAAAGATATTGTCTTTAATCGCTCAGCGGCAAATTGTCTGACAACTGAGTGTCCATCAACACCATTAAGATCAGTGCGATACGGTGCTGGTGGTGTTGGTGGATTGACGAGAAATGGATTCTCTTCAGCTAAAATAACTTCAAGGCGCGGCCGCTGTACTTGACATTCGCTCTCTAATAAGTGTACTACAATCTCTAATGGTGACCACTCGTTAGGATCAGGATGTTGATGCCAAAAGTGCTCAGGAATTTCATAAGTAAGCCCATGTAAAGCGGCAATATTTCCTAGATAACGTGGGATAATTTGTTGCGAAGTTAAAGGATTAGGGGATAGAAATTCTAACCAGTTCTCTTTGGTTATTGCTTGCCATAAATCTTCTAATGTCCCAATACCATTTACAACTATTGTATCTGTGAGTGGATGAGATGCTCCGATAGGATTTACCCAATAAGTATTCAGTCCTGCATTTGCTGCTGGCACAATGTCGTTTTCCCAATCATCTCCAATCATTATTGCCTCATCAGGCTCAAAGCCTAATCGTGACAATATTTCCTCATAATATGCTGCATGGGGTTTTGTGAAGTGGGTATTATCAAGGCTCGATATAAACCACACCTTATCAACATGAATGCCAGCCCATTGAACACGTTGTATGGTAGCTTGGTGTGGGAATAAAGGATTTGTGGCAATAGCAACTGCATAATTGTGTGCTAATAACCACTCAACAAGGGGTTTTGCCGTAGGGATGACTTGTGTTAAGTCTCGGAATGTAGGATATATCTCTTGTAAAAAATTTTGAATAATTGGCGTAATATCAGAGCGTGTTAGGTTCGTTTGTGTGGTGATCTCATCATAAAAAACATCTGCATTGAAACGAAGGGCATCTTGATTTTCAATAGTTGACTTCGTTGATTGATAAATACTGTCTAGAAATACAGCACTTTCAATGTGAGGAAAGTGTTGCTGAAGATAGTAAACGAGTTTGCTGACATAGGTTTTGACGAATTGGCTGGGTGGGTTTTTTAGAAGCGTTTCATCGAGATCAAGCAAAACCGCTTTAATCATCATTGTCCTCTGGGTCTTCTAAGGCTTGAGCAAATAGCGCCAGACCGGGACGCTCATCGTTACAGATTTTACAACCCACATAGGGATCACTGATGGGAATATCGTGCTTTCGACACCATGCTTCAACAAGCATTTTGCGACCGAACCCTAGCCAAATTGAACGAATGGTGAGAGTCAATTCAAGATTTGGGCTAGCATTTGCGCGTAAAATATCTGGTATAGGACATTTGGTGCAATATTCGGGTTGCCATGGTACTGAACGCTCGCCTTTAGGAATGCGGCATTCTTGAACGTTACGTCCCCGATGAAAATCTTCATAGTAATAATCGCACAATCTTCCAGATGGGGTACGCATGAGGTTGGTTTCCTTAAAACTTATTGCAATGCGTTTATATTCCAGTGTAACTAAAAACGTGCTGAGAAAGTAGAGCAAAAAAGGACTTTATCATCAAACTTTTATGTTCCTTCTTTGCTCTACAGAGAACTAAACGCGGGTGACGTAGCTGTTATCTTCAGTTTTTATGCGAATTACATCGCCCACATTAACGAAAAGCGGCACCTGTACCTCTAGCCCTGTTTCAGTTTTAACTTTTTTGGAGGGATTGTTGGCGGTATCTCCGGCAACAGCCATCTCAGCCTCAACGACTTCTAAATCAACGGCGTTGGGAAGAATGTAATCAATAATTTCATTCCCATAGCGGCTTAGTTCAAGCTGCATGTTTTCCTTCAGATATAAAATATCATCGCCGAAAATCTCTCTGCGAAGCTGAGGCTGCTCGAAGGTTTGTAAGTCCATGAAGTGCAAAAACTCGCCATCGCTATAGAGGTATTCTACGGGAACAGTTTCTACTCGGATGTCTTCGACACGATCACCTGAGTTGAAGGTCATATTGGTTACTGCGCCTGTGCGCAGATTACGGACAACGACACGAATTGTTGCCTTGCCACGTCCGGGTTTGTGATGCTTGTAATCAAGTACTCGATAAAGTTCGCCATTTTCAGTAAAGGTTGTACCTTTACGCAATTGATTCACATCAATCATAGGTTTCTTGTTCTCTCGTATTTCATTTTTGACGGGATTAGTTTTAAACAACTGCTGATTATAGCAAAATGCTTTCTAATTTTCATCACTCAAGGATGGATTGTCATAGATCAACAATAATGCACGGATAAGTAATTGATGTGTACGCCTTTCAATGGCATAGAAAATGCCACCTATGATGAATACGAGGGCTATACTAAAAAGCAATAGCACGATGTCGGATGATGTAATGGGGTATTTTTCCCAACGTGGCAGCAGGTATTGTATAACGCTATATGGAATGAGCAGAGATAAGAACGTGATAGGAACTGTTAAGCCACGCTTCACGAAAACGACCCGTGTATGCTCATGATCATAGGCAGGTTCAAAATGGCCTTCTAAGCGAATTAGAAAAGGACGTATCCATGTATTATGTTCCCAGCCTTGAATAGCGAGTGCAAAACGACGACGCGCATCTAAAACACCGGATACGCCTAATTCTAAACCTACTGTTCCAACTTTGCGCTCAACAAATTCGGTGATGAACCGCTTACGAGCGACTTCATGATGCATTGGGAGAATAAAAGATGGCATATAAGCTATCCTTTTTCTATCCATTGTTTGGCTGTTTGGGCGAGTTTGGAGAGAGGCCCGCGCACAACTGTACAGTCTGGTAGGCTATTGAGAAACATTTGACCATAACGCTTAGAAATGATGCGTTTGTCAAAGACAGCAACGACTCCTCGATCTGTTCGTCGGCGGATTAATCGCCCGAATCCTTGTCGAAAGCGTAGTATGGCATCTGGAACTGCATATTGCATGAAACTGTTGTCGAAGGTTTCAGAGCGCGCCGCAAAAATCGGATCGGAAGGAACTGTAAAAGGTAATCTTGCAATGATAAGTACCTGTAAGTCGTCACCGGGTAGATCGATTCCTTCCCAAAAAGAGCGTGTACCCAGTAGTACAGCTTTTTCTGTAGATTTAAAGTTTTCTACTAATGTTTGATTACTGCTGCCACTTGCTTGATCTAATACGCTAATGCCACCAAGTGCAAGTCGAGGAGCTATATTTTGAGCTGTTTGTCGCAGTTGAGAATAGCTTGTAAATAGCCCCAATGTTCTTCCACCTACAGCAGTGGCGGTTTCAATAATTCCACGTTCGAGCATGAGTTGATATTGTTCGCGCATATTGGGCTCAGGAATATCAGTCGGAATATAAATTAACGTGGTATTTTTGTAATCAAACGGAGTTGGCACCACAACGGTCGCCACTTTTTCTTCTCGTGCATTCAAGCGTTCACGAATATACTTGAAGGAGTTATCCGTTGTCAGCGTTGCGCTTGTCAAAATAACCGTTGATTTCGCATTCCATAAATGTTCTTCAATTAATGGGCCAACATGGAGTGGGGCGGCATTAACTGACACATAAGTATTGTTGGGATTGACTTCTGCCCAATAAATAACGTTGGGATCAGGTTCGCTAATGAATTGTGCCAATACTTGTTGAGTTTCTTCTAGATGATTTATAGCAGCTTGAAGTGTATTAGTCAGATCATCGTAGTTAGGAATTTGTTCCGCATTGTATTTGTTGATAATGGTGTTCGCACGCTCTAGAGAAGATGCTAAGGTATGGAAAAACTTATCTAGAGCTGACCATGCGCGTTTTACATGCTCCCAATGAGGGGCTTTTAGAATGTCTGGGGTAATTCGTACAAAACTTGCATACTCTTCATCGTTTAGTGTGCCCGAATGCAGTAAGAAATTGAGCAATGTTTCAAAGAAATAGTCGATAAATTGGCTCATCTCGCGCATACTTTCCGCAACCGCTAAAAAGAATGGCTCTAGTTGAGCATAATGCTTAGTTGGGATATTACCTTTAAGGTTTTCTAATAGCTCAAAAAAGAAACCGCGTTTGTTATCGTATAAATCAGTAAAGCGCCGCTGCATGGTAATGCGATCTAGTTTGATTTGGAGTCCTCGTGTTGTGGCATCTTCTAATTGATGAGCCTCGTCAATAATAATGTATTGATATTCTGGTAAAACTCGATTGCCTACTTGTACATCGCTCAATGTTAGGGCATGGTTGGCAACTATAATGTGCGCAGTTTCTGCTTGACGACGCGCTTTAAAGAAGGGGCACGCTCCTTGCATTTGTTTCTCACAACGTTGAAGTGTACATCCTTCATCTTGTGCAGAGAGCTTTAGCCATGCCATTTCTTCAGCAAAATCACGTAAATTGAGTTCACTACGTTCGCCTTTATTTGAAGTTTGCAGCCAAGTTAATACTTTAGCGAAAACACGTAACTCATCGACCGATGTGGGGCGGCGACGGCGCATTGCTTCTAATTGTCGTGGGCACAAGTAATGACTTCGTCCTTTCGCCACAGTCGCTTCAAATTCGATGCCTAATGCTTTTTTTAGTAAGGGAATATCTTTCTCAATCAGCTGATCTTGTAAAGCTATAGTTGCTGTAGAAATTACAACACGCGCGTTGTTTTCAAGCGCCCAATATATGGCAGGTATTAGGTAAGCGATACTTTTACCTGTTCCTGTGGGTGCTTCAACAATGAGATGGTAGCGATAATTGAAAGCCTCTGCAATCTCATGAAGCATGGTTTCTTGAGAAGCACGGCTTTCGTAATCCTCAATGCATTGTGATAATTTGCCACTTGGGCCAATAAGACTTGTTAGTTGTTCTGTATTGATTTCTTTTGGTGGAGATTTGGGCTGTAAAGTATGCCAATCTTCCGCATTTGAGGGTGTGAAGGGTAAATATAAAGAAGCAGCACCTTCATTTCCTTCTGCTAGGCGCATATTTAGCGCTTCAAGTAGCGGTAATTTAGCGCCCCAATCAAGGTCAGTAGAAGCATCAGCTATTTCTTTTAAAAGTGGTAAAGGTAGCTCTAGAAGTTTCTTCCATAAGACGCGGTACACTTCAATAGTTGCATAAGTATCATCAAGTGCACGGTGTGCATTAAGATCGCTTAAACCCAGTTGTTCTACTAGGCTACTCAGGTTATATCGTGTTGCGGTCGGCATTAAGAATGCAGCAAGCTCATACGTGTCAATAAGTGGATTGTCGTGCGCGATTCCTAAGGGACGTAAAAAGGCAACATCGGTTGAGACTTTGTGTCCCATTAATGGTGTATTGCCAATGAAATCTGTGAATTCGCGAATGACATGATGGATAGAAGGTTTGCCTGCAACATCGCTATCGGTAATGCCTGTTAATTCAACAATGCGATCTGGAATTGGTATTCCGGGATCAATAAGGGTATGAAATTCATCAAGAATTTGATGCTCATTAAAGCGTACTGCTGCAATTTCAATAATCCGATCATTTTCAAAGTCAAGCCCTGTCGCTTCAATATCGAGGCAGACGACCTCTTGGCGCATGTTTTTATAACTCCATAGACGTTATTTTGAATATAATTGCCGAAGGCGATTATAGCATAGGCTTGCTACAATCATGTGATGGATATTTTGGAATAGAGGGCAATAACTGATGAAAAAACAAATACGTATTTCAGCGTGGTTTATGTTGCTGAGCTTATTCTTATTGCTGAGTGTTTTAGGAGGATGTGGTGGTGGAGATGAGCCGTCAGAACCGCAGTCTATTACCCCTGATGTTCCTGTAGGAGATGTGCCAACTCAAGTAAGTATAACAAATCCACAAGGAACGCAAGTTGTTTTTGTAACTCGTGCACCTAGCCCAACATTTGACTTCCAAATTGATGATTATAGCGGAGTATGGGGATTAGAAATTGAGATTAACGTTGCAGAACGTAAACCTCTTCCAGAAATTGAGCAATGGTCATACTTGGCTCAAGTTGCGCTCACCGTAGATCAATATGGAATAATATCTGGTGAAGGTGTTTTGTTGCCTACGCATTATTCGGGGGCTTGTCGTACTATAGTAGAGTCATATGCGCCTTTTGAGTATCGGGTAGAGGGAACTGTGCGCGATGATCCTGATAATAATATTTTCTTTGATATTACACTCATTCCTCTAAACCCCCGACTTCCTGAAACTTATACAATTGATTGTATTAATGAAGACGCACCACGAACAGAGTCATTTCAATACATTTGGCCAATTCTATCTGCCGCCGATCAATTGTCATATAGCTTCTTGATTGAAGGCAATCGTTCTGCTGATCAAAGTTTTGTCATTGATGCATCAACCGTAACTAATCAACAGTTTGATGGCTTGTTGCTAGGGTCTGTAATGTTTTTCAAGCAATTTTGAGGAGGTAATATGGCGTATGCCATCATAACATACGCCATGTTTATTCTTATTCCGAAGGTTCAGTAGCTTCTGCAGTTGGCTCTGCGGTTGGCTCTTCAGTCGGAATAACAGTTGGTTCTTCTGTAGCCTCTTGTGTTGAAACTTCAGTTGGTTCTTCTGTAGGAGCTGTTGTGGCTTCAGGAGTAGCTTCTGTCGCTTCAGACGTATCTTCAGGCGCAGGGGCTGTGGCTGCCGCTTCAAGTAAGCTAAAAATAGCATCACGCTGAGACTCTATCGCTAGGCGATCGAAGCCAAGTAAATTGAGCTCTTGTAAAGCGTTGAGGGCATCGCTATCAAGCAAATGCCAAATGAGGTTGGCAACAAGCGTATCGTTTAATCCTTCTTGAGCGAAGACGAGACGTGCTGACATGCTAAATGGATAGTTACCCTCTAATATTGTTGTTTCGTTTGGAGCTATACATTCGTCGCCTACTTGTAATAAGCGTAGGTTGTCACGATTCGCATAATTTTGATATTGGCTCCAGCGAACATATGTAATAGCGCCGTCTACAGTTGTTACAGCTCCTAAACGATAATCTAGATCGCTTAATCCTGAAGCACTAGGGGTTTCTTGGACTGTTGGAGCATCGCTACGACGGAAGTTTGGTACAACACCTACTCGCGCTAGGATGACATCAGTTGTCAAATCGCCGATGGAAGGAACAAGGACAAGCAAGGGCAAATCTTCATTTTCAGCAGCCCAATCTGGTGCTATCTCGCTCCACAAGGTGGGTAGCGATAATGTTTCAGTAGCCTCTGGTTCTGATATGTTTGGTTCCTCAGTGGCCACTTCGGTTGCCTCTGGTTCTGGAGATTCGGTATCTTCTGAGCTAGGCACGATGACAGGTTGTCCTATCAATTTGGCGATTTGCTCATTGCTAAGGCACATAGGTAGATTGGCTTCGGCTGCTGTTACAAAAACAACTGCGTCTGCACCTAAGAAAAACTCAATGGGTGTAACTTGGCAGTTAGAAAGCTCTTCTTCAGTGGCTGAACGTGTGACTTGGATGACGTTTACATCACCATTACACAGAGCAGCCCAACCTGCATCATCACCAAATGTTGAGAACTCAAGTTCTTCGCTTGCATAAAAATCATTGAAACTGTTGTAGAACGTGTTGGTTGCAAATGAACTAATGCTTGCACCTTGAATAGCCAGCGTTCCTTCAGCAGCTAGGTTGACTAGAGTGGGGTTGGTTGTGCGCGTGAAAGTACGCCCGGTGATTAGTTCGTCAACATTATTGAGGTCTCGGTCCAAAATGGCATCATCAGGGGCAACAAAACCCAATGCACTAGCAATGCCTGAAATTGGGTGAGCTTCATTTTCCGTAGCGCTGAAAATGTAGCGTAAAAATGTCCCTAATTCGCTATTAGAAATGCTTTCTGCGTTTGCATATAACATTAACATTCGCGAAGCAGGATATTCTCCTATGCTGAGCGTCACTGTTGTTGGCGCAACGCAATCACCGCCAGAAGCTGGACGTATGCTCAAAACTTGAAGCTCATCATTTTGAATGGTTTCCCATTCATTAAATGTCATCAAGGCTATGGCGTTATTATTTGCTTCTGCTAAAGTCTCAACAATTTCGCTTGCATCAGTGAAAGTTTCATCAATCGATGGCTCAATGTCATCTAAAAGGGCAGCGCGTATATAGGTATAGGCGCTATTGGTATCATTGGGACCATATACGGTGACAACTTCACTTTCTGCATCAGGTAAGAGATCATCTAGTGTGAGTTCACGACTACGGCGGAAAATACGAGCTACTTCAGCCTCATTAATACAACTAAATTCCGCGTCCGCATCTGCTACGAGTACAGCATGGTCGATGGCGAGCACAAGCTCAACAAAGGCGATATTATTTTCGTTACAGCGTAATACTTGTGCATCCGTGATGCCTTGTGTAGACATTGCAGCATCTGCTTCGCCGCCACAGAATAACTCAAAACCCGGCCCAGACCCCTCTGAACCAATGCGAAAGTTAGTATCACTAAGGTTTGTTGTTTGATAATTATCTACTAAATCTTGGAGCAACTGTTGCATATAGCCTGAACCAGCGATGATAATTTCATTATTCGTTTCACCAGCGAGCCCAGTAGTTTGAGGGGGGCGTAGGACAAAAATACCCGCCGCCAGAACGGCGATCAGCACGATCATCGGGCGGAAGCATAAAGAAGGCTTCCTCATCAAATCTAACCTCCAATTTTACAAATTCAATAGTATTGGCGAAGGCTGATTGTACACGCTGTGGCTCAATTGTCCAGCATGTCTTAATTCAATAGGTTATTAACACGATCAATGAAAATATCTAATTCAATAGGTTTTGTCATCCAAGAATCGATACCAATCGCTTCGCATTTTTGACGGAGTAAGTCATCTGCTGAGATAACAAAAACTTTGGTATGATTGTTTTTCTCTCGAATGCACTTTAAAACATCAAGCCCAGATTGAGACGGAAGATGCATATCAAGTATGACAAGATCATAATCTGCATTTTGCAGATATGACATCGCTGTTTCAGCAGAATCTGCGATTGTGTTCTCATGAATCATTAATGCTCTTTGATAAAGCGTTGCTATATCAGAATTATCTTCTACTATGAGTATACGCGGCATTCTGCACTTCCTATTTGTTCCATGATACCGAATCTTAACCTATTTTCAAAATACAGCGTATGAGAGACTAGTTTTTTTGTCAATGTATGCTTTGACGTTAGGCTTTAACTTCTGTAAAATTTCATGAGATATTCAGAAATTGCCATGAAAAGAAAAGGTTGTTTATACAATGGATGAAACTATCAAACCTGATTTGCTCGAAATTTTGCGTTGCCCTATTGCTTTGAAAGAGGGAACAGAACCTAATCGTGGGCGTTTACGTTTAGTCAAAGAGGTGTGGTTAGTGTCCGATGAATCAGGGTGTAAGTATCCAATTATTGATGGTATACCTGTGATGCTCCCTGAAGAAGGCCTAAAATGGCGTGAAGTTCCTGAAGAAGACTTACCAGTCCCACCACCGCAACCCTCAGCTTAATGATTGAGCAAAGGTTTCAACACGTCCAATCAATACCCTTTAGCCCATTGCATGGACTTTTGGGGCGTGATGATGTTTTACAGACTTTGACTTCGCGCCTAGCAGAAGCAAAAAGGCTTTGGGTGAGCGGTGGTTTGGGCGTGGGCAAGCGCGCTTTGGCGGCAGAATTTGCCAAACAATATGTAAATATAAATCAGCCTGTTGTTTGGCTCACACTGCATCATGATAGCTTTGACACTTTGTGCGAGCGATTGTGTCGTTTGTATCACTGTGTTACCCAAAAGCCAGATGCTGAAACTTACCAAACCCTTAAACAGCGACTGAGTGATGATGCGCCATTGCTGATCGTCAACGGCATTCACACAAACCGCGATGTTTTGGTTGTGAAGATGTTGCTTGATGTTGTTGTGCCTGAGATTCCGGTGTTGTTATTGAGCCACGTTGAAGTTAATGATGAGTTTAGCTTGGCACTGGCTGCCTTAGATGATGTATCCGCTGAAGCGTTGTATCGCACAATTGGGCAGATTGCTCCCTCTCGTCGGACAGCTTTATTAGCACCACTTTTACGCTATATTGATGGTTGGCCATTTGGTATCGTATTAGCGGCATACCAAAGCGCTGCTTTAGGTATTACTTCTACACATTTTGCTAGCTTGTTGCCCCAAACACCTCCTAGTCCCCAAAGCAGATGCTTAGGGATTATTGATGCGGCTTTCCGACAACTTGATTCAACTGAACAAGGGTTACTATTGTTGTTGGGTGTGCTCTTTGCTGATTATGCGCGCCTTGATTTTATACAAACGATTAGCGGCATTCATTCTGACACTTTACAAACGCTAATACATACACTTCAATCGCGTGGTTTCATTCACCGAGTTCAAAATGAAGGTGCCAAGAGTGTATTTTATTTGCATGATTTAGTACGCCTATATGCCAGAAGACGTTTGCAATCAGTGGATCAACTTTATAAGACGCGCACCAAAATCACTCAAGGAATTTTGCGTTATGTGCTAAAGCATACACAACATGCGACTGAAGAGGATTTTGAGGCTTTGGCATATGCTGCTGATCAAATTTATGAAGCGATGCGCTTCGCAGAACAATTACATGACACGCAATATACCCAAACGATTGTGAAATTACTTGCGCGCTATCAAGGCGAAAATTTTGTGAGTTCTTTGGGATATTACGCATGGTATCAGCGTTTGCAACAAATGGCAGGAGAATTTGTAGAAGTTGCAAACGTAGAACAGCAATTTAGACTACGTACCGCGGTGATGTCTGTTTCTGAAGTAGTAACAGAACAGGGTGAATCACTTGACAATCTTTTAAGAGCTTTTGCTGATGCTCATTCTGTTCAAGATACATATAAAATGGCTCACTTAGCGTTGACTATTGGCGATTGGTATACAAATCGTGAGCAATTGAAAGAGGCAGCCCGCTTTTATGATATAAGTATCCAAAATGCTCACCCACAGCGCGATTATGATGTATATGTACGTGCTGTTTTGGGAGCTGCTCAGACACACGTTGAGTTGGAGCAACCTTTTGAAGCGCTGTCTTATCTAGAAAAAGGGCTTCAGTATGTTGGTATGCATTCTGCAGATCGCGGTCGAATGCTCCTCATTGCTGCAGATGCAAGGATGATCCTATCAGATGTGGATAGAGCGCTTTCCGACTATCAACAAGCTGCATTATTACTTGAGAATCATCATGCGCTTATTGCTGCAGGTGTTGCAATGGGGAAAGCAGCAGCTATTTTAATTGATCAAGGAGATTATCAAGAAGCCTCTGTTTTGCTTGCACAGGCGGCTGAAGTTTTTGAACGAGGCGGCAGAAAAGATTTACAAGGACAAGCGCTAGGTAACTTAGGAACAGCACTTGGTTATATGGGGCGTTGGCGTGAAGCGGGAAAACGCCATATGTTAGCCCTGCAAATTGCTCAAGAACTGGGCGATTTAGATGAAGTTCGCTATCAACTTGGTAATTTGGCTTTTGTATCTGAGACTGAAGGTTACCTAGATTGGGCAGTTCATTATGGTCGCCAAGCACTAGACTTAAGTCTTCAATTAAATGATCGTCAATCAGCAGCACGTCATGCAACGGATTTAGGGCGCTTATTGATGATGAATCCTTTGATGACACATCAAGCGGTCGTACTTCTAGAAGCTGCACTTGGCTTGAATTCTCAACCTCATATTGACGCTTTACTAATGCAAGCTCGCCAATTGTTGCACCAAGCACAAGAAGCTGGCTATGCGGTTTATCCTCCTTTAGATATTGAAGATTTTGCCCGTGCAGACAATTCACCTTAAAGTTGGCTAGTTAATTTTCCATCGGTATAATCAATCTAACCATATTGGTTAGGTTAACTTTAAAATTAAAGCGGTTTACAGATATTGGAGATACTAAAATGCCAGATTTTCCTGAGTCTTGTGGTGGCTTGGATACTCCCTGTCGTTGGACACTTTGGAATGTTGAAGGGCATGACATGTATTTATATGCCCTAATGGGAGTGGCGGTGATTTTATTGTTAGGGCGGTTATGGTTTCGCATACAGACATGGCGTAAAGGGCAAGGTGATCTTACCTTTGACCGTCCTGTTGAGCGTTTTGCGCGTGTTCTTAAATACGTTTTGGGACAGTCTAAAATTTTGAAGGATCGTGCGCCGGGTGTTGCTCATGCAATGATGTTTGGTGGTTTTACAGCATTATTTATAGGAACTTCTTTGGCAACGATTGATCACGATTTTGCTGATAAGATTTTTTCTACAAAAATACTGATAGGTAATTTTTATATTCTTTATGAAGTAGTGTTAGATGCCTTCTCTTTAGCTTTTTTAGTTGGATTAGGCTATGCGCTTTGGCGACGCAATGTGGTTCGTCCTGAAAAGTTGACACTTAGCAGTAGCTTTAATTTTGTTTTGTTACAACTGTGGTTATTGGTTTTTACAGGATTACTCGTAGAGGCATTTCGTCTGGCAGCGCTAGATGCTTATATTGGGGATAGCTGGGGACGCTATTCTTTTGTGGGCTGGACGATGGCTCAAGGTCTATTACTGCTTAATGACAGCGAAGCTGTATGGCGTGATTGGCATGTGGGATTTTGGTGGTTTCATTCCATACAGGTTGCAATTTTTATTGTGGCTTTGATTGATACCCCTCTGAAGCATATTATTTATAGTCCTCTTAACATTTTCTTTAGCAGTTTTCGTGAGCGTGGCCAACTTAAACCGCTTGACTTAGAAGATGAATCTATAGAGCAGTTTGGCGTAGGGCATCTTACAGATTTGACTGTTTTCCAATTAATGGACGGTGACGCTTGTACGGAATGCGGACGTTGCCAGATGGCTTGCCCAGCTTACATGGCGGGCACACCGCTCAACCCTAAACAAATTATTTTAGATATTCGGCGAAGCATGGATTTATACAGTGGCCCGCTTGGTATAGGATTACATCCTGCTGCAGATAATGGACAATCCGTTGATGCGTCAGATATGCCATTGATCGGTGT
>RFGP01000183.1 GCA_003697365.1 Chloroflexota bacterium | reverse complement strand
ATGGGCACCAAACGTAGTCACAAATGAAAACGGAGAAGCAGAAATTACGGTCACACTTCCTGATAACTTAACAACATGGCGCATTGATGCGCGTGCTGTTACACGTAGTGAAGATGGTCGTCCATTGCTTGTAGGACAAACGACTACCGACTTTATCAGCACTAAACCATTGCTCATCCGTCCTGTTACTCCACGTTTCTTGATAGTTGGAGACGAAGCTACCTTTGGTGCTATCGTGAATAACAACAGCAATCAAGATTTAGAAATACAAGTGCAAATGAATGGTAATGGTTATGAAGTAATAGAAGGCGAAACAACTGTTACCACTGTGATTGCAGCAGGTGAAAGCAAGCGTGTTGATTGGGTAATACAAGTGCAGGATGTTGAAGCAATTGATGTGTTTTTCGCTGTGCAAACTCTTGATGGCACGCTACAAGACGCGGCACGTCCCAGCGTAGGCAGTGGAGATGATCGTGTTTTGCCAGTCTATCGCTATGCCGCGCCCGAAACAGTAGGAACAAGCGGAGCATTACGCGGCCCAGAATCGGTGAACTTCACCGAAGTCATTGCGCTTCCACTAAACATTGATGATAGTCGTGGCAATTTAACTGTAAAAGTTGATCATTCCCTAGCAAGTGCTGCGATTGACAGCTTCGATTATCTTGAGCTATATGCATCATCAGGAATTGAAGGCACCATCAGCAGCTTCTTGCCAAACGTTGTGACGTATCAAGCCTTACAACAGCTAGGTGTTGATAACACAGCTCTAAAGAATGAGCTCGATCAACGTGTGAACTTTGCACTTCAACGGCTTTATACTCAACAACATGTGGATGGCGGTTGGGGATGGTTCCCCGATGAAGATTCAAACGAATTGATCACAGCCTATGCTTTACTGGGGCTTACGACTGCTCGTAATGCCGATTACGATGTAGATCAGCGTACTATAGATCGCGCGATTGGCTTTTTGAACGATTATTTACGCTCTACAGATAACCAAGCGCTCAATAATATGCCAGCGTGGCAAATTAACCGTCGCGCCTTCATCCTCTACACCTTAAGTTATGCTGGTCAGGGCAATGCCTCTCGCTTGTCATCGCTATATGATGCGCGTCAATTACTAAATATTGAAGGTAAAGCGTTATTGATGATGGGTATCTATCTACTCAATCCTGATGATCCACGTCTGGCAACACTAGAAAGCGATCTGATGAGCCTCGTTTCAGCCAGCGCTTCAGGGGCTTATTGGCAAGAATTAGTGAGCTCTCGTAACTGGACAACACAAACACGCGCAACCTCAATGGCATTTATGGCACTCACGCAATATGACGCAGAAAACGCACTTTTGCCTAATGTAGTGCGTTGGCTCATCACAGCGCGCAAAGCTGATGCTTGGGAGACATCTCAAGAAACAACATGGGCAGTTCTAGCACTCACACAGTGGATGGTGCGAACAGGTGAATTAAATCCTGATTATGTCTATGATGTACGCCTAAATAGTGAGCCGCTTATAAGCGGTCATGCAACTTCTGCAACAGCTATAGAGAGTGAAAGTGTCATCATTGATATATCGCTACTTTCCCAAGATGCTATTAACCGTCTGAGCTTGTTTAAGGATATTGGCGAAGGCAACCTATATTACACTGCGCACCTCACCACTTATCAGGATGTGCGCACCATCACGCCTGTTTCACGTGGCATCATCGTAAATCGCCAATATGTCAGTGCAGAAGGTACACCAATCACAAGCGGACGTGTCGGAGATGAGATCACGGTTACATTAACGATTATCGCGCCAAATGATCTCAATTTCGTGGTTGTTGAAGACCCTATCCCAGCTGGTGCTGAAGCCGTCGATCCTCGCTTAGCTACCACAAGCCTAGCAGCAGAGGGGCCAAGCATTGAGCGTGCAGGCAATACACCTTTTGAGAACTATTGGGGAATTTGGTATTTCTCGCGTATTGAATTCCGTGACGAAAAAGTAATGCTCTATACTTCTTTCTTACCACGTGGCACTTACACCTTTACCTACACATTACGCTTAGGACTTGCAGGATCATACAATGTTATTCCTCCTACGGCACGTGAGTTTTATTTTCCTGAAGTATATGGGCGCGGAGCTGGTCAGCTCTTCGTGATAGAACCTGAACGTACCAATTAACCTCTACTAACTTCAAGGGGGGGAGTGATAAACTCCCCTTATTGTTTTCTATTGAACTGGTGGCACCACAAACACTAATTCAAAGGCACCAAGATCATACTCAATACGGCTCAAATAAAATTCACCGGGCGGAATACTATTCGTGAGTAAGCCTTCACGGATTGCATATAATACATCTGTGGGAGGATCAGCAATGTTTCCATTAATGGTATAGCTTGCAGGCGAAACAACGAGATTACCACCGCGTGCTTCAAAACGTACGCGCAAAATATGCAGACCGTCCGTTGCTTCCCATTGATAGATAACTTCTTGCCCATCAAACGTGACCCCAACCAAATCTGCGATCTCACTGCGATTTGCTAAAATCGCTAGCTCAGTACCACTCCAACGCTCTGTTGAAATTAACCAATTGTTTGGCAAGGCACGAGTATAAACGACATAGGCGCTGGGTTCAGGACGAGGTGCTAAGGCGGGCACACGAAAACTTAACGTAACATTGACATCTGTATAGGTAATATCTGTAAGGGTATAGCTTTCAGTACGAACGCTATTTTGAAGCACCGCCGTATTGAAGGCCTCTTCAATGCCCACTAAGTCTGTAATTGGTCCCGGCAGATCGTTCAACGTGTATCCAATCAATACTGTAGCGAGTTCTCCACGAAAGGCTTCTAATGCTATCGAAGCCACATGTATCCCTGCGTCGTCTTGCCATGTAAAATTGATGAGGTTATCAATTAAAAAGCCACGCCGCGATGTAGGTATAATCGGCGGCACGATCAAGGCAAATTCTTCAGGTGTCCAAGTTTCTCGTGAGATCAACCAATCTTCAGGCGGGCTTTCAACAGGGGTAAAAAATTGAGGCACCAACACAGAAGGGGCTGAGGGAGATGGCATAATTGGCGTAAGAGTCGAAGTGACTAGTGGAGCAGGCGTATTTGTTGGAAGTGTAGGACGGAAAATTGGTGTAGCTCGACGTTCAGGAAGCTGTTCAATGAATCCTGCTGGCACATAACAATATTGTGGCCAATAGTTATCGCGCCCTATTTCTGTTAGTACCTGATAATCATTGGGTTGATCAAGGCGTATGCGCGCCACCTGTCGCCCACCATCAGCAGTCGTCAAGGCAAACAATACACGATTAGCATCAAGCCAAGTAGGGGTCTCAATTTCACCATCAGCTACTGTCAGAAGTTCTTGTACAAAACCATTGCTATCAAGCATATAAAGTGTATTGGCGCGCTCTTGTTGTGTATCTTTAGCGACATAAACGATATTCTGAAAGTCTGGAGACAGTGCTGGCTGGCGCTCATCTAGATCAGGAGTGAAAGTAATTTGCGTTTCAACGTTTGTATCCAAATTGTATTGAAAAATATCGTAATTACCATCGCGATTGCTGCTATAAAAAATAACGCTGCCATCAGCACTCCAGCTTGGATCCACTTCATCAGCGGGGTGTAAAGTTAACTGCCGCAACTGTAGCCCATCACGCCCTAGTAGCCAGATGCCAGCATCTTCAGTGCGAGTAGAAACAAACGCTAATTGCTGACCATCTGGCGACCAAACAGGATCATAATTTTCGCCTTCACTTGTT
>RFGP01000182.1 GCA_003697365.1 Chloroflexota bacterium | reverse complement strand
CTCATGTTGTGGTGCTATCAAAGCCAACCTATCCTTGCAAGATAGAGTATTTAAGTGTGATAGTTGCGGTGTTGTGTTAGCGCGTGACCACAACGCCGCATTGAATATCAAACGGGTTGGGGCATCACCCCTGTCGGAGACGGTGTAAGACGTGTTTCGCACGCGACCGTTGTGGATGGCAAGAATCCCCTGCCTTTAGGCATGGGGAGTATGTCAAATTTTGGACAATTATTTTTGCTACACATCGCGTTATAAAAACAGTGCAAAAGTCTGTTTGTGTTTATAAAAGTTAAGTTAAAGGTGAAGTAGCTCATGAACAATCGGCGAACTACTTGGATCAGCATTATTTTACTACTCTTCGTTTTTAGTCTTTTTGCAAAACCTCTTCGTTCTTTGCAGGCTCAGAATCCAGCAATAGATACTTTAGAGCTCGCTCAACAAGATGATACCTTCAAAATTGCGCTTGTACTCGATACTGGCTCAGAGTTGTTGGATGGTGGATATAATGAGAGCACTTGGTCAGCATTGCAACGAGCAGAGTCTGAGCTTGGCGCAGAGATTGCTTTTTATCAAGCCCCTGACCCCGAAGAAACCGTTGAGACGCTTTTTGAGCTAGCTGCTGGTGATACGGATTTGATCTTCACTGTAGGGTTTCAACTGGCAGCGCCAACAGCTGAAGTAGCACTACAGTATCCCAATAAACATTTTATTGGTGTAGATCAATTTCAGATTGAAACCATCGATAATTACACAGGCTTAATCTTTCCTGAAGATCAAGGAGGCTTCTTAGCCGGTGTATTGGCTGCAAGTTTGACGCAAACAGGAATTGTAGCTGGTGTTTATGGTTCTCCAGATGTGCCGCCTGTTGTTGCCTTTCGAGAAGGTTATGAGGCTGGCGTGCGTTGGTATAATGAACAATTTGGCACAAGTGTTATTGTTGTTGGTGAATATCATCCCGGCACAGTACTTGATGCGTTTGCTGATCCCAGTTGGGGTGCCTCTATTGCAGCAAGTTTCTTAGAAGAAGATGCTGATGTTGTCTTTGCCGCCGCGGGTGCGACTGGAGTGGGAGCTCTAGAAGAAGTTGCTTTTGCTGCTGAAGATGAAGATCAACCAATCTATTGTATTGGCGTAGATACGGATCAATGGCTGACTGTGCCAGAAGCGCATCCGTGCTTAGTATCTAGTGCAACTAAACAGATTGCTGAAGGTGTATATACCCTTATTTTGAATTACCTCAATGGTGATATTGAAGGTGGTAATTTTGTTGGCACTGTAGGCTTAGCTCCCTTCCATGATTTTGAAGATGAACTTGATGCTGATACTAAGACATTATTAAAACAGGTAGAACGCGGTTTACAAACCAATGCGATTCTTACTTGCTATAATCTTGATTTGTCAGGCATACGCATTGGTATGGTTATGGATATTGATCAACGTATTGATGATGGCAGTTTCAATGAAAGCGTTTGGAATGGAATGCGCGCTGCCGAATTTTGTGGTGCTGAAATTGACTTTGTTGAAACGCAAAGCACAAGTGATTACGCTACCAATATCACCGAATTTGCTGAAAATGGTTACAACATCATTGTTACTGTAGGGTTTGCCCTAGCTGAAGATACAAACGCAGCGGCACTTGCCTATCCGGATATTTTGTTTGTTGGGGTTGATCAATTTCAAACTGAAGTAACCCCCGGTGTTGTCGGCATGGTCTTTCATGAAGACCAAGCAGGTTTCTTGGCTGGGGTGCTTGCTGCGAATTTAACTGAGAGCAATATAGTAGCAGCTGTGTTAGGTAGTGACATTATTCCTCCTGTTGTAGCTTTCAAAGATGGCTTTGAAGCTGGCGTGCGCTATGTCGATCCAGATATTCGCGTTATTAGCACTTTTCATCCGGGTGGAGTGGATATTGCTTTTAGCGATCCTCAATGGGGGGCTGCTACTGCTCGTCAAGCACTCGATCAAGGTGCGGATGTTGTTTTCGCTGCTGCTGGCCTAACAGGTAATGGCGCACTTATTGAAGTAGCTTCTGTGGGCACAAATCCTCCTTATTGCATTGGGGTTGATACGGATCAATGGCTGACTGTGCCAGAAGCGCATCCTTGCCTTGTTTCTAGCGCTGTCAAGCTCCTAGATGGTGCGATGGCATCAATTGTGGTGGATTATGTGAATGGCACTTTGGAAAGTGGCAACTATTTTGGTGAAGTTGGCTTAGCGCCATTCCACGATTTTGAGGATTCGATTTCTGAGGAACTAAAAGCTGAGCTTGCAACTTTAGCACAACAGCTACGAGATGGAACTCTCCAAGTTTCAGACTACTACCAATAAAGAGCGAATTTGCGGGTGATGGGCAACTGTCACCCGCAACTATCTATTGAATTTGTCCTCGAAGCGTTAAAATACCATCTTGTGCAATTACTTCTGTGATTTCAAGATTTTCGATGCCTAGACTTGTGCGATAATCTTCTATTTGATCGCTGATAATTTCGGTGATCCATGCGCTGATTGTTGCGCTATCATCTTCAATGGCTAGTCCCATTGACTCAATTTTCACTATATCTACATCCACAAGATAGGTTGTTAACTCTGTATTAGGAGGGGAGATTTGCGCTGTTAACAGCCCATTTAGAGTGAGTAGCGGGAGATGATTTTCCACATAAAACAAGATTTGTTCATTCTCAAAACTTACTTGGAATTCAGGTTCGCTGTATTCCCAAAGAAAAGGTTGAGGAATGTCATATGTTTCAAATAATCGCTTATATTCTGTGTTAATCCATGATGATAGGGCGCGCTCTTCTATTTGAATAGTGAAGCTATTGTTAGTGCTTGCTAGAGCGCTTTGCAATGCATTAACGATACTTTGTTCATGTAATGCTGCTTCAGTAGGATTAGGCTCAAAATTTTTGCCTAATGGAGGAGTTGGCCCTTGCAAAGAAAGCGTACTGATACAGGCTAACAAACATCCAAAGATTATGCCTACTGAAAGCATAGGGCCAAGAATACATCCCACAATTGGCTTTAAGCAATTGGTGCGCTTGGGCTTAGGTAGCCTGCTGGGTTGGGCATAAGGAAATGGCTGCATAAAAGTTAAAGCTCAGTTCGATAACCTAAGCGGCGTAGAGCGTTTTCGTTGCTACGCCAATTTTTCAAAACTTTGACTTTCAGATCAAGATAGACGGGTCTTTCAATGAAGGCTTCAATTGCTTCTCTTGAACGTTGTGATATTTGCTTGATCATTGCCCCGCCTTTGCCGATCAGTATTGCCTTTTGTCCTTCGCGTTCGACAAAGACTATAGCACGAATATATATTTTCCCATTGCTACGTTCTAAATATTCTTCGATGCTAACGGCAGAGGCATGGGGAACTTCTTCATCGGTGAGAAGTAAAATCTGCTCGCGAATAATTTCTCCGACAATCTCACGTACCCACAAATCAGATACATCTTCAGGAGGATAATAGCGCGGGCCTTCAGGTAAATATTTTTCGATCGCTGTTATGATCTCAGAAACGCCAACACCTTCTGTTGCTATACTTGTGAACCACTCTGTTTGATTTACGAGCGATAAATGCGCTTCGACATTTTCTTGATATACACTAGGATCGCTTGCTAAATCAACTTTATTTAAGACATGTAAAATCACTTGAGGTTGAGCTTCGGAGATCATTTGGGCAACATTGCGATCACCCATATTAGGGCTTTTGCTAGCATCGCTGACAAACAGCACAATATCGGCATCTTGTAATGAATTGAGCGCAACTTTTACCATATAGTTACCCAATTTACTTCTCGGCTGATGTATTCCCGGCGTATCGATGAAGATTGCCTGCATCCGTTCAGTAGATAGGATGCCTAGCTGACGGATGCGAGTTGTTTGTGGTTTCGGTGTTACAATAGCGATTTTTTGCCCGATAATTGCATTGATTAGCGTACTTTTGCCAACGTTGGGGCGACCTACAACAGCAATAAAGCCGCTCCGATGCCCTTCTGGCACATCCTCGAAGTTTACTTCTTGTGAGTGCTTATAAGGATCGTTAGCTAGAAACTGTTCTACAACATCTTGGCTATTATCTGTATTGTTGCTATCTGCTGCTTGTATCGGGTTTTGCTCATCAACCATTGTATTTATACCTGTAGGCTGAATGGATTGAAGTTTGTATCATAATCATAGTAGTCTTCTTGTTCGGCATTCTTCAAGCGTGTGACAACCTGATAGGTAATTGGTGTGAAGGTGGCCTCGATGAAGACTTTGAAAATGTAATTTGTCACAATCAACGAGAGTAAAATTTCAACCGGGAAAACGCCCAATGCGGTAGCAATGACAAAAAAGATGGTTGTGTCTGCAGCTTGTCCAACTAGCGTACTTGATATGGTGCGTACCCATAGCATAGAACCATGCATTTTCACTTTTAGGCGTGCCATCACATAGCTGTTAAGAAATTCGCCAATCAAATAGGCTGTAAGGCTAGCGATAACAAGACCGCTGATTCCACCTAAAATGCTATCGTAGGCCTCTTGGCCTGCGTAATTTTGCCACTCAGACTCACCGGGCAAAATACCAACGATCCAAACCATAAATGCCATAAGGGCTGATGCAGCAAATCCTGCCCAAATCACTCGGCGGGCGCGCTTATAGCCATATACTTCAGTCAGAACATCTCCAAAAATATAAGCGATGGGGAAAACGAGCGTTCCTGCGTCAAACAGCAGTGCTAGCATCCCCAGCGGGCCGAAATCGATGGCTGCACCTGTATCAATGATTTTTGCACTACTGAGCAGATTGCTAAGCAATAAGACCGTCACAAAAGCGGCCATTACAAAGTCGTAGTATTTGTAGTTTTTGGTTTCTTGAGTTTCCATTGTTCGATTGTTTGTTCCCTAAACTTACTCGGTTATACGATCAAGATAATCGCGAATTTTCGGTGCAATAACGTTATCCGTCAAGCGTGTAGTTGCATAAGATAGTCCAAAACCAGCGACAACATCAGCGATATAATGTTGATGAGTAAAAAGCGTACTCATAGCATTTAACACGATGGATGTATTGAAGAACCACTTATATTCAGGATATTCTTTCTTTAAGTAATGTAAACCCACATTAACATAATAAACGTGGCTGCTTGGAAATGAATTATATTGACCGTAGGTTTTATCGCTAGTCTGAATCATTCTTAAAGCATAGTCGAATAAATTTTTAGAACGTGGTTTAAATGGGCGCTTTAATACTCTTGCTGGGTATAATATCCAAATGGTGAACCCTGTTAATGTGACGGTTAAAAGCGCGATACAATGCTCTTGCCAATGTTTTTTAGACAAAAATGCCGCTGCTACATGATTAACTGCGCCTAAATAGCCAAAACCAACAAGGTAGGGCACTACAAAAAGGCTAATACGCGGCATACGTCCATCGATAGCTTGGATAGCTAAGCTACGCTCGCTTCTAACGAGATGATTGATCGGAAAATACATAGCCTGTATCGCCCAAAGCAACGTTGCGATCCAAAAGCGACGGCTTGTCATTCGCCACCACTTTGGCTTGACAGTGTCAGATTTTATCTGTTGTATTGATGCATTAATTTGTGACCGAATATGAGTTGATATAGTCGCCATAGTATCTAATGATAGTTTTTAAAAGGTCAAGGTGACGAGCCTAAGTATAGCTGTGATTGTTGGTGCGTCAATAATTGTATAAGGAGCTCTTAAATCTTAGCCATTCATTCTTATAGGTATACAGAGAATATATTAAAGCCAAATGATTTGTTTTTGATTAAAAAATCCACTTATGTTACATTGTGCTATGTTTTTAAGTTAAAACTGTTCAATTTTGACGAAACAGCATGATCTTTGTGTGGATTGTGATATATTCTACAACATTAATCTTGGCAAAAAATTTTTGGAGACTTTAACTATGCGTAACTATCAAATTCTTGATGTTGCGGTTGTTGATCAAGATAATGTGTTGATACTCTCGAATTCAGAAGAGAATCCAGAGCATCCTCTTTTGGCGATGAGCCGAGAAGGGAGCTTCATTAGTTTGTCAGCAAGTTTTGGGCCGCTTGAAGTGGCATTACGACTACGCGCCGATGATTTGCTGCGTCGTATTGAACGATTACACCCCGTAGCAGGTTTGGCAACCACACGCCAAGTAGGAACAGCAAATTCTTTTATCGCTATAGGGATTACTTCTGATAATCGTTTAGTGCTGCGTCCTACGATTGTAGCTGATGCGAGTGGTAAGCTAACTTTTAATCTTGTTACCACCCAAAAAGTGTATAATGACATTGTAGATTGGTTAAATAATCCAGAAGCATAGTTTTTGGATCATAGATAACATTATCCCAATGTGTTTTTTACTTCTGAAAATTAAGGAGCTATGTTCATGGCCGGTTGGAATTTCCCCGAAGATTTGAAGTATGCGAAAACTGATGAATGGTTTCGCGTCGAAGGTGATATTGTAACAATTGGCATCAGTGATTATGCCCAAGATCAGCTTTCAGACGTGGTATTTGTTGAATTGCCTGAAGTTGGCCGCCAACTAGATGCAGGCGAAGCATTTGGTGTTGTTGAAAGCGTGAAGTCTACTTCTGACTTATATACAGCCGTAGCTGGCGAAGTAGTGGAAGTTAATAGTGCTTTAGAAGATAAGCCTGAGTTGGTAAATGAATCTCCTTATGGAGAAGGGTGGTTTATTAAAATTAAGGCTAGCGATCTAAGCGCGCTAGAGAGTTTAATGGATAGTACCGCATATGCTGAATACTGTAATGGTCGAGAGTAACTATGGGCTATATTCCACACACTGAAGATGATGTTAAAGCAATGCTCGCCGCTATTGGCGTGGATTCCTTAGATGCTTTATTTGAGGACGTGCCTTCTCAACATCGCTTCCCAACACTGAACTTGCCTGAACCGCTGAGTGAGCTTGAAATCGCTACAACAATGGAAACCTTGAGCTGGTTTAACCTGACAACCAGCCACTATGCCACGTTTTTGGGCGCTGGTGCATATAATCATTATTCGCCTGCTATCGTGAATCAGCTGTTGTTGCGTGGCGAGTTTTATAGTGCTTATACTCCTTATCAACCAGAAGTGAGTCAAGGTACTTTACAAGCAACGTTTGAGTTCCAAAGCATGATCGCACATCTTACAGGGATGGAAGCCGCGAACGCTAGCCATTATGATGGAGCTACTGCTTTGGCAGAAGCTGTGACAATGGCGAACGCTATACATAATGGTAAGCGTCAGAAAGTGATTCTGTCCCCGACGATTCATCCGCAATATCGGGAAGTGGTGCGTACATACCATCAAAATAAGCCCTTCAAGTTTTCTGGAGATCGTAGTGGCACTGCTACACTGCTTGATATTACTGATATGGTGGATGAAAATACCATGTTAGTTGCAGTGCAGTATCCTAATTTCTTAGGTCAAATTGAAGACTTTAATGAGCTTGCGCGCGTTACAAAGACGCATGGAGCGCTGCTATGTGTGGTGGCTGACCCCGTAGCGTTATCTATTTTAAAGCCACCCGGCGAATTTGGGGCAGATATTGTTGTTGGAGAAGGGCAAGGGCTTGGTATACCTATGAGCTTTGGCGGCCCTTATCTTGGTTTCTTTGCGACAAATAGCAAGTATGTACGTAGGATTGCTGGGCGAATTGTTGGAGAAACGCGCGATCTGGAAGGACAACGCGCTTTTGTGATGACATTGCGTCCCCGTGAACAAGATATACGCCGAGAGAAAGCAACTAGTAATATTTGCACCAATCAAGGCTTGATGGCATTGGCTGCTTGTATTCATATGGCTGCACTTGGCAAGCATGGAATGAAACGTGTTGGTGAACTCTGTTGGCATAAAGCGCATTATGCCGCTGATCAAATTGATGCCTTAGAAGGCTATAGCGTGGATCGAAGTTTGCCTTTCTTCAAAGAATTCGTAGTGACTTGTCCGCGTCCTGTTAATGAGATCAACCAATCTTTGCTAGATGATTATGGCATTATTGGGGGCTACGATCTCAGTTTGGACTATCCACATCGGGGCAATCAAATGCTTTTATGTGTAACTGAGACGAATCCACGGGCTGAAATTGATATGCTGGTGAAGGCGCTGCGTGAAATCGCAGAGGCTAGTTAAGTTGAGATGTTGTATTGGTAGAAAGTATATGATGATGGAACCTTTGATTTACGAGTTGAGTAAGTCTGGACGGCAGGGGGTTAAAATGCCCCAGCCAGATGTGCCGACGACGGATATTCCCAGTGAACTATTGCGAGATGAGTTGCCACTACCAGAAGTTAGTGAAATTGAAGTGGTACGTCACTTTACACGGCTCAGTCAATTAAATAATGCGATCGATACGCATTTTTACCCCTTAGGGTCGTGTACGATGAAATACAACCCAAAAATTAACGAGGCAATGGCTCGCCTAGATGGTTTTGCTAACATTCATCCTTTGCAAGCAACCGATACTGTGCAAGGCGCTCTAGCTCTTATGTATCGCTTGCAAGAATGGTTGCGGGAAATTGCTGGTTTTGCTGCTACTAGTTTGCAACCTGCAGCAGGCGCACAAGGTGAGTTTGCGGGTATTTTAATGATTCGCAAATACCATATTGAGCAGGGTGATGAAAAGCGCACAAAAATCTTGGTGCCTAATAGTGCACACGGCACAAACCCGGCAACAACCACAATGGCTGGTCTAGAAGTGATTGAAATTGGGGCTGGCCCAGATGGGGAAGTAGACTTAGCAGTGTTAAAAGCTGTCTGTGATGAGCATCGAGATACCATCGCTGGCATGATGATGACAATTCCAAGTACATTAGGCGTGTTTGAAGATGATCTGCTGGAGATTATCGAAACTGTACACAGCGTAGGTGGCCTAATGTATATGGATGGTGCTAACATGAATGCTTTGCTAGGTATTGCCAAACCCGGCGAGATGGGCATTGATGTAATGCACTATAATTTGCATAAAACATTCTCTACTCCTCATGGTGGGGGAGGTCCCGGCTCTGGCCCAGTTTGTTGTAGTGAAAAACTTGCCCCTTATCTTCCCGGTCCTATTGTGACCATTGTTGAGCCAGCAAGTGATGAGCATGAAGCACCGCTCTATGGTTGGCAAATGCCTGAAAAGAGTATTGGGCGTTTGAAAGCATTTCACGGCAATTTTGGAATGCACGTTCGAGCTTATGCCTATATCTTGGCTTATGGAAATCAACTAGATCAGGTGGCGCGTCATGCTGTCTTAAATGCTAATTATCTACGGGTACAGCTACATGACACCTATAATAGTCCATATGATCGACTATGTGGGCATGAATTCGTTGTAGAAGGGCGCTGGAAAGATGTTCCAGATGTTCATGCTTTGGATATTTCTAAGCGTTTGATCGATTATGGTATTCATCCACCTACCAATTATTTTCCGTTGATCGTGCCAGAAGCACTCTTAATTGAGCCTACTGAAACTGAGACGAAAGCTACTTTAGACCACTTTGTTTCTGTAATGAAGAAGATTGCAGAAGAAGCGCGTACTAACCCGCAACTTTTGCACGAAGCGCCACATCACGCACCTGTAAAGCGTGTGGATGAAGTGCGGGCTGCGCGGCAACTTGTGCTTTGTTGCCAACCATTGCCCGCTGAATCCACTAGTGATGGTGTTAGCGCTAGCAGTGAACCCGAAGTTGTAGCCTAATTGAAATGTTGAGGGAGTCGTTTAGGAAGTTGCACTATAAAGCGACTCCCTTGATTTAGGTCACTTTCTACCCAAATTTTTCCTTCGTGGCGCTCAATGATTTCTTTTGCAATTGCAAGCCCTAAACCTGTGCCACTAACTTTGCCTTCACTTGCTCTAAAAAACGGCAAAAATATTTGTTCATGGAATTCTGGAGCGATTCCAATACCCTCATCTTGCACAAATAATAAAATATATTCTTGTTGTTCTTCTAATTGAACCTCAACAGTGGTTTTTTCTTTTGTATAGCTGATTGCATTGAAAATTAAATTTGTGATAACTTGCTCGATACGCTTTCGGTCTGCCCACACCTGTACGGGTTGTTCTGGCAAGTGTTCAATAATTGTGACACCTTTTATTTCTGCATTGCTGCGTTGTTGTTCAATAATATCGTGAATTAGTTCGCGCAAATCAAATTGTATGTATTGAAATTGTAGATGGCTATGTGTGTTGAATCTGGCAATATCTAATAAATCTTCAGCTAGCGCATTCAAGCGCTCTACTGTGCGCTTCATCACAGCGATATGTTCTTCTTGACGATCAGGCTGCTTTTCCAGCAGGTACATTCGGGTGAAAAGATTGCTTAGAGGATTGCGTAATTCATGAGAGGCATTAGCCACAAAGCGTTCTCGTTGTGCATTCAATGCTTTTTCTTGGCTAATATCACGTAGAACCATCAGCGCCCACGTAAAGTCGTGCTCAACTTCTGTTTTGACCACAGTAAGCGTGGCAGCAAAATCAACTTCTTGGCCATTGACTAATTGCATCACAAATTCATCTCGCCAAACTAGTTGGGTGGGTTTTGTTTCTTGATAAACACTTTCTAATAATGAGTTGATGTGTTGTACTATTTTTTCGGATTTAATGCGTGACAAAATGATGGACAACGAATGTCCAATAAACTGATCAGAAGAGATGCCAAGTAGCGTTCTTAACGACTCATTCACATAACGGACAGTTAAATTTGGTGTTTGTGGGGTAGTTTCAAGATAAATAACACCTTCATCCATTGATGAAAGAATTGTTTGTAGCTGTTGTCGTTCTCGGTTAAGTTCTTGGGTGCGTTTGGCTACGCGCTGTTCTAGCGTCTCTAACAAGTTGACATTTTCTAGCGCGATGCTTAGTTGACGAGTGAGGGTTTCTAACAGAGGAATGTAGCTCGGCTTATAAAGCCCTTTTTGCGTTGAATCAAGAACTAATTTTCCGAAATATTGACCTTGTATGAAAATAGGGGCGCTTGCCCAAGATTTAATCCATGAAAAACGTGGGTCTTGCCATTCTGGATCATTTCCTTCTATTTCAGGTACGACCAATGCCTTACCCGTAGACATTAGTCGTTGCATAAGATGGCTATTTTTAGCAGTGTGTTGTAGTGTGGGCATTATGTCTTGTACGCCAAACTTCTCGTAGCCAACCCCATAGCTAAAGTGATCTGCTGCTTTTTCTTCATCAATATACCAAATAGCAGCAGCATCATAAGGGATAACATGAGCTACTTGTTCTAAAAATGCTTTTAACAGTTCTTCAAGGCTCATAGGTCTTGTGAGTACATCTGATATGGCACGCAATGTATCGGATAATTCTCTTTGCGCTTTCTCAGATTCGATGAGGCGAATTTTTTCAATTGCTACGCCAACTTGATTGGCAAAGACCATCAGTTGGGCAGGATCAACAGTAACAAATGCGTTTGGTTGTATGCTATCTAAATTTAAGAAGCCAATGATCTCTTGATTGCTAAGTATAGGTGCACAAGCATATGAGCGCACCCATTCTTGATGAAGGATTGTTTTCCAATATACGCTGTTTCTTGTATCAGCAATAATAAGCGGTTGACCAGTTTGTATAACGTAGTGTAGGTTTTTAAATTCGCTAACTTTGAATTGATAGTCTAGAATTTCAAGTAGAATATCTTGAGGTATATTACCTACTATCTTTTTAATTACTGCATATTGTCGCTCATCATCGAGCAACATAATATTACAAGTATCGTTAGGGATAACTTGCGATAGATAGTGCAAAGTATGCTCAAATAATTCTTCTAGGGTTTGGGAACGATTAAGGGCGAATGACAAATCTCTGAGGGCTTCACTAAGCTGTCGACGATTTTGTTCTTCTTGATAAAGTTGAATGCGTTCAAGTATGGCGCTTGTTTGCCGAATTAACATGTCGGCTAAAACTTCATCTTTATCATCAAATGCATTAAGTTTGGGCGATGAAATCGATAGTGTTCCCAATGTTGATTGATTAGCTACTACTGGAATGATCAATAAAGAACCTTCAAAAGAATTAAAGTCTTGCAACAATGGTTCAGCTTGGATATTGGGAATGTTAATTAAAACTTGTGAATTCAGTTGCGACTTAAGATTTAAAAGGCTTTTTCCTATAGCTTGTACTAATTTAGTATTTTGTACTGCTTGTCGATCATAGACACGTAATGGATGAGGTGGAGAATCATCTAGAGATACAAGGTGAAAAACAGCTAAATTCATTTGCGGAAAAATGCGATTTACTCCAATCACTAACATCTCTAGAACACGATCTAGATTTAGGGATTGGCTGAAGCGCACCATAATTTCATGTAAGGATTCCATAGCGCTGATATAACGCTGTAACTTATGTTCTGCTTCTTTACGCAACGTAATATCACGCGCGTTTACTATATAACCTTGAATAATCGGGCTTTCTGTTAAATCAATTGCAACAATTTCAAAGATGAGCTGATGACCATCGTGATGAATGACAGGACATTCTATAGAAGCTGTATTCTCATTGTTCAAAATTTGAAAAAATTTCTCTAAAACTTGTTTGCGGCTTTCAGAAGCAATGAGATGAAGCACTGTCATTTGAGATAATTCTTCTGAAGAGTAACCTAATATTCTCTGAAACGCTTCATTGTAGAATCGCAGTTTGCCATCTTTACCTACAATTAAAATGATGTCTAATGTATTGTGAATGAGCGCACGATGGTATGTTTCACTTTGGCGCAGCTCTTGTTCTTTTTCTTTGATAGGGGTTATATCATGAGTAATGGAGATAACGCCCTCAATTCTACCATCCTCTGAGATATAAGGTTGCTTTGTTACCCAATATGTGTATTGCTTCCCTTCTTCTTGTTGCTCAAATTCATATGATTGTACTAAGCCGCTATTGATGACTTGTTGATCAACCTGATGAACACGCTCATATAAATTTTGAGGTAAAATTTCTCGATCTATTTTTTCTTTTGCCAGCTTTTTTTGTCTCTCTTAAATATTGAAT
>RFGP01000023.1 GCA_003697365.1 Chloroflexota bacterium | reverse complement strand
TGCCACGATCCCCTAATGTGGCGCAGATGTAATAAACATCCGTACCTTCAGCAGTGTACTTTGCCAATAACGCCCCTGAGCCAAATGACTCATCATCTGGGTGCGCTAAAGCGACCAACATGCGCTTTTCAGACATTGAGAACTCCCTCGTAGTGGCTGATGATGGGCTTACTCTTGTACCCAATTTTCAGCTTCAGGATAGTTAAAAAAAAGACGTTGTTGCACGTTCTTAGCACCACGAATCGCGTTTTGTACTACTGCTGCCAGCCAGCGGGTGGTGTTGCCATCAATGACCAGCGCTGAGCGGCCAATCCGCGTAGTGCGATTCAGCAGGCTGAGCGTTTCGCTAATTCGATCACGTGCGAGTGGCGTAAAAATGAGCTCGCGATGGGTCATGATATGAATTAAACGTAGAGGTTCGCCTAAGCGCCATTGTCGCAACAGCGTTTGTATGACATCTTCGTAAGCATCTAATGCAGCTTTGGCGTTTGATTCAAGTTGCACAACGGCTATTTTACCATCGCCAATAAAATGAATTGTGACAGATTTAGAAATTGTGTAAGGTGTTGTGGTATCCGTAGAAGGTAATTGAATAGACATCCTCAAACCTCACTGTGATGTTGTTGCGCACATACCATTTTCTTTGATTGTACGCAATTTTCTTGATACGGCAAGGTATATGCCATGCGTAAATAAGTAAAATCTATCCAAAACCCCGCATTTTCGGCATGGGCGCTTAACACTTCTTGGGGCAGTGCACTGTGTCGAATGCTTAAGGTCAGCGATGCCTCTGGAGCACGGCGCGCGGCAACGTCCGTAATCCAACGCAGCACAAATGGCAATAAGGCCTCGTCAAGAATGCCTAAAGTGGCCGTAGTGGTGCCGTTTTGAAAAAGTAAAGAGATCACTGCACGCACAATGCCCTGTTCGTTCGTCACAGCGCGTCCCCAAAAATGTAACCCTGCCAACGAAAAATAAAAAGGTGCAATGCGGCGAATATTTGGCAAATACTGATAGTCTGCCACATTATCTGATTTGCCAAGCTGAGCAGCTAGCTGAGCCCAATAGTGCCCATCTCCAAAGCCAAACGCCACACTGCGATAGGGTGACGGGAGTCGACGTGCATTTGGCATAGGAACAGGTGCTGGATGGCTGAGCTCTAGGCTACGATCTATTACTTGAAACCCCATATTTTTATAGAGGGTGACGGCAGCGGTATTCTCAGCGATGACATCTAGAAACGCGCAAGTTCCCCCCAGTGTGGTGGCGTGCTCCAGACATGCGATCATGAGCCGTCGTGCAATTCCTTGTCGGCGATATTCAGGTAACACGCCCACGTTGCCGATCTCGTAATGGGGACTTTGCCTGAAGCGAAGCACATTCGCGACTCCAACGGGGTGCCCATCAGCTTCTGCTAAAAATCCACCTAATGCTTGACGTTGCGCGGCATCGGATCGCGTCAAGAAGCGCCAAAGCGGATAAATTGTCTTAAATGCGCGCACTTGAGGGCGCAAAATCTCGGCAAGATTTTCAGGAACGCTCCATGCGGGCTTATTAGGAAACTGAAACGTTTTGACTGTGAGTTGAAGCAAAATATCTAAATCTTGTGGAAATTGAAGTGAGCGAATTATTAAGTTCATTGCTTTTAGTCTCAATTGATCGCATAATGAAATTATAGAATTACAATTCTCGATAGAAAGTCAAACATGAATACTTCATTATTTGCTGAATTGCGAAACATATTCGCGCAATACAATGTTGATGCTCGCATTCAACAGCATTTGCTCTCACAGCTTCAGCAACAACAGAATACCTTAGAAACCTTGCAGCAAACCATCGATCAGTTGCCGCAGTTAGTTTGCCGTTATGATCGTCATGGTAATATTGAGTATAGTAACGCAGCATTTCAAAACTTCTTCGGGCTTTCTGCAACGATCACACACGAACAACAAATCAATGACTTCATTCCTATCGGTATGCCCGAACAAAGATCAACACGCTTAGATCGACTTTTCCAAATGCCCACCACTATTGTTAGTGATGTACAACTTGAAGATATACATGGTCGCATTATAACGTATCAATGGACTGAGACTAGCCTTCTCAACGCAAATGGAGAGATCGTTGCCATACAGGGGTATGGTACAGAAGTTGGGATGCGCGATCTTATCCCCAAAATACTTCAAGGCACTATAGAAAATTACCGTCGGATTGTCCAGCATTTGCATGGTGTATTTGTGCTTGTGTTCGATCTAGATTTGCGGTTCTTGCTTTCGGATGGCACCTATCTGAATGGTCCGGGGAGGGTTGATTTGCGCACTCTTGAAGGCAAAAGCATCTTTGATGTATGGTCAGATACACACCTAGATATAATGCACGCAGCTTATACAGATATTTTGGATGGACACGCTCAAGACTTTGAATATCGCGACAATGGGAATACGTTTAACGTCGTGGGCGTTCCAATTCAAGACCTTGACGGGAACGTGGCTTATGGCGTGGTGTTGATGATCGATATTAGCCCTCAAAAGCGCCTGCAACACCAATCAAAGCAACAGCTCTCTCTCATTGCTGATCATATTGATGACATTTTATTTGTCTATAATCCACTACTTAATCAAGTGGAATATCTTTCTGATGCCTATCATCGTAGTTTTGATTTGACGCATAACCCCACCTCAACCAATCCACTTTGGCTGATCCGTGAAGTGCATCCTGCCGATCGCCCCAAAGTATATGCTTTTTGGCGAGAGGGGCGTATTTTTCAAGACTTGGCTTTTCTAGAAGTACGTTTGAAGCCCAAAATCCACACCACTGAAGAACATTGGATACTTATTCGCACTTTTCCAGTAAGGGGCGATGAGAATCAGGTGATTCGTGTCGTTGGCATTGTCAAAGATATTACAGCTCAGCGGCAAGAAGACGCGCAGTTTATCTCAGCTGAACTTGAACAAGAGCGCATCCGAATTTTGACGGAATTCATCGACAAAGCTGCTCATGAATTTCGCACACCCTTATCAATCATCAATACCAATGCTTATTTGATGACAAATACTTCTGAACCAGAACGCCAACAACGTTATCGCCAAATCATTGAGCGCCAAGTACAAAGTATTTCGCATTTAGTAGAGCGTTTAGTGCTGATGGCAAAACTAGATGGCTTGCAAGCGCTTAAACGGCACACGGTCATTTTACAGGGTGTCGTTCGGGAACTGTTGGCAAAGGTGCAGCATCGCATTACAGACCAAAATGTTCAGCTAAACCTTTTATTGCCTGAAGAGCGCATTCAACTTGAAGCAGATGCGCATTATCTAGGCGTTGCCATCACAGAACTCGTTGACAACGCCTTAAAGGTGTTACCTGTTGGTGGGACATTGACAGTTCAATTGGCTATGAGCGACGATTGGTACGTCATCATGATTCTTGACACCGGCGGCGGCATTGAAATGGAACACATAGGGCATATTTTCAAGCGCTTCTATCGTGCAGATATGGCTCATACCACTAAAGGGTTTGGGTTGGGGTTGCCAATTGCGCGTCGTATTATTGAATTACATGGCGGCCACATTACCGTTGAAAGCGGCAAAGAAGGAAGCCGTTTTACGATCTTCCTTCCTATACAAGAGATTCCCGATCCTTGAAGATGGCTTTTCTACCTTCGGTGGTAAGGAACACTACTCGGCAGTATAGCTGCCCTGCAATTGCAGCATATCAGCTATTGACATGAAGTCGGTAGGCTCTATTGCTTGTAAACAAGGTGTGTTGATGGTTTGTTGGGGCGCTTCCAAAAAATCAGCAGTGACAAGCTGTGGGCATATATCCCAACTATAAAGCACATCATAAGTCAGGTTTGGGAAAGTGAATGTTTGCGCATTGGGGTTCATAGCAAGTATCGCCTCAATGTCGCTTTCTAGTGAAACATGTTCGTATTCTCCCCTAAAGACTAACAAAGGGATTTTTGTTATGTTTGGTACTTCAAAACGCGCATGAGGTGGCAAGTTCAGTGTTTGGCAAATGGATTGTGCTAGCTTTAAGTTAATCTTCAGATGTTCAACGGCAATGGCGTTAAGTGTGGTTTCATCACCAACATCATTGATATAAGGTATTGCTTCTTGGCACAGAAGCGCATAGTGTGTACCCTCGTTGGTGAATTGGGCAATGTTCACCAATTGGCTGGCCAAAATCGCTAAGAAGCGATAGCTTCCCACCGCCGTAGTTTCAATGATAAATGGCAAGAATAAAATATTTTCAGCAAAGAGCAAGCTCCACTTTACCGTTTCGATGAACTGATCATCATCAATTACGAAATCCATTGGCACACCTACAATAGGGTGTGCAATTTCTATGGTGACAGGATTTTCTGCTAACAGGGCGATAGCTTCCTCAAAAGCAGTGCTCACTTGTGGGAAGTCGGTATTGCATTCTTCGCTTTGGGCACAACTCGTATATAGCGTCTGTAGACTTGCTTCAACACGACTCACTTCACTTTGCAGCCATGTAGGTAAGTCTGTAATAGGAGAACTCAGAATTATGCTCCGCGTGTGTTCGGGATAATCGCGTGCATAATTTAAGGCTGGTTGTGCGCCATAGCCAACCGCGTATAAATTCCAGCTTTCTATGCCCAATGCAGCCCTCAAGTCTTCAAGGTCGGCGGTTGTGTTTTCGGTGCTAAAGTGGCGAAGATCAATGCCCTCAGCATTAAATGTCGCAAAACAATCTTGTAGTGCGCTTTCTAATGATTGGTAAATTGTGTTAGGCGTTTGTGCGGCTTGCGCATTGGCGATAATGGCTTGCTCATAAGCTCGACAATTCAAATTCGGCTCAGAATATCCCATGCCGCGTTGATCCAACACAATAAAATCACGGTGTTCTAGGAAAATTGCAAAGTCAACATCAACGCCTTGATATAACGCGATAGACTCATCGCTGCCCGGCCCGCCACCTACACCACCCATGACGTAAACTATCGGATCATCAACGGGGGTTTCGCTAAAACTTTGAAAATAACTGACATGCAGGCGCATTGTCTCTCCATCAGGATTTGCCCGATCTGCAGGTACAGTTAAATAACCACACTTCACAGGCATCCCAACAGGAACATAAAAGCCGCACTCGCTAGGTGTAAAGTTATCGTTTTGGGCAGATGTGGGGGCAATAGAAGAACCCTGTGATGATAATAGCAAAGTCAACAAGCCCGTGCCAAATAAAAATGTAAACATGCGTTGAAGAGACATAGGGCAATACTCCTTTAGGGCACACTATCTCTTTTAGTCTACAGCTATGCAAGAGCGTTGGTTCATTAGAACAAGAATATGTGCTATGATAAAGTTTGAATTACGTTTGTTTTTTACTATGGCGAGAGGTATAACATGGTGGATATTGTGCAACAATGGCAAGAGCTTATTGATGCGACTGAAGCGCTGAACATTGACGATGATCCATTGGTGATCGAACTGCCCGATCCCAACGATCTGAGAATGGCCCTTATTGCGATGGTACTTTATAGCTCGCGTATTCAGGCACAAGCGTTGGGGTGGGGAATTGCGTTAGATTATGATGAAAAACACTTATTTATCAAAAAAATTCGTGTGCCAAATTAACGCTTGACAAATAGAACAAATTTTCGTATTATGAACATATGTTCTGTTTCAGCAAGGAGTATTCCAAATGGCATCTTTTGTAAATTGGTTTGAAATCCCCGTCCTTGATCTTGAGCGCGCTGTTCAGTTTTATAATGCTATTTTCGATATTAAGATGCAACAAATCCCAGAAACTCAAATGTATATGTTTCCCACTGATGATCCACAAAATGATGTCTCAGGGGCACTTGTAAAGGGTGAAGGCTATCGTCCGCTTTCTGAGGGTGGGGCGGTTATTTATTTGAATGCAAGTGGCAAATTGGATGAAGTGCTCGCGCGCGTAGAAGAAGCAGGGGGCAAAATCGCCTTGCCACGCACGGATATTTCACCATTTGGCTTCATGGCGTTCATTATCGATTCTGAAGGCAATCGCGTAGGGCTACATAGCGATTAATTATTCAGCAATTATCTCATCCTCATATCTGGCACCTATTCTTTCCTTCTGTACGATGGCCACAAGTTAGTGCACTTGTGGCTTTTCTTCTGAAACTACTTCACGCTCAAATTGCATTCGATACAAGCGCGCATAGAGCCCTTCTTTTGCCATGAGTGCCTCATGTGTTCCTAGCTCAACGAGCCGTCCCTCTTCCAAAACAGCAATACGATCAACAGCGCGAATCGTGCTTAGACGATGTGCGATGATAATTGTGGTGCGTCCTTTCATCAGGCGATTAAGAGCATCTTGAACGGCTGCTTCTGATTCACTATCGAGTGAGCTGGTCGCTTCGTCCAAAAGTAAAATGCGCGGGTCTTTAAGGATAGCGCGCGCAATAGCGATGCGTTGGCGTTGACCACCACTTAGCTTTACACCACGCTCTCCTACAACTGTACGATAGCCGTCAGGAAAGCTCATAATAAAGTCGTGTGCATTGGCAGCTTTGGCCGCAGCAATAATCTCTTCTTTGCTGGCATCTAAACGCCCAAAACGGATATTTTCATCAATGCGTCCGGAAAACAAATGCGTATCTTGTGGCACAAGCCCAATTTGTGCGCGCAAGGAAATTTGCTGCACAGTGGCAATGTCAACGCCATCAATGAAAATCTTGCCCTCTGTAGGATCATAAAAACGCGGAATGAGATTAAACAGCGTTGTTTTGCCCGCACCAGAAGGCCCAACCAACGCTAACGATTCACCTGCCTGAATTTCGAGCACAATATCCTTAAGCACAAAAACGCCTGTCTGATATGCGAAGGAAACATGATCGATGAGAAGATGGCCTTCAATAGGGGGCATAGGTTGAGCATTGGGCAGATCGCGCAAGGTGGGTTGGGCATCGATGATCTCAAAGATGCGCCTTGTGGCACCAATTGCCGCTTGGAATGCGCCATAAATGCTAATATAAGTAGCGATGCCGCCGGCCACATTTGCCCCATAAAATAAAAAGGCGACAAGTTCGCTCACTTCAAGGTTGCCTGCCAATACTTGCCGCCCTCCAAACCACAAAAAGCCCACTGTTGCAAGCGACATAATGAAGCCCATCGCGGCGTTAAAAAGCGTGCTAAGTCTTACTAACGACATGCCTTCATGCAGTAGGTGCGCATCCGCGCGCTGAAAGCGCTCAATCTGGTAGGCTTCGCGGGCGAATGATTTCACAATGCGCACGCTGGAAACCGATTCCTCTACGACAACGGATGAAGCCGCTTTTGCATCTTGGCGGCGCGTTGAAATAAGGCGCATGACATAGCCATAGCCTACACTAGCCACCCCCACGATAGGCAACACAATTACGATGAAAACCATGAGTTGCCAATTGATCAATGTCATGAGGATGAGCGAACCTACCAACGTTAAGGTTTGCGATATAAGCCGTGTAATGCTATCGGTGAGGACGCTGCGCAGCTGTTCAGTGTCGTTGCTCACGCGGCTGATGAGTTCTCCGCTATGACGTTCTGTGAAGAAGTACACAGATTGCGCGATGAGTTTGTCAAAAAGCTCTCGCCGTATGTCAATTACTAAGTGCTCGCCAACATAACCTAAGTTATAGCTGTTGATAGCACTCGCGATAGATTGCAGTGCGAAAATCCCCAATAACAAGATAATGAGTTCGCCGAAACGGCTTTGTGTGTCCGACTCTACGACGGCATCAATGACATCACGCACAATAAGCGGATAGGCAAGCGTCAGCGCTGATCCCAATAAAAGCGTGATAATCGCAACAACCATGCGCACCCAATAGGGTTTGAGATAACGCAAAAGTCGCCCCATGCTAACGTTCACGTCAGGCAAATCGTCCATATATCCTAATGAGCGACGAATAAACTGATTGAGCCGTTTAAAAATCTTCATCAACCTAATACCTTCAATAGCATTCAACATGTAATGCGTATACTAGCATATAAATGCTGAATTCAAGCTAGGTGATTAGAACAACTTATCTTTTCCTAAGGACAAGTGATCGGAATGTTGAGAACGTTGTACTTTAAGAAGGTCTGTGGTGGGATGTATTCGTATAAGCCCAGCCGTATGCTCTTGCCTTCTTGAAGGCGTGGTACAAGATAGTGGTCGAGCACTTGTTCACCCGCTAGCCATGTGGTCAAGGGCCGCCATCCATAGACGGGGGCATTAACATCAGCATTAGCAAGAATGCGATCTTTTTCATCCAACAGATGCACCATGACGCTCATATCTTTAGTTGGTTTTTCTAGCGCAACCCATTCCACCCACAGCACAATTTCATCATCGAAACTGCAATCTACCCCCCAGTTTTGTTGCACGACTACTGCACCATCATCAGAAGGTAGAGCAGGGGGATCAATCAGCGTAGGTGTGGTGCGAATTTCAACAAGGCGAGGTGCGATGCTCTGCAAGTAAACAGGGGATTTTAGCTTGTCTTGCCACCAACTAACGGGCTGTGCATAAAAGGTATACTCTGCGGTTACTAACTGCCGACCGCTGGCTAATATTGCCCTAAAATCACCCCGATGATCGACGCGGTCAATATGTTGTAAGCGCCCCTGAACATCTTGCGCTACGCCGACGGCGAAATAACGCGGCCCCCATGCCAGCATGAGCGTGCTATCAGCTGGGGCAAGCTCAGCAAGCTCGATGGTTTCCAACCCTGTAGGATCAGTGACGAGCCCTTCTACAAAGGAAGCATTATGCATGACCAGCAACCCCGCACACAGCGCGGCAACAATGCCAACGCCCAACAATTCAAGGCGCGTGGGGAGGTGTGTGAGAATGCTCTGCATCACAAATACAATGCCGAACAACAAGGCAATTGTCACATTCAATACCAATGTTGCGAGGATGTCATAATAGAGGATGCAAGAAAAAGCCGCAGACAATGCCGCAACCAGACTAAACATCAGCGCAGTGCGGCGCGTTTGGCGTTGTAGTATTCCCCAAGTTAAGCCGATAGCGCCAATGATGATGCCAATAACGCTCAATTCATTCACTAAAACGCGCCAAAAGGCTAGGGTGTTTTCCCAAAGCTCTTGGCTAGAATGAGGCCAATGCATTAACCAATTGGCTTCTTCACCCCGAAATTGAATCCATACACCACGTAAAGTATCTAACTCACCATAAGCCCATCGTGCATCAGCGCGGAGCGGTAGGTAAACATAGGGAAGAAAGCCTAAAACGCCTAAAAAAAGCCACCACAATAAACGGGTCGGCTTTTCACGAAGCTGGGGCCATAAATAGGGCCATGCCGCGACGATCAGACCTATGGCCATGAATGCAATGCCGCGATGATGAGCCACGCCAATGCCACCCAGAAGCGCTAACCATGAAATGCGGTGGGAGATATTGCGCGGCGTAACAGCAAGCCAAAAGAGTATCACTTGTATCAATAGCCCGAAAGAATAAATCTCGGCGACAACGGCATGAACCCACACAAAGCGCGTTAAGCCAAAAACGGCAACGATGAACACTCCCCACCAAAGTTGTCCCGTGAGATCAATAACGAGCAAGCTCAGCACTATCAACGCTAGCACTGCCCATATCAACGAGACCAACGCCGCCGCTGTTACGCCATCCACACTCAAAATGCGCAATAGAGCGGTGAGTAAATTCCCCGTAATGACGTAATGAGGATAACCCGTTGCATGAAGTGTGCCCCATGTATTTAGAACAGCTTGTGTTTCCCCTACATCAATCATCATGCGATGTTCACTGCCGTTGGGGATGGTTTGCAGTGTACTTGTATATTGATACCCCAAATTAAACAATAACAGCGCAGCAATGGCAACATACAGCGCTGACGATAAATTGCGCAGCATCCTTCAACCTTTAGCAGAGTAATATAATATAATTGTCAACGTTATTATATGCTATGGTTCGCTAAACACGCAGTCTAAGATTATAAAATTGTCTATTTTACACCTAGCGCTCATAGGCTCATTGCATCTTCTGTGTGTTCTAGCCATTGTCCAATGGTTTGAACAATTAGCTTCGCATTGTCTCCGAACAGATAAGTGATGTGATTGCCAACACCTTCTGCTAATGTACCGTTTTTTAGTCGTTTCATGGTTGCTTGGGCCTGTTCTGCTGGCACTAATGGCGGAAAGTTCGGTGGCCCAAATGGCTCAGGAGCGCGCAAAAATAATACAGGCTGTGCGATCTTGCTGACAAGCGCGTGCCAATCTACTTTCAACGTCCCTTCAGCGCATTGGCGGATGTGATCAGGGTTGCTGCGCGGCTTTACGCTTCCATCGTGTAAAAGCTCAACATCAGCGCGGTAATATACTTCAAGGGCGCTATCCCACCAGCCATCAGGGTAATAGGGCATCGCTTTAACATAGTGAAGATATTCCTCAAAGCTCGGCCACGTTTGCTCTAGGCGCGCGAGTGATGGCTGAATTTGATCGAGTATGCCTTCATGAACATCAGCAGGTGCATCCATCACAATGCAACGATCCACATATTGGGAATATTTGGCGGCGAGGTAATAGGTCAATAGTCCACCAAAAGAATGGCCGGCAACGGTCACCGCTTCACAACCTAAGCGCTCTAACAGCCCTACTACGTCTTTGGCGTGATCTTCCATTGTGTAACCGCTTTTAGGCTTGTC
>RFGP01000022.1 GCA_003697365.1 Chloroflexota bacterium | reverse complement strand
TTATCATAATATTACTAGGTCACTTCTTTGAGGCGCGTCTAGGTTGTATTATACCATAAGCAAGCGCCCTACATCCCCATCGCTAAAGCAAGGGGCTTTAGGTGCGGTTATCGGTAAGATTTCAAGATTCAGAAAGAATGCTACGTCCAAGCATAACATCCTGTTGAATTTGATTAATAAGGGATTGTATCCCATCAAATTTCATTTCACCACGCAAACGCTCCACAAAATCTAGGGCAAGTTCCTCTCCATAAATATCACGATCAAAATCTAGCAAATGAGCCTCCACTGTTATATCTTCGCCATCAAAGGTTGGGCGCTGTCCAACATTTGTTACAGCCATAAAGCGTTCTTCACCGAGAAAGGCCCAACACGCATAAACTCCATTAGCTGGCAATAATTTTCCTTCCCAAACAGATACATTTGCGGTAGGAAAGCCGATTTTCCTGCCACGCTTTTCACCATGTACGACAGTTCCCTTAACCCGATAGGGTCTCCCTAGTAAATAAGATACTCTGCGCATATCTCCTGCGTTCAAAACGTCACGAATCAGTGCGCTGCGCAAAATATCCCCCTGTTCATCTGCGACCAACTCAATAGTATGCACACGAAAGCCTTTGATCGTTCCCTGTTCCTGCAGAAAAGCAATGTTACCTTCACGCTTATAACCTAGTGCAAAATCTGCAGTAGCCCAAAATTCAACCATTTTTGTATGTTCTACGAGCTGATCCACAAAAGTTTGAGCCCGCATCTGACGCACTTGCTCATTGAAAGGAAAAGTCACTACAATATCAACACCTAATTCTCCCAATAACTCAGCACGTTCATTCGGCTCAGTGAGATAATAACGCCCCGTAATCCCCCGAATAACTACGTCAGGATGCGGGAAAAATGTTAAGACAACAGATAAATATTGATTCTTCTGTGCGGCTTCAACCAATTGGCGTACAAGCCATTGGTGGCCTCGATGTACACCATCAAACATCCCTACAGTAACAATACTAGGCTGCTCAACACTAAGCTGAGATAAACTCTGAACATGCAATACCATATACAAAATCCCTCAAGCAAATACCTTGCTGGGTTTCCAAAAATGCGGATAATTAGGGTGCTTTTCTATTAGAGCGATAAAGTGTTCTTGTGAATCGTATACTTGTAATAAACTGGGATATTCATCCGATAAACGTAGAAAACGCCCTTGTTTAAGATGTTGTACCTGCACATCGTCTACAACAATAGCAGGAATATCATATAGCGCTTGGCGTGGAGAAACTAAATAGGATTGCCATTTTCCTTGCTCAAGAGCTTTCGCTAGTTCCTCAAGTGATACAGCATTTTCTAACGTAAAAAAATTGCCAATCGTAGTGCGTGTTAGGGCTGATAAATGTGCCCCAACTTGAACGGCCTTTCCAATATCATAAGCAAGGCTGCGAATGTAAGTGCCAGCAGAACAAGTTACTTTGATAAGACAACGAGGAAAATCCCACGATATAATTTCTAGTGATTCAATATGCACAGGACGAGGCTCGATTTCAACTTCTTGACCACGCCGCGCAAGTTCATAAAGTTTTTTTCCGTCTTTTTTAATGGCGCTAAACATAGGAGGACGCTGCAACACCTCTCCTCGAAATAAGGGCAGTACTCCCTCAACATCTGCACGACTAATAACGTGAGAATCCTCGCGAACGACTTTCCCCTCAGCATCATAAGTATCTGTTTCAATACCAAAAGTTAGTTCGGCAATATATGTTTTAGAGTGCCCCATCACATATTGGCTAAGGCGAGTTGCTTTTCCCCAACAAATAACAAGCACACCCGTTGCCATAGGATCAAGTGTTCCTGCATGACCAACTTTTTTCATGTTGGTATGCTTCCGCACCCAATTCACCACGTCATGGCTCGTCATGCCAAGAGGTTTGTTGATGTTCAAAAATCCTAATTCGGTCATTATTTAGGTATAGAGTTTTTCACCGCGCCGTGCTTCAGCTTTAAGCATAGGCAAAAGCGTTTGAACGGCTTCATCTAAAGGCATGTCCAGAGTACAACCAGCAGCTAGAAGATGTCCACCACCACCCAAACTTAATGCAATTTGTGCAACGTTATAGCCCGGCACAGCCCGCATACTAATGTCCGTTCCACCTTCAGGCAGCTGTTTTAAAGTCGCAGATATGACCGCATCCTCTGATTGAATCATATAACCAGAAAGCCCTACATAGGTATCAAATGACAGACCGGCCTCTTTAAAGTCTTCTAGGGTAATCGTAACCCAGATCACGCCTTCAGGCTCTAGTTGGAAACGCTGCATCACAATGGCGTTAAAACGCATCAGAGCTGTGGGGATGGTGGCTAATGTACGCTGTACAATTTCAGGCAAATCAGCTCCTGTTTCCATTAACACTTGAGCTTTTCCAAGCAAAGCGCTCGTGGTTGAATTTGTACGAAAGGCTAACGTATCTGTGACAATGCCCGTCAACAAACATTGAGCTATTTCAGGAGTAAGTGGCCAATTATAATATTGAAGCAGATCATAAACCCCTTCAGCAGCTGCAGCTGTTCGCGCATCGACTAAATTAGCATCACCAAATAATAAATTAGTTTGATGATGATCGAGCTGGACGAGTGGCAAACCACGTTCACGCAGTCCTGCTCCGGCATTTCCAAGACGTTTCATATCACTTGCATCAGTACTTACAATAAGATCAACCTCAAGGTCTTCAACTGAAGAGAGAATTTCATGACTAGCAGGTAAGAATGCAAAACGTTCGGGTAAGCCACCATCCACAACAGGAGTAGCTTCTTTACCTATTTGACGTAAAGCAAGTGTCAAACCTAGCATTGAACCAATCGCATCGCCATCAGGTTGAACGTGAGTTAATACGGCAATACGTTTTCCTCGACTAATAAGAGCAGCAGCTTTATCCCACTCTAGTTGCACCAAAGGTGTTATACTGTCATTCTTGCTCATCATCTAACTCATGACTATCTTTTTCTTCATCTGGAATATTCAAGCTATCCAATACTTCTTCAATATGCATGGCTGCTTCAATAGTATAGTCCCAATGAAAATGTAATTCTGGCATTCGTCGTAAGCGTAACCGTGAAGCAAGTTCACTTCGCAAAAAGCCTTTCGCGCGTTCTAAGGCTTCCATTACTTCATCTCTACGTTCTTCTTCACCTAGCGCATTAACATATATTTGCGCGTGTTCTAATTCACGGTCGAGCTTCACCTCAGTTATGGTTAAGCCTTGCAAACGGGGATCGCGTGCTTCCATCAATAAGATTTGGCTTAGATGTTCAAATATCAGATCAGCCACGCGCTGGGATTTAATGGTCATAAAGCCATCCTCCTCATAGTTTAATTATGTTGGAATGACACAGGTATAACACTCTATATCATTCCAACATCGCTCATATTCTAAGCATCAAAGGGAACAATAAATTAATTTACCCGCTCACGAACGGTAAATTCGATAATATCGCCTTCTTCAAACTCGGAAAACTTATCCAGTGCGATACCACATTCAAAACCCGCACGCACTTCACGAACATCTTCAGCAACACGTTTTAGGCTCGTAACCTGTAAGCCTTCTGCCAAGACGTTTCCTTGACGAACTACTCGCGCACGCGCGTTACGACGTACAACACCAGAAGTCACATAACACCCTGCCACATTTCCGATCTTAGAAATATGGAATACTTGCCGAACTTGAGCTGTTCCAATTTGCTTATCTTCATAAACAGGATCAAGCATTCCTTTGAGAGCGAGTTCTACATCTTCGATGAGCTTATAGATAATGTTATAGGTGCGGATTTCAATCCCTAGCGCTGCTGCAGCACGTTCTGCCGCATTATCTACTTCTGTGTTAAAGCCTATGATAATAGCGCCAGACGCACTAGCAAGATTTACATCGCTTTCAGTGACATTGCCAATGTCACTACGTAAAATCGTAATCTTCACATCATCACTAGAAAGCTCTTCTAAAGAACGTACCACTGGCTCCAGAGAGCCGAAGACATCAACTTTTACGATAAGCAATAGCTCTTTGCGCTCTGCATCAGCCATACGCTTAAAGAAATCTTCAAGTGACATTGCGGCAAGTGGCCCTTGTTGAGCTTCAGCGCTGGCTTGGAGACGTTCTTCAACAATTGAACGTGCTTCTTTGATGTTTTTTACGACTTCAAAACGCTCGCCAGCACTAGGTGGTTCGCTAAGTCCCATTACTGAAACGGGCATTGATGGTTCAGCTTCTTTAACTTTATTACCGCGATCATCAAACATTGATTTGATACGTCCATAGCTTATGCCAGCAACGACAACATCGCCTTGTTTAAGTGTTCCGTTCTGAACAAGCAAGGTTGCAATAGCTCCCCGCCCTGATTCAACGCGCCCCTCTAGCACTACACCCGCAGCTTTACTATTTGGATTAGCAAAAATATCTGCATCTTCAGCAACTAGTAAAATTGCCTCTAGTAAGTTATCAAGGCCTTCATGAGTGCGTGCTGAGACAGGTATAACAAGCGTATCACCGCCCCACTCATCGGGTGTTAAGCCAATCTCCGAAAGCTGCTGCTTTACATATTCCGGGTTCGCATTGGGTTTATCGATCTTATTTAAGGCCACTACAATTGGCACACCTGCGGCACGCGCATGATCAAGAGCTTCACGTGTCGTAGGCATCACACCATCATCTGCTGCAACGACCAAAATTGCAATATCTGCTCCTTGCGCGCCACGTGCACGCATAGCAGTAAAAGCCTCATGACCGGGAGTATCGATGAAGGTGATTTTGTTGCCATTATAGGTAATTTGATAAGCACCTATTGCTTGGGTAATACCACCAGCTTCTGCATCAGCAACGCGCGTTTGTCGAATCGCGTCAAGCAAAGATGTTTTTCCATGATCGACATGTCCTAAAATAGTTACCACTGGAGGGCGTTTTTGTAAATTCTCCATTTCTTCAGTGGCATATAATTCAGTACGCCACTTAGGACGTTGAGCCTCTAATTCAGCTTGGCGCTTTTCTTCTTCTACTTCACGAAGCGGACGAGGTACATACCCCATCTCTTCGATGATAATTGCTGCTGTATCATAATCAATTTGCTGATTTATGGAGGCCATCACCCCATTAGCGATCAATTGTTTCATAACCTCAATAGGGCTGACCCCCATTAGTTCTGAAAGCTCACGTACCGTCATAAAATCAGGTACTTCTAGAACTCCACGCTTTTCTGCCATATAACTTTTACTCCTTATATCTCATCCAAATAAACACGTCTCGGTTCACCCTTGTTAACAGTGAATAGAGCCGAGACGTGCGTGTTATTTGATACAACTTAGATTATTAAAATAGCTGACTGTATTTAAGGATTCATAAGTTGATCCTGTAAATCCTTCCAGTCATCATCAGAAATGGACGTGCGTAAAGCATGATTAATGCTTTCACGAGTTAGCTGCCCTTGGCAGGTGTCACGTTGGCGGCAGATATATGCCCCACGTCCATTTTGTTTGCCTGTTATATCAATTTGTACACGTGCATCAGAGGTACGGACAATACGGATTAAGTCACGTTTGTCTTGCACCTTCCGACAAATCACACAAGTACGTTGTGGCGACTTGCGCTTTTTAAGGGTTGATGTTCGCTTTTGCCCGCTCATGGCTTAATCAAAATCATCAAAACCCATATCATCACGTCGTCTACGGCTACCTTTACGGCGGCGCTTGGCTATCATTTCGCCCAAATCTTCATCATATACTAAATGGCGCTTCTTTGATTTGCCGCCCTTCTTTTTACCTTTTCGAGAATCCAGCTCCTCATCATCTTCTTCAAGCCATAAATCTTCGTCCAGTTCGTCATATTCAGGAACAACAGGCTTACGGCTTTTTTGCTTTTTCTTAGACTTCTTATCTGCTATATCAGCCTCAAATGGCTCTTCAGGAAACGCTGGTGGAAGTGTTTCAAGTTCAGAATCATCAATAAAAGATTCAATATCAGCATCTTCTACTTCAACATCTTCAGTCTCCACTGGGGCCACATCGGCGATTTCTGCTTCAGCTTGTACTTCCACATCGGCCTCTACATCTGATTCGGGTTCCGCTTCATCAGTTTCCATAATTTCAGGAAGAACTAAATCATCAAGCGCATATTTAATCGCTTCTAAAGCATCATCACCGGCATTGTTAGCTTTAAGAACTGCTGCTAGATAGTCTTCATCAGCTAATACACGAATCATCAATTCACCAACATTGTCAATGCGCCCCAGTGCTCGCACAATATCATCTGCCAATTCTAAACTCTCAATTGGCATTTCAAAAGCAGCAGAAGGTACTAGGGGACGCACAGCTTCCAACATGGCTAGGCGTTCTTCAGCGGCCCTGCTGAGATGTGTCGTCTTTAACTCTTCACTCAGCAATGCAAATTCTGTTAATGTGCTATACTCTTCTGGCATTACAGCACGATCTTCATCTTTCTTCGCTAAGATACGCTTGGCTTCTTCAACCAACTTTGGCGAATCCTGCAATAGTCGAGACAAAGGTGGCTGCTCAATATTTGCCAGATTCTCCCGTGCAGTTTCAGTGACGCTCTTAATATCAATGCGCCATCCGGTTAACTTGGCAGCAAGACGTGCGTTTTGCCCTTCACGGCCAATGGCTTGTGAAAGTTGATCTTCTGGAACAATCACGGTTGCTGTGCGAATTTGATCGACTTCTTCATGTAAAAAGACCCCCGCAACACGTGCAGGAGAAAGGGCTTTCTCAATAAACCGACGTGGATCAGGGTCCCACTCAATAACGTCGATTTTCTCACCGCTGAGCTCACTAATAATATTCTGGATACGCATTCCGCGCATTCCAACACACGCCCCTACTGGATCAATGCCTTCTTGTAAGGCATGTACGGCAACTTTACTACGATAGCCGGGTTCGCGTGCAATGCTCTTGATCTCAACTTGTCCATTGTAAACTTCAGGTACTTCGTATTCAAACAAGCGTCGCAGCATGTCTTTATGAGCACGCGAAACCAAGATTTGGGGCCCACGAGTACTCTTATTTACTTCGACAACGTATACACGCACCTTGTCGTGTTGCTTATATCTTTCGCGTGGGATTTGATGAGCGCGCGGCATAATAGCTTCAGCACGTCCCAATAGCGTTAGCGTTATGCTTGCAGGAGAAACACTTTGCACCGTCCCTGTTACAAGATCACCTTCACGCTCGATAAATTCTTCATATAGTGTTTCGCGCTCAGCTTCACGAATACGCTGCAAAATCACTTGCTTAGCTGTTTGCGCTGCAATACGGCCAAAGTTTCGTCCTGTCGTCTGCACGGGCATCATCACCATATCCCCTACTTTGGCTTCGGGATACAGTTGCCGTGCCTCTTCTAACAATACTTCTGTATTGCTATCAGTAATGCTTTCAACAACTTCTTTTTCAAGCAAAATTTGTGGCACACCTGCAGCGTCAATGTGTGCTTCAATCTTCTGTTGGCTAGAGCTTAAGTTTGCATCACGCCGATAGGCAGAAACAAGCGCTTGCTCAATAGCCTCGATAACGACTTCTTTCGGCAAAGAGCGGGCTTCAACAATTTCATTGAAAGCCAGCACAAAATCACTTTTCATCTTGATCCCCGCATGGTAATACTGTTATCTGTGATCGAAAAAAGTGGGTTGGTGCCCACTTTTTGTTTATGATATTTAGGCTATTCAAAGTATAACATGATCAAAATATCAGATCAAGACTTGCAACCCCAAAGCGAAATAAAATTAATTACAATAATGACTGCGCTGCAGCCAAACCCGAAAGCGCCGCCCCTTCAACCCGTGGCCCACCAAAAGCATCACCAGCAAAAATTAAAGGATACAACAGATCAATTCTTAACATGCGTGAGGGATAAGGATTCTTTGGCTGACTATATCGCCAGCGATGCACTTGATAAATCTTTACGCTGGCAGAACCAAGCCAATCCCTCGCAGCATCAAGCAGCAGTAGCGCCACTTCTTCTGATGGTGCGTCAAAATATTGTTGTGTAAATTGAGGTCCGGCGTGAATGGTAATTGCTGTTTGATCAGGAGAAACGCCTTTTTGTCGATTGTCAGCAATCCAAGCAATAGGCTCACTTTGAATGTGAAGCGCACCGGGTGGTGGAATCAAGCTCGGCCTGTCTAATACAACCATCAAAGCAAAACAAGGGGTATATTCAATGTTGCTTAAGGTTATTGCCACATCAGATGGCAAGTCAATTGCGCTTTCTGCTAATAATGCCAAAGATTGTGGCACAGGTGGGGTCAAGATTAGCGCCTCACCTTCAAACACTTGTCCCGCTTCTGATATAGCTTGCCACCCAGATGTTTGTTTGAGTTGAGTGATCTTAGTACTTGTATGCACCTGCAACGTAGAAGCCAAATGTTTAGCAACCGCTGTCATACTAGGTACACCACGATAACGTGGATACCCATCTATAGGAGTTAGTTTTTCGGGAGTGGGGATGCCATAACTCCATACATCAACAATACCTATTTTTTGCCATTGCTCAACCCATTGTGCAAATTGTGGATCACGAACAGTAAAAAATTGCGCACCATGATCAAATATAGCACCATTGATACGGCGTGTCGCCATCCTGCCACCAACGCCACGTCCTTTATCAACAACGGTAACCTTCCATCCATTCGATTGCAAAGTATAAGCAGCCATTAGGCCAGATAATCCAGCTCCAACAACTAAGCATGAAGAAGTCATCAAACACTCCTATGTGTATGCCCTTACAGTCCCCAAGCCGCCATCAACACCAAATACTTGACCAGTCACCCAGCTATTAGCAGGATCAACTAACCACTCTATCATAGAAGCCACATCATCGGGCTCACCTAAGCGCCCAATAGCATGAAGCCCTAAAGAGACCTTACGGCTATTTTCATTAGAAGTGATACGCTCTGAAAGTTGTGTTTGAACTAGGCCCGGTGCAACTGCGTTCACACGAATTCCTTTTGCAGCATAGGTTGCCGCAGAAGCTAGTGTCAAGCCAATAACGCCTGCTTTCGCGGCAGCCACCGCATCATGATTCGATAAGCCTAAACGAGCAGCAGCTGAAGACACCAGTACAACCACACCCCCAGATTTACGCATATAACGCCCTGCTGCTCTAACTGTCGCAAAAGCGGAATCAAGATTAACAGCGAGCATATGCCGCCATTCTTCTTCCGTAGTGAGATGTGCAGGCTTTAGCATAAAGCCGCCGACACAATTCACAATAGCGTGAATATCGCCAAAAGTATCAATTGCATGTTTAGCACATGCTTCTACATGCTCAAACTTGGTTGCATCTAGCACGAAACCTTTAGCATGTAGCTCAGAAGCAAGGTTATTTACTTTCTCTTGATCGCGCCCTGCTAAAAGCAAAAAAGTTTCTTTTTGGCTCAGTCGGCGTGCAAGTGCTGAACCAATTCCCCCTGTGGCACCTAAAATAACGACAACCTGTTTTTGCATAGCTTTTGCTCATCAACTTTATATTTGAACACGAGTAAATACTTTTATGATCATAATATGTGGGCATAAATATTAGCCAATAAACAGCTTAATATACGCTAAGGAATGAGTGCCTTAACCATAACAAAAAAACGACTTACTTAAGTTAGGTAAGCCGTTTTTTTACTAATTTGTTATGTCGGGGCGCCGAGATTTGAACTCGGGACCTCTTGCACCCCATGCAAGCGCGCTACCAAGCTGCGCCACGCCCCGAAAGCGTGAGTCAGTATAGCAGTCAAAGTAGCGACTCGTCAAGCCTCATATCAAATTTCTATTCGTCTTCAAGAACAGTAATTGTTGGGAGACCATCCGCACCTTCCATGATAATCAGGCGATAAGTCTTACCTGCTTGTATGTTCACCTCTTGAGAGAACAACAACTCTGGCACTGCACGATCAATTACTTCAAAAGTAACAGTACCAGCCTCTATAACATAAGGCGGTGTTAAACTTCCAAAAAACATTTGCGCCAACTGATCATTATTCCAAGCCACAGCAAGTTGATCATAAGAGGGCAACGCATGAATGAGTTTCACTTCTGCTTGTCGAGCACCGATTGACACTGTTAAATCTGGCAAGAAGACTAACGCTATGCCGGGGCCATTTGGCACAACATACAAATAGTAGTTATCTGTCAAATCCTCTGGTTCTAAAAAGATCGATTTCTCAAACAGCAATTCGCCATTGGCATTGAATATTTCAAGCATTCCAGAAACAGGCTCAAACAAAGTAGGTTGACTCACCGTACTTGGCGGCAGTCCTAAGGCAATGCGCTCGCCATTAAAATAAACGGCTATGGTCTCTCGCCAACCGTTATATACCCACATCCGAGTAGTGCTAGTTGTATCTGCTGAAATAGTGTCTAGCTCAAAATCTTCGACCTGCAATACCACATCAACAGGCTCAATAATTGGTTGTGTTGTCTGGCGGCCCACAATAAAGTATGTATATACAGTTGCAGGCTCAAGTATCAGATCGCGACCTTGCTCAACGCTTGTTTCTTCAGCGGAACTATAGAAAAAGAAATTTTGACGTGAAGGAACAAATGAGATTGTTCGTGCAGTTCCATAGTTCAAACTAACGCCCAAATCATCCCCTGATAAATCTTGAACAACCAAACGTCCATGCCCATATCCGACATGAACAAACATTACTCGACTTTCCCCGATTTGGATTGGCGTTGTATCAATTGGAAAAGCACTAATATTCAAATCAATATCTGGCCCAAAAACCGCAAGTTCCACTGTTTCAAAAGGCTTTAGCTGTACATTACGAATTTGGATCGGAACATCATCAACAGTGCCATCAGCTCCTATCAGATATATCTCCGCCAAATATTGTCCTGATGGCAACAATTGAAAATCAGTAAATTCACCGAACTGTAAGTTTTCGGCTACAATCTGATCATCAAGGCGCAACTGAAGTGGGATGGTATCTGGCGCAACATGGCTAACACGAAAACGTGTTTGAGGTGGCGTTTCTGATTCAATGGTGACTAATTGAGAGTTAGCTGATGTACCAACAGCAACAATTAGGTACGACCATCCTCTCTTCAGTTCAATCCGAGAAGAATTAATGAAAACATCGCCATTGAAAAAGTCGAATACATAAGTGCGCGGAATAAACTCTAAAAATTCAGATTGCTGCCCAAAAGGAATAGGTGTAGTAACAATCTGAATATTATCTTTCACAGTCAAAGTCTCAACATCTGTGAGTGCATTTACGAAGCCCACACGAGCAAAATCAGGTTCTAATAAAGATAAATTTTCTTCAAAAACTTGAACTTGGACATCATCTTTGCTGCCTGTGAACAAGAAAACCAGTGTGATATTATCCTCTAGTAAAATATTGCCACTATAATAAACCGCCTCATTCCCAGTGCGAACACGGCCTGAAGTTGATTCGCTAAGGACTAAGTTATGCTCACCACCAGTGCGGTAAATCGTCAGAGTAGCGTTATTAGGTCTAACAGTTCGATAAATGACGGTGTCATCTAGCAAAACGTCTATCGCTGGCAAATCACTAATAGCATGAATAATACGCAATCCTGCAGTCCCATCAACTGTCTGTGCTACTGAACTGTCAGAGCTGACTTCAAAAGAGGGCGGTAATGTTGGACGTGCACCAACTGCACCTTGTCCTGTCGAATCATTCACAACAGATGCATTTGTAGGTATTGGCGTATTTCCAGCAGTATCATTGTTATCATCACCACCACACGCCGCCAGTAACAGAAGTAAGATTAAGATAATTAGCCAGCGCAAATTTGCACGATTTGGCATAGTTTTTTCCTTAACTTTCATGCATTAACCATTTCAAAATTGATTATAGTCTCAATTCTCGGATTCTAAAATCCAACGATAGACCTATAGCGATAAACGACTTGGAATGTGCGTGCGTTGTGGCCCTGCTTGCCCCTTCGACCAAACAAGCAGCGGTTCTAATATTAAATTGCCTTCAGACATTGCCCATTGACTAATCAACTCTACACGGGGGGCACTGCCTGCTTCAAGCTGAGAAAGAAAAACGACAAATGGCAAGCGATTAAGTAACACTTGGTCAATTTCTTCCTGAGGAAGCGCACGATCTGCCTTACGGATGGCCATACTTAATGCACTATGTAAACGTCTGGGGTTTGAGCGCCCTCGAAACGTCATCACAACTTGGATATTTGTTGCATGAAGCAATGGCCAAAAAGTTTTTTCCTCATCCCCTTGAATTTCATCAATAAAAATCGCGAGAGGTTGTTGTTGAATGGCAGCTTGAATCTGAGACTCAAAAGCCAATGTTGGGTGGCCTTGCTTCGGTATACTGTTATATGCTGTTACATGCAAAGGTATCAGAGTCGGATGAATCTCAGCGGCCCGCTGCACAACAGCAGTGTTAGGAGGGGTAAACTGTAATAGGTTTCCTAGAAGCGTTGTTTTACCCATTCCCCCTTCACCAACAATGATCAATCCATAACCACTTAGAATAATTCGCTGTAAAAAATCCTGCAGCGTTTCAGGATAAATATCAGACATCTTCTCAAAAGTTAGTGGTTCAAAAGGATGCAAACGTATTAACCCTGAATAACTAGGCATCACAGGAGGGCCTGTTAGCGATAGTCGAATAATACGTTTAGCTAGTGTAAGTCCTACTTCCAAAAAAGGATCGGTACCCACTTGCACGCCCACTAGTGCAAGTGCATAAGTTAGTAATTGCTCAAGGTGATTTGAGGAGTCAAACGCCGCATCATAGGGTTCTAGCTCTCCAAAACCATGACGCACCGCTATCTCTTGTCGGTTTGAAATACTGATTTCTGTAATTGTGGGGTCTTGCAATGCATTTGACAACACCCCCAACTGAAAAATGTCATCATGCACTTGCTGTAATAGCCAACACTTTTCTTCTGTGCTTAAAATTAAATACTCTGTTGCAATTACATATTCAGCAGCATCACGTATGGCTTGGCGACGCACTTTCTCATCTGCATAAGTTGTTAAAAGATCATCTCTTCCAGAAGTTTCAAGTAAAAATTGCGCTATCACTCTTTCTCGCACAGCATCCAATGAAAATGTACGACTACGATACGCATCTTCAATCAAGCGTTTATGCATTGGTTCAAGACTCTTGCCATTATTTAATTCATCTGTCATCATGCCATCTCCTCAGTTGTCTGCCTAGAGTTATACCACTGAAGACTAAAGCTCATTATATTCATCAAAAAGAGTATGCTCATAGTCCCCAATGATAGTCTTCGCCCCCATATATACGATTGAGGTCTGTAGGTAAGTACTATCTGTTGCTCAGCTCCCGCCCTTAATGGAATACCCATTAATCCAGCATTTGTTTCGACAATATCAACTTTTTTGCCATTCACCATCGCTTGCCAACCAACATAATATGGAATGCTGACCGTAAGTAATGCGTTTTCAGGTGTAGAAACATTGATAAGCAACTTTTCAGGTGTGGTAAATTCATAAGAAATATCTACCCCCTGACTTGGACGTATACCTCCTAGTTCAAATGGCAAGGGCTGTGCAGTAACCGCTAGTTCACGTAAATTGACGCGATTATCGGCCATAATCTGTCGAGCGAAAATGCGATTATCAGCCACTCGATAGTCATATACTAAATGCACTATTGGGCGAGGGTTACTAAGTTCATAAAGGCGATAAGTTTCTCCTACTTCATTTATCGCTTCACCTAGCAAGGTTGCATCCGTTTCAGAAGGCAAAATATCCGTTGTTGTCACATAACGCACACTCAATACCTCCCAAAACTTATCTACAGGCAGCTCGTAAAGGCTGATCATTGTATCTAATACAAGCGGCCCAGCCCCATAAATATCTTGAAGATTGAATAAAGTACCATATCCTCTTAAGCCCGCAGCACCATCAATACGCCACGAAAAGCGTTCTGTAGTATCAATCTGTTCTAACAACGCAGGTAGCTGTACGCGGTTTTTAGGTTGGTCTGGTTGAAAGTTACCGCTTTGAATGCCAACAGTGAGTAAGTCAAAAGCAAGTATGGCCAATAATCCATAACTTGCCATAGACATTGAAGTTTTCGGCCACCAAAGCCATAACCATAATAAAGTAAGATTCAGCAATACAAAGCCTAAGCGCAGGGTATAAGTTTCATTTTCTAAGAGAAAAGCCATCAAGTATGCTATGCTTGTCCCCCCAAAAATAACAACAGCCCAACGCAAAGCAGAACGTTTGAGATTATTACGTTCCCAATAATGATGTACGCCTAAACTAGCAAGCATCGCAATAGAAAAGATGATAAGCAAAGCAATGCGCTCTTGTTGGCGGAACAAATGAGTGAATGGATTAAAAACGTAAAACAAGTCATAGAAGCTATAATGCCCACCCAGCCCTAATAACAAGCTCACAATACTCACCAAAAGCCAAAATCGAGCCTGTTGCTGTTCAACGTAAACAACAATGCCTGCGAAAAATAACCCCACAATACCCACATACAACGGAGACCATGATCCTAATGTAGGGATAAAAAAACCAATCAACTCGTTATAATGAAATCCATTAGCATTAAAACTATAACTGAGTTCTTCAGCGCGCGATGTGTATTGAATAAACTCTAAAGCTGGCAGTAGTTGTATTGCAGATAATCCAACCGCACCGACAACAATACCCACGCCAATTATAAATCGCATTAGCCAACGTGTTTTTTTCTGCCACCCTAACCATACCCAATAAGCAAATGAAAGATAAGCAACATATATTGTTGTCTGTGGGTGTCCGGCCAAAATGCTTAAACACAAGCCAATGGCAGCTAGAGATACCCCATAAAGCATTTTTCTTGAGTCATACGCCATTGCCATATATAGCCCAGTTAACACCAGAGGTAACCAAACGCCTGCGGCAAGAATGCTGGGTTGAAGCATCGGATACGCAACTGCATAGCCGCCAAAAGCAAAAACCGTTGCGCCTATTAATGCACCTTCCCAGCGTTGCATGATGATGTATATGTAGATAAACATCAAAATTGCCGCCAACCAATAATGCAAAGCCACTTCAAACATATAGCTTTGCAAACTCCAGTCACTGCCAAATAAAGCAATCAATAATAAGCGTGGCGGATAAAATGTGGCACGTTGAATATTAGCGGCAAAAGGTTCTCCACTGTAGTTATAAGGATTCCACAAAGGAATTTCGCCATTTGTTATCCTTTCGGCTTGATAAGGCGTAAAGCTGTAATAATGAAGTGTAAAATCACCTTTCGCCAACACAAAGCGATCATCCGCAACAGGGGTAAACAAACGCCAAAAAAGTACGATTGTAATCAATAAAAAAGCAATAGCAGCATATATAACAACTTGTATTCGCATATTAGATTTCTTAGCTGTTCAGAATAATGCCAACGGTTGAAACTTGACCACTACTATCTATATACTAGCCGCGTTTGGGATATTGAAACGGCTAGGAGAAATACTTTGGAAACGATCTTAATCACAGGGGCAACGGGCTTTGCTGCCAACCATTTAGCAACCTATTTACGTCAAGTATATTCTGATATAGCCATCTATGGCATCTCTCGTCGTTCTACAAGTGATCGTCATTCAATGGACAATCCACTCTTCAACAAAATTTACGCTGCTGATCTCATGAACGAAAGTATCGTTCAAGATGTTGTGGCTCAAATTGCCCCAACTCAAGTGTATCACCTTGCCGCTCAATCTCATGTTGGTTCATCATTCAATAATCCTTGGAATACTTTAGAAAATAATATTAAAAGCACTCTCAATTTATTAGAAGCGCTACGTCAAACACCAAATACCCGTATTATGATCGTCAGTTCTTCAGAAGTATATGGACAAATTACAACAGAACAGTTACCTGTTACGGAAGAGCACACCACCTACCCTAACAACCCATATGGCATTAGTAAAATGGTTCAAGAGCTCTTAGGACAACAATACCTAGCCGCAGAAGGATTTAAAGTCTATATCGCACGCCCTTTCAATCACATCGGAGCAGGGCAAAGCCACCGTTTTGCCATCGCCAACTTTGCAGCCCAAATTGCACGCATGGAAAAAGGATTGCAGCCACCTATACTAGAAGTG
>RFGP01000181.1 GCA_003697365.1 Chloroflexota bacterium | reverse complement strand
GATATTCTTGATGATTAGCTAAACTAGAGGCGCATGGTTGTAAGCCATGTACCTCTGATCTGTTTTGCACACTACTGTTGTGGATGACAAAAGTCCCTTGCCTTTAGGCATAGGGCATATGTCAATTCTAATACGCTGAATACTACAATTCCTTTAAATACTTTGTTTAACTGAATAACATAAACACAAAAACATTATGAAAAATCTTAAATGGTTTTACTTGACAAACGTTATTGGTATGATCGTTATATTTTTGGGCGCTACTATATCAGTGGCGCAAAGTAGCGGCCCCACACAAGCCACCCCTCCGGCCATAACCATAGAAGCGCTTTCACCTGATGCTAATGTGCGCTCTGCGCCAGCCATAGCGCCTGATAACGTGATTGGACAAATTCAGCCTACTGAAACATATGCGGCTTTGGGGCGTTATTTTGAATGGGTTTTGATAGAGTATCTACCATCTCCTAATCAACGTGCATGGGTTTTTAGTGGGGTTGTGCGTTTTCATGGCGGCACAATTGAAAATTTGCCTAATATTGATCCGTCAAGCATTCCCCCGATTTTGCCCACAGCGACTTCACTGCCGCCTACGCTAGAGGCGAACACGGTTGAAGCAGTTATACCTACTCAAGAAATTATTCCTGTTGCTAGTCCGCTACCTGCATCGTTACCAACTTTTACACCCGTTGCTATTACCCCAACACCAGTAGTGTTTAGCGAAATTGAAGGCCCTGTATTAGTTATACCAGAAGAAGAAGTAGAACGTCGTGTTAATGCAGTAAAGCTCGTATATAGCCAGCCCATAACGTTATTAAATGGTGAACAAGTGATTCTATTAGACCCTGTTACAGTGGGTTTTGCTATTGATGAAGAAGCCTTGCGAGCTGAAATAAATCCAAGTTTGCGCTTTTCTATTCTGAATACCATTATCACTGCGGATTATTCTCCAGAGTTGTTAGATGCCTATATCGAGGATTTAGCCCTACGGTATCGTGTACCTGCAGAGGTGATTTTCGATGCAAATACATTAACATTTCAAGTACAAACTGTAGGGCAGAAGCTAGATACTGAAACTCTTCGTCAGCAAATCACAACGGCTTTATTTTCGCCTTTTCCCATTGGTCGTACAATTACTATGAATTTTTTGCCTGATCCAAAGCCTGATGTGTCGGTTTTGCGTGAGGCCATTTTGACCTACTTTAATCGCTATGGCATCTTTTACGATAGCTTGGATAGTGTGGTCTCAGTGTATGTGGAAGATTTGGCAACTGGAGAGTCAACAGGGATTCAATCTCACGTACTTCACAGTGCGACAAGTACGGCCAAAATTGGCGTTATTGCGAACTATTTTCGCTATGTTTATCAGTTGCCTAGCCAAGAGATCATCTATCGCATGTTAGCGGCTATCATTTGTTCTTCAAACGCGGATGCCAATATTTTGATGAACATTACTGGCAATGGAGATGATTTAGCGGGCTTGCGTATGACAACAGATACTTTTTGTCGCGCTGGGGCAGGCAACACGCGCGTTGATCATCACTTTTTTATCGGCCCTGCTGGTGAGGGTGCAGTACCCGTAAATTATTATGATCCTGCTGGTGCTCCTATGTGTTCCGTATCTTCGCCTCTTGAACCAGCACCTAGCTTCCCAATTGATGAAGGTATCCAAACAACAGCAGCGGATATGGGGCATTTCTTGTCTGAAATATATGCCTGTGCAACGCAAGGTGAGGGGTTAGCGACATATTTCCCGTCTGAAATAACGCAAGAAGAATGCGGTTATATGCTTGAAATTTTACGCGGCACTAATTTTTCCCATATGATCGAGCTCGGTGTGCCGCCTACAGTGGAAGTAGCGCATAAAGTTGGGTATGCTGCACAAGCGGCCGCCGATGCAGGTATTGTTTTTTCGCCGAATGGTGATTATGTCATTACTATCTATATGTGGGATGAACGTCTCGGTAACTTCGATAACTATGCTTTAAGTCGCTGGACAGTCATGGGGGAAGTGTCGCGTATTGTGTATAACTTTTTCAATCCTGATGCTCAGCTTTTGATGCCTCAAACGCCTTTGAATCCAAACGGGGGTGCAGCTTGTGTGTTACCGAGTAGTCCTGAAGAAGCGAGTTTGATCAATATCAACGCTGGCCGCTTTGATGAGAATGGCGAGCCTTTGCCAACTGCTTGTTATGATTGGCCCAATTGCCGCCCATTTGATAACTGGGGAAGAAGCGAATAATGCCTCTTAAACGGCATATAGTTTTGCAAGATTTGTCCAGAGATCATCAACAGATACTTATGCAAGCGCGGCATATGAAGTGGATTGCCCTAGATGATCGCCGAGCAATGCCTATTGATAGTTTCATTGAACATTTTTCTGTATTCTGGGAGCAACTGTTGCAGTGGCACCTTATAGAAGAGGAAACTGTTTTATTGCCTATGTGTTTTGCGCCTGATCATGCTTATTGGCAGCAAATTTTAACTGATCATGAACGCATAAGAACATATACACATCAGCTTTTAGCACAACAAGACTCATCGGAGGCCTCAATATTTTCTCAGACATTAGTGGAACATGTACGTTTTGAAGAACGGAATGTCTTTGAATATATCCAATTTCGTCTTACTTCAGATGAGCTTTATCTTTTAGGAGAGAAACTAGTAGCGTTTAGAGAGCAGCACCGTTTTGATTGAAGTGGCGCTGCTCATAAAAATTCGAGATTATCCTTAATCCTCGATCAGCATAAAGGATAAATCTCGGTCTTGTTTTTGTTCGCTACGTTTTAGGACGAGTATTTGACGCAGCTCGATAATTTGATCTCTTAATGCTGCGGCTTTTTCAAATTCTAGTGCCTTAGCAGCAACTTTCATCTCGGCTTCAAGATCGCGAATGAGCGTATCAAGGTCAGCAACTGATAACGTTTCAGGTCGAAGTGGGTTGCCCTCTGCTTCTGTTTCTTGATGCACCGCTTCATGACGCATAGTTTGTACACGCTCAGTTAAATCACGAATGGCTTTCACAATTGCACGTGGTTCGATGCCGTGCTCTTCATTATATGCTTGTTGGATAGCGCGGCGGCGGTTTGTCTCATCAATAGCAAACTGCATAGAAGGCGTGATGCGGTCTGCGTACATAATGACCATGCCATCAACATGGCGAGCCGCTCGTCCAATATTTTGAATGAGCGCAGAAGAAGATCGCAAAAATCCTTCTTTATCAGCATCGAGAATAGCAACTAAAGATACTTCAGGCAGATCAAGACCTTCACGCAATAAGTTTACTCCAACAACAACATCATAGACTCCCATCCGCAAATCGCGCAAAATTTCGATGCGTTCTAAGGTGTCGATTTCTGCGTGTAGGTAATGGGTTTTGATGCCCATTTCTAAGAAATATTCTGATAGGTCTTCTGCCATGCGTTGAGTTAATGTCACAACAAGAGCGCGCTGACCAATGTTAATACGACGCTGTATCTCAGCTAAGAGATCGTCTACTTGACCTTCGGTTTTTCGCACTTCTACAATGGGATCAAGAATGCCTGTGGGGCGAATGATTTGTTGCACCACCCGATCTGCACGCTCAGTTTCGTAAGGGCCCGGTGTGGCAGACATATAAATGACCTGTCCCATTCGTGCTTCAAATTCTTCAAAATTGAGTGGGCGATTGTCGAGCGCGCTAGGTAGGCGGAAGCCATGCTCTACTAGCGTTTCTTTGCGAGAGCGATCACCATTATACATACCTCTGATTTGGGGAACAGTCATATGACTTTCATCTAGAACAAGTAAATAGTCATCGGGCATATAATCTATTAGAGTGAAAGGAGCGCTCCCCTCAGGACGTTGATCAAGATGGCGGGAATAGTTTTCGATTCCGCTGGTATAGCCAACTTCACGCAACATGTCTATATCATAGCGGGTTCGTTGCTCCAAACGCTGTGCTTCTAAGAGCTTGCCCCTTGCCTTTAAGTTCGCAAGCTGAATTTCAAGCTCAAGTTCTATATCCCGTATTGCTTTCTCGAATTTTTCTTCATCAGTGACAAAATGCTTAGATGGATAAATGCTGACTTGTTGGTGCGCTTTTATAACCTCGCCCGTAAGCGGATCAAATTCTGTAATTTCCTCTATTTCATCACCAAACATTGCCAAACGAAGCGCTGTTTCGTGATAAGATGGCCAAATATCAACAGTGTCACCGCGTACTCGAAAAGTGCCACGCTTAAGCTCCGTGTCGTTGCGGGTGTAATAAATGCTGATGAGATGCCTTAATATTAAATCTCGACGAAATACTTGACTCGCCGAAAGTTCAAGCGCTACTTTGTTCCACGCCATCGGATTTCCTAGACCATAAATGCATGATACTGAGGCTACGATAAGCACATCGCGCCGTGTGAGTAATGCCACCGTCGCCGCAAGCCGTAAGCGATCAATGTCCTCATTGATGTCAGCTGTTTTTTCAATATAAAGATCGCGCTTCGCAATATAGGCTTCTGGTTGATAGAAGTCATAGTAACTGACGAAATATTCGACCGCATTATGTGGAAAAAATCCTTTAAACTCTGAATAAAGTTGAGCCGCTAATGTTTTATTGTGGGCGATGATCAATGTAGGGCGATTCACTTGTGCAATGACGTTTGCTAGTGTAAAGGTCTTGCCTGTGCCAGTAGCACCTAACAAAATTTGATGTTTTAAATTGCTTTGAATCCCATTCACTAATTGTTCAATTGCTTGGGGTTGATCACCTGTGGGTTGGTAATCGGATACAAGTTGAAAACCAGCGTTGGACACTGCAACATCCTTCTAGATACTGTTTTGAACGGGTGTTCTATTTTAACACAAAAATTTTTATTTGAGCATACTACTTTGCTTTGATGAATATGTTAGAATGAAATTTATAAATTAAATTCTTAAAGTGAAGTATTTTGAAGGTGCAAGATGATTGAGATACCACGCCTTAATACCAATGAAGTAGAAGCCTCTTATGATTTAGAGAAAAAGTCAGCTTATATTAAATATAAAGGCGTTTTAGGAGCCAAAGCAACAAAACAAATCTATCAATGGATTAGTGCAATGGTGACTGTGTTTAGTGGGCAGCTTATTTTACATCAAGTAACGTTTGATTTTCGAGAAGTGACTGCATTTGATGAAACGAACTTAGGGGCTGCTCGTGAAGAAAGTAAGAAGCTACATCAAAGTTTTGCGCTCGATTTTTTGCCTGCGGCATTAATTGCTGCTAATGAGCAACAAGCAGAAGTGTTGCGGCTTTCATTGAAGGTTTCTGGGCAGCAAGCCCGTTCAAAGATTGTGTTTAGTGAAGCAGAAGCAGAAGCGTTTTTTGAAGAGTGGTGGAGTACTCACACGCGGCCATCTGGCCCCATAAAGCTCTTTCCTGATGACTAGTTCGCTGTGGTATACTGTTTGGGCATATGATTTTGGATAAGATTAATCACGTGTAAGAGGGTAAATATGACGACGCTAACGGCATTGAGCTTAACTGAAGCACGCGCTGGTTTGCAAAAAGGCGATTTTACGTCCGTTGAATTGACGCAAGCCTATCTTGACCGTATTCATGCGCTTGAACCCAAAATTCAAGCATTTTTGAATGTGACCACCGATCATGCATTGGCCAGCGCAAAATCCGCCGATCAGCGTTTACAACAGGGGGACACATCACCGCTTTTAGGTATCCCTGTTGCGATCAAAGATGTTTTAACAACCAAAGATATTGAGACAACTTGTGCCTCTAAAATTTTAAAAGGCTATATTCCTCCCTATACAGCGACTTCTGTACAGAAACTCTTTGACGCAGGAATGGTCATGTTGGGTAAAACCAACACGGATGAATTTGCGATGGGGTCTTCAACAGAAAATTCAGGCTATTTCACCACGCGCAATCCTTGGGATGTTGAACGTGTGCCGGGCGGTTCAAGTGGCGGCAGTGCGGCCGCTGTTGCTTCTCAAATGGCCCCTGTGGCTTTGGGAACAGATACGGGGGGCAGTGTGCGCCAACCGGCTGCGTATTGTGGCATTGTTGCTGTTAAGCCTACTTATGGTCGAGTTTCGCGCTATGGGCTCATTGCTTTTGCGTCTTCCTTAGATAGTGTGGGGGTGTTTGGGCAAAATATTGAAGATACAGCGCTTGTACTGCAAGCTATCGCAGGGCATGATCCTTGTGATAGTACAAGCCTTTTGGCTGAAGTGCCTGACTATCTTACAGAAATGCGTAAAGGTTTAGAGGGGATGCGAGTTGGTGTGCCCAAAGAGTACTTTGCTGATGGTTTACAACCAGAGGTCGCTGCGGCAGTACGTGCAGCTATTGATCAATTTGAAACTTTAGGGGCAGATGTTCGTGAAGTTTCTTTGCCGAATAGTGAACACGCGATTTCAACCTATTATTTAATCGCAACTGCTGAAGCCTCCTCCAATTTGGCACGGTATGATGGTGTGCGGTATGGCGCACGTAAAAATGAGTCTACACTTTGGGATACATATCGCGCAACACGCGGGCAAGGATTTGGTAGCGAAGTCAAACGACGCATCATGCTCGGTACGTATGCCTTATCAAGTGGATACTATGATGCCTATTATCTGAAAGCCCAAAAAGTTCGCACACTAATCAAGTCGGATTTTGATCGCGCTTTTGAGGAAGTGGATATTATTCTTGGGCCAACAACCCCTTCAACGGCTTTCAAGATTGGTGAGAAAACTGATGATCCTCTTGAGATGTATCTGAGTGATATTTTCACTGTTACAGCTAATTTGGCGGGAGTTTGTGCGCTCTCATTGCCCTGTGGTTTTGATAATCAAGGGCTGCCAATTGGGCTTCAAATTCATGCGCCATTTTTACAAGAAGCGCGTTTGTTCCGTGCTGGATACGCCTATCAGCAAGCGACCAAATGGCATCAGCAGCACCCTACACTCTAGCAAATGAATTAAGGAGAATTGAATGAAAGTTGTTATTCCCTTAGCGGGATATGGGACACGCTTACGTCCTCATACTTATACTAAACCCAAACCACTAATCAATGTTGCTGGTAAGCCTGTTTTAGGACATCTATTAGATAAATTGTCTGAGCTTGACATCAGCCAATATATTTTTGTGGTTGGCTATTTGGGTGATCAAATAGCCCAATATATCAATGCCCATTATGATATTCCGGCTTGTTATGTCGAACAACATGAAATGTTGGGGCAATCGCACGCAATCTATCTAGCGAAAGACCATCTAAACACAGACGAACCAGTGTTTATAGTGTTTGGTGATCACATTTTTGAGACGGATTTTGCACTGATCAAAAATCCTAAATCGGATGCGGTTATTTATGTAAAAGAAGTCGAAGACCCTCGACGCTATGGCGTAGTCATGATGAATGAACAGGGGCACATCATCAAGTTTGTAGAGAAGCCAGAGAATCCTCCCTCTCGTCTTGCTGTTATTGGGTTGTATTATATTAATAGCGGCAAGAAACTTGTTGAAGCATTGGAATGGCAGATCAATGTGGCTAATCGCATCACCAAGAACGAATATTATATTGCTGATGCGCTTCAATACTTGGTCGATAATGGGATGATCTTTTTGCCGGAAACTGTTTCTAATTGGCTCGATTGTGGCAATCCGGATGCTGTTTTAGCTGCTAACCAATATTTGCTGAGCGATGGTGGCATGGATAACAGCGGAGCGCTTGACATTAAAGATGCTATCATCGTGCCTCCTGTGCGCATTCACCCTACGGCTGTTATTAGCCAATCTGTGATTGGGCCAAATGTGACTATTTCAGCGAATTGCCAAGTGACAGGCAGCATTATTCGTGATTCAATAGTAGGTGAGAATGCTGTCATTGCAGATGTGTTGTTAACACATAGCCTAATTGGCCAAAATGCATCCGTAAATGGGCATTATAACACGGTAAATGTTGGTGATTCCTCTTCTGTAGGAATGACTTAGCTCGAAGAAAATCATCGAGTAGAACATAGGCAATTAATAACAACATGGACGTTTTTGCTGTTTTTGAACGTCTGCTAAATTTATCTATGGAAGGCCCAATGCCATATCTTATTTTGGCCATAGTGGTCTTCTTTGTGTTTATTGAGCAGCTGCTCGTTTTTTCGTTTTTCTCACCGGGATCATGGTCAGTAATTTTTGCGAGTTTTTTAGCCTTTGCAGGGTTCATCCCCATCCCACTTCTCATTTTGGGCACATTTTTAGGTGCATTTCTAGGCACCTATTTACAATATTATTTGGGGTATCGGCATGGCGAGCGTTTTCTGCGTTTTGTGAATCGCTTCCCTCGCATAGTTGATCTTGAACAGATGAAGCAAACTCAAGTGAATTTTTGGCTTGTCATCCTTTCCTACAATTTGCCACAAATTCGCGGGATTGTGCCTTTTATGGCAGGTGTCTCTAAGATGCCAAAAACACAATGGTTGATAGCAAGCGCTATCGGTGTTGTGTCTTGGTTAGCGTGTTTCATTGGAATGGGGATGGGGGCAGCGTGGATGTTTGAAGGCGATTTTCAAAAAGCACTGCATTGGATATGGGAGATAAACTCCAACAGTGTATTAGCAACGATTTTTTGGGGTGGGACGATTGCTTTTATTATTTATGTTGTATATAAGTGGCGTTTGCCATCAAAAACAACCCAAAATAATCAATAATAACGACGAAATCATATATGCATAAACTATTAGTGGCTACACAGAATCGACATAAACTTGAAGAATATCGCGATCTGCTCTATGACATTGGCGATATAGAATGGCTGTGTTTAACAGATATTGGGCTAGAACATCTGCACGTTGAAGAAAGCGGCACAACGTTTCAAGAAAATGCTAGGTTAAAAGCTGAAGCCTATGGCGAAAGCTCTGGCCTAATGACTTTGGCGGATGATTCAGGGTTGGTTGTTCCATCACTAAATGGAGAACCCGGTGTATATTCCGCAAGATATGGCGGCCCATCAATACAAACAGATGCTCAACGCTATCAGCTTTTGTTGCAAAACTTGGCTGATAAGTCTGATCGCACAGCTTATTTTGTTTGTGTTATAGCGCTGTATGTACCTTATCAAGGCGTTCAGTTTTTTGAGGGGCGTGTTGATGGGCATATTGCTTTTGCGCCGCGTGGCACCAACGGTTTTGGCTATGATCCCGTTTTTGAGTTGCCGAATGGCCGCACAATGGCTGAGCTTTCTCCGAATGAAAAGCATGAATTAAGTCATCGAGGCCGTGCTGTGCAACTTTTATTACCCGAACTCAAATATATCTTAAGCAATAATTAAGCATAGGACTTCACTCCCATTGCTTTTGAATTCGCTTCATGGTATAGTCTAAAGCGTTATACAATAATATTAAAACCATGATCTATAAGCAAATAACAAAACCTTTTTATAAAGATCAGAGACCTTTCATCAACCCAGACGCTTTGAGCGCACACGTCTGGAGACGACACCCGAAAGGAGCGCACTCGTAATGGCGAAATCTCGCACTGAACTCATGGTTGACCGCTTGCGCGACCTAGCTTCTGGTACACCAGACATTGAGGCATCAGCAGTAGTGAGCGTGGATGGTCTTATTATGGCTTCGGCCTTGCCTGCTAACGTTGAAGAGGATCGTGTCTCGGCGATGTCAGCGGCGTTGCTATCGCTAGGTGAACGTATTGCCAGCGAGTTGGGGCGTGGCGAGCTAGAACAAGTTTATATTAAAGGCGATAAGGGGTACGTTATGTTGACCTCTGTCGGCGAAGATGCTGTTTTGACTATCTTAGTTCGCGCGAATGCACGTCTTGGGCTAATTTTCCTTGATATGCGACGCGCCGCTGACGATCTGAAGACGTTAGTCTAGTTAGGCTAGATGTGCTTCGCTCTCATAGGCCTTTGCTATGAGAGTTTTGTTTAGGCGCATATAGCATTGGGCTAGAGGCTAAGGGAAAAGAATTTAGATAGCGTTGCTGCGATGAACAAATCCCCATGCTTTGGGGGGGAAAAGTGTATCGCCAATTTGAAGTAGACATAGCAGGCGTGACTGTTATTAACTGTCGCGCTATTGTTGTTGATATACATTGTCAAATAATAACGGGGAGCAATTATGCACACTCCCCGTTGTGTTTTGCTTGAGGGGATGTATGGCTAGTTATATCTTTTGTACAGGGGGGGTAGTCAGTTCAGTCGGTAAAGGTGTGACTGCGGCTGCTATTGGACGTATTCTTAAGGCGCGTGGGTTGAATGTGATGATTCAGAAACTTGACCCCTATCTGAATGTTGATCCGGGAACGATGAGCCCTTATCAACATGGTGAAGTTTTTGTGACAGTAGATGGCGCAGAAACTGATCTGGATTTGGGGCACTATGAGCGTTTTATTGATGAGAACCTAGATCGTAATTGTAACATTACCACCGGCCAAATTTATCATACAGTTATTATGCGTGAACGGCGCGGGGATTATTTGGGGGGGACTATCCAAGTTGTGCCTCACATCACCAACGAGATTAAGCGCCATATTCTCGCCATTGAACAACAACACCCAGAAACTGATGTAGTAATTGTAGAAGTTGGCGGCACAGTCGGTGATATTGAAGGGCAACCTTTTTTTGAAAGTATTCGACAGTTACGCCACGATCTTGGTCGACGACATACATTCTATATTCATGTGACATTTCTGCCCTATATTGGTGCAACAGGGGAACTCAAGACCAAGCCGACTCAACATAGCGTGCGCGAGTTACGCGGCATAGGCATTCAACCTCAGGTGATTATTGCGCGTTCTGATCATGAAGTAGAGGAGGGAATTTGTAAGAAAATCGCTTTGTTTTGTGATGTTGACCAAGAAGCGGTAATTCCACTGGTTACAACGGATAATATTTACAATGTGCCACTTATTTTAGAGAAAAGCGGCTTAGGCGATTATATTGTTAGTCGGTTAGAGTTAAAAGCTCAAAAACCTGATTTGCGCGAATGGGAGCGCATGATCCAACGGATGCAACAAGCTAAAGATACCTTGCGCATTGCACTGGTTGGAAAATATGTCGAATTGCATGATGCCTATATGAGTGTGAAAGAAGCGCTCCTTCATGCTGCTACTCATATGAACCGACGACTTGAAATTACATGGGTTCATTCTACTGATCTTGAACGAGATAAAGGTTTTGATCTGCTGGAACAAGCAGATGGGATCGTAGTACCCGGTGGTTTTGGTGAACGTGGTGTAGAAGGGAAAATTTTGGCAGCACGTTATGCCCGCGAAAACAATATCCCTTATTTAGGCTTATGTTTGGGTATGCAAGTGATGTGTATCGAGTTTGCACGTCATGCACTAGGCTTAGAAGATGCCAATAGCACAGAGTTTGAGCCCCATACTGAACACCCGATCATCCATCTTATGAATGATCAACGTGGCATTGATACAATGGGGGGGACAATGCGCCTAGGGGTTTACCCTTGTAGGCTTACACCCAATACGAAGGCTGCTGCAGCCTATGCTGAAGAAGAAGTGCTAGAGCGTCATCGGCATCGTTGGGAATTCAATAATAGTTATCGCGAGCAGTTTCAACAAGCGGGTATGGACTTTAGTGGCTTAAGCCCTGATGGTTATTTGGTGGAAATTGCTGAAGTGCGAGATCACCCTTTTATGGTGGGGTCGCAGTTTCACCCTGAATTTCAGAGTCGACCAAATCGCCCTCATCCATTGTTCTTGGCATTAATGCGGGCCGCTGAGGATCGGCGGCTTGCACGCCATCGCAGTACAGAGTCGGAGGTGAAGCATGAATGATGAACAAAATTGGCTAGAACAGTTTTGGGCTGATATTTTGAGTCGGAATGCTGAACTCATACGCCATGCTTTTGAGATGTTAGAAGATATACAAGAGCGCCAAGCTGTGCTTGCTCATTTGTCTAAAATGGCAACTGAAGAGGGATGGGCAGAATCTCAACGTATTTCTGCCCAAGCGGCCCTCCGAGTTTTAAAAGATTAGATGATTTCGCCGTCTGGGGCCGATGAAGTTTCAGGCGGCGTATTAGTTTTCGGGGGCTTTTTAGGTAAGGTAATTTTGAGAATACCGTGTTTTAACTCTGCGCGCGCTGCTTCAGCTTGAACTGGGATCGGAATTTGAACGCGACGTTGAAACGGCCCATATCGACGCTCACGCCGTAGATAGGCTTCTGGTGGGTATGTATTATCTGGTGCAGTTTTACCACTTAGCGTTAAATAATCTTCGCTTATCGAAATATCTAAGCTCTCTGGTTGAATGCCCAATAAAGGCACAGTAAATATCAAAACTGCATCTTCTGTTTCAACAATGTCAACAGGCAAATTCAGTGTGCCATTGGCAAATGAGAGTGTATCTTCAATCATACGATTAATCGATTGGCGTACATTATTGAAATCAAATCCACGATTTGTATTACTCATAGCAAAATGCCCTTTATCCGTATACGGGTTTCTAGAATTTTATACGTATGCAGAGCATCATATGTTGCAGTGAGTTCTAATTTTCTGCTGGTCGATCTGCACTATCTTTGGTATCAGCCTCTGTCTCTTTACGTCGAAAATCAACAAAACGATAGCCAACGCCGCGTTCTGTAAAAATATAACGTGGATTGGAAGAGTCTGGCTCAATTTTCTCGCGCAGATAGTTTATATATAAACGGACATAGTGAGCTTCATCGCGATATTCATATCCCCACACCTTAGCGAGGAGTTGCTCATGTGGCACTGTCCAACCAGCATTTTCGATGAGATGATATAGTAAGCGATATTCAGTTGGGCGTAGTTTAACGCGCTTTCCACCTACTATGACTTCTCGTTTATTGAAATCTACACTGAGATAGTCGTCAATTTTCAAAATTGCTTGGTCTGCCGCAGAAGGCATATCAATACGTCTTAATACCGCTCGAATGCGGCTAGATAATTCACGTGGGCTAAAAGGTTTTGTTAAGTAATCATCTGCGCCTAGTTCCAACCCACGAACTTTGTCATCTTCTTCGCCTTTAGCTGTAAGCATAATTACGGGGACAGTAGAAAATTCACGCAACATGCGCAGTGTTTCAAAACCATCAAGCTGGGGCATCATGACATCAAGCAGTACAATATCGGGTAAATGTGTACGAATGGCTTCTAGTGCTTCTAGACCATTGCGTGCTTCAACAACTTGAAACCCCTCTAATTCAAGATTCATCCGTATGAAGTCGATCATGCGGGGCTCATCATCAACCACCAACACGCGCTTCGTCTCACGTGGTGCAGAGCGTGGCGCTTTGGGTAATTTGTTTGTGCTCATAATGTGCTATCTCCAAAGATGTCAAACACACCTTCAGACTCTTCTGATGGCATGACTTCAATATAATTAATACGCCACCATGGCACAATGATCTGTGTCACTTCATCTAGCAAATAGCGTAATTCTTTGCCATCACGAGAACGAGGGTTATTCAATACTAAAAATTGTGCGGTTGGTTCAGGCATTTCATCAATTTCGCCCAGAAAAGGTTCTCCATCATTCACATGAACATACAAGGTATAAGGCATCTGGTTCTTCCTGTGGTTATTTGAAGTAAATTCGCGTTACAAGTTTACCAAATCGAATTTCGTCGCCATCTTGCAAAACACGAGGTTGGTTTGGTACCATGCGTTGCCCATTTAGGTAGGTTCCATTAGCGCTGTTCATATCTTCGATAGTTAAAGCCTCATCAGTGCGCCGAAAACAGGCGTGCATTCGTGATACGCCTTGCTCAATGCCACCATAAGGTGTCAGATCAATATCAGGATAATTGCCAGTTTGTATATCAACGCGCCCAACAGTAAAGCGACCGTTTTCTTCTAATACTAAAGGCTGCTGTGCAGATTCGATTTTAATAATAACTGTGGCTGTTTTGCTAAATTGAGTAGTTCCCCAAAAAGGTCTGGCTCCAGCAGTTTGCTGTTGTTGTAACTCTTCAAATTTGCGTGTTTCAATATGCTGACTTCCATCTAATGGGTTGCCACATTCTACACAAAATAACTCACCTTCTAAATTACCATGATTGCAAAATGAACATAAGATCATGGGTGGGAAATTCCTTTCAAGCCTACTCAGTTCTTGGTGGTAATAATTGAGGTGGGCTTAGGAGTTGGCGTGTTCCATACTTTAAGGCTTTGCGGCCTTCTTCGGACAATGTGCGCGTCTTCAAAATGCGAGTAGCTTCTTGACGTGCCATCGCTGAGAGTTCTTCTTGTCCCATCTCTAATAAACGTGTTGCTAAGTTTTGCAACTGACGTGTTGCTTCTACAATTTGGCCTTGTGTGACCGATTGTTCTACTTTTTCTTGCATTCGATATAGCGCTAGCTTCCCTAAGGCATCTATAATGGGGCGCGGTGGTTCATCATGGGGTGGGGCTTTTTGTACATCTATAGATTGTTCTTTCACCACTTTATAGACTAAACGCTCGCGTTCACCATGTAGTAATACATCTCCAGTGACATCAAGGCGCACGATAGGGCGAAAATCTTCTTTCATGTTTTCGGGCAATAAAAGTTGTACTAAAACCCGCATAGGTCTTCGGCTTTCTAGTGTGCCAAGCGGAATTGGTTGTTCGTTGAAGTCTAGTGGTTGTGCATGTGGTGACAAGCGCCACACAGATTCTATTTTTACATCAGAATCTGGAGCAATAACCAACCTCAGCCTTTCAGCAAAAGATTGCCCTAAGCTCATAATGCGATCTTCTAAAAATTGAGACACCGCCATTGGTGAATTGATATAACTTGATGCTCCTCCAGTGTGTGAGGCTAGTGCATCTAAAAATTCATCATTCCATTCATCACCGATTCCCATAGCACTAATGCCAATGCCGGTTTCAGCGGCTTCTTTTGCTAACGCTAAGGCTAACTCTTCATCGCCATAAGTTCGGCCATCAGTGATTAATATAATGTGATTTACTGCGTTGCGGCTAAAATTACGCTTCACTTGTTCATAGCTAGCCAGCAATCCTTGATAAATTTCTGTAGAACCGCCTGCGCGTAACAAGTTAATGATACTGCGCAGTTCACTTACATCTTTAGCAGGTTGGCTAGGATATTCAACTGTGGCTTTATCGGCGTAAGAAATGAGAGCAATATAGTCATTTGGTGTAAGTTGCTCTAGAATTTGACGAGCGGCCACTTTAACGCG
>RFGP01000180.1 GCA_003697365.1 Chloroflexota bacterium | reverse complement strand
TCTAAGTATTCCATACCTTCGCCAGCATCTTCATAAATAGCGGATTCTCCCGGGCCAGCAAACACACGTAATTTCATCTCTTCTATGCGTTTTTGTCCAACATATTGCATAGGTTGCCACATCGGCAGAATATGCCCAGCGCGAACATACAATGGGAGATGATCAAGAGGAGCTTGTACAGTGATAGTACGCGAACCATCGATGAGTTTATGTGTCCAATAATCGTACCAAACACCACGCGGCAAATAAAGCTCGCGGCTTGTGGCCCCTTTTTCAAGAACAGGTGCGATAAATAATGCATCTCCCACCATAAATGCATCGTCTTGTTCGTATAATTTTTCATCTTTAGGATCATGCATAAATGTAGGACGTATCATGGGCAAGCCTTGTGTTGAGGCTTGAGCATATGCTGAGTAAAGATAGGGCAGAAGCTCATAACGCAAAGTGAGATATTTGCGCGCAATATCTTCTACTTCTTTGCCAAAACTCCAAGGCTCTTGATCAGGGGTATCTTTCATGGTGTGCGTACGACAGAAGGGGAAAAATGCAGCCATCTGAATCCAACGTGCATAAAGTTCTGGCTCTGGTGTACCGAAAAAACCGCCAATATCTGGCCCCGCAAAGACCATGCCAGAAAGCCCTGCATGAATTAACATGCTAATGGAGAGCTTCATATGATCCCAAGATGAGGCGTTGTCGCCTGTCCATACGCCAGCATAACGATGACCGCCCGCATAAGTTGAACGTGTAAGGACAAAAGGCCGTTTGTCAGGGCGTGCACGGCGCAAACCATCGTAAGAAGCACGGGTCATTTGCATACCATAAACATTGTGCCCACCGCTTTTTTGATCGCGCCCATGACCATCCCAATCAACGGGCAAGTCATCCGGCAATGTGGTCACAACTTGTTCAGGATCAGGATGGAATACTGATGGCTCATTCATATCGTTCCAAACAGCATCAAAACCTGTTTGCACAAATTGAGCGACCAGTTTTCCCCACCAGCGGCGCGTTTGCGGCTTTGTAAAATCTGGCCATACAGAGTCACCCGCCCAAACCTTGCCTACAAATGGCTTTCCGCTTTTATCTTTAATAAAAATATCTGTTGCTAAGCCATCTTTGTAAATTGCATAATTTTCATCTACTTTGATGGCAGGGTCTAAAATAGCGATTGATTTAAAGCCTTTCTCTTGCATTTGGCGCAGCAAAACAGGCATATCTCCAAAAGCGGTTTTGTCATAAGTGAAAACACGATAGCCATCCATATAATCAATGTCAAAATGCAAGACATCACAGGGGATGCTTCGTTTACGAAATTCTGCCATCAGCTCACGGAATTTTGATGAAGATTGATACCCATATCTTGATTGATGGTATCCAAATATCCAGAGTGGCGGCATAATTGGGCGGCCTGTCAGTTCAAAATAGTTTGTCAGCACGCCATCTACTCGTCGATCTGCCATGACATAAAAGCAAATTTCACCGCTTTCGTTTTGAATTGTCATTTGTTCGGGGTTAGTAGCCCCCATATCTACTTCGCCACGAGCTGGATTATCCCACAAAACACCAAGCGCATATTCAGGGTGAACACCAACGTAAAAAGGAATACTAAAGTATAACGGGTCACTGCCACGCTCATAGCGATGCGCATCGGTGTTCCAGAGCTTAACTTTTTTGCCCCGCATATCCAGTCCTAGTGCACGTTCTCCTAAACCGAAACAGTGCTCTTGAGGGGACAGTTGGCGTGTCCATGAAACTGCTTCACCATCGTGATGCAAGCAATTACCAGTATCTTGACTGACGGTGCGCCCATTCGGCAGTTTAAAATGAAGCGCTCCATTTACATGCGATACTTCACAACGTAATTTATCAGAGCGCATATCAATGATTTCAGCACTATCGGTAATTTGAACTTCTACGGGGGCAGGTTTAAAGTCTGAAGACAACGCATAAGATAATAACGGTTTGAATGTACCTGTTGTTGATACGCGAACTTGAATGATGCTGGGTGTAAGATAAACGATTAAAGCCGTCGCATTTTCAGCGATAATTTGTACACCACGATCAAACCGTTCAAAACGCTGTACTAATCCTAGCATAATGTATCCTTATCAATAGCGTTGTTTACGCCGATTATTTTTCACCATACGGCGAGCATCATCAATAGAACGAACCAAGACTTCACGAGTTTTTCCGCCTGCTTGGGGGCCGCCAACGATACTTAATTCATGCAAGGCATCGATGAGACGCGCAGCGCGAGGATACCCCACACCAAGCCGACGTTGCAACAAAGAAGCTGAGGCTTGCCCCTCTTGCACAACGACATTTAATGCCTCTTCTAAAACTGGGTCTAAATCACTCAATGCCTCTAGCCGTGTGACCGCTTGTTCCCAAGGAGGAGTACTTGGTTCCTCCATTTTACCAGCTTCAATTTGTTCTTGGTGCCAATCTTTCCAATATTGGACAACGGCATCAATTTCTTCGTCGCTGACAAAGCAGCCTTGTATGCGTTTAGGCCCAGCAGCATCTGGCCCAAGAAAGAGCATGTCGCCACGCCCGATTAAAGCCTCTGCGCCTGTATAATCTAGGATAACACGTGAATCGGTACCTGAGGCAACAGCAAATGAAATACGCGCAGGAAAATTTGCTTTAATAAGCCCTGTAATAATATCCGTGCTTGGGCGTTGTGTTGCTACGACAAGATGCATTCCAGCAGCGCGTGCTTTCTGAGCTAAACGGGTAAGCGTTTTTTCTGTTTCATCAGGATATAACATCATCAGATCGCCAATTTCATCGACAAAAATGACAATATAGGGCATGTGTTCATCCTTGCGTCGTCGCCCTAAAATGGCGTTATAGGCTTCGATATTGCGCGCTTTCTCTTGCTCTAACAAAGCATAACGCCGATCCATCTCACGGGTTGCCCAACGTAAAACACCAATGATTCGCTCTGGATCAGTTTCGACTGGGCCAATGAGATGTGGCAATCCATTAAACTGAGAAAACTCAACAATTTTCGGATCAAGGACTATTAAACGCACTGCATCGGGTGTATTGCTCATGACTAATGAAGTGATCATTGAGCGTAAACCTATTGACTTTCCCGATCCCGTTGTACCAGCCATCAACAAATGCGGCATCCGTGCGAGGTCTATAATAACAGGCTCTCCAGAGACATCACGGCCAAGCGGCACGGCGAGAGGATGCTTACGTTCTTGGTAAAATTGTTCTGTTTCAAGCAAAGCACGTAAAGAAACAATACTGGGTTCTTGATTGGGAACTTCAATTCCCACATAACTATGACCGGGGACTGGAGCTTCGATGCGTAGGGTTTTAGTGGAAAGTGCTAGAGCTAAATCATTAGCAAGGGCAGCAATTTTGCTAACACGTGTACGAATGACTTGTGGTTCACCATTTTCGTCTACTACTTCTTTGATAGGAGACACAGCATATTGTGTGATAGTAGGCCCCACGCGCACATCCACAACATCGGCATCAATATCGAATTCAAGCATAGTATCTTCGATAAGCCTTGCACGGAAGTTCACCTCTTCGCTTGTAGGAAGTTTGAGTTCGCTATATTGCAACAATTCCAAATCTGGCAGGTTTTTAGAGCGTCGTCCCACTTTTACTTTATCTTGATACCCCTGCACAACAAATTCACGCCTACCATTTACAGTGCGTACTTTACTTGCGCGTTTTACACGGCGTTTTTTGATCGGACGATCTTGGCGTACGCGCACTTCCTTACCATTGATGATAATGGTTGTATATTCTTCTTCTTCATCGGGCGAAGGCTCTGTACTGCCATCTAAACGTGTTACGCGAATATTTCGCTCTGGCATTTCAGCCTCGATGACGCGCCCATTAATGTTGATGGCGATAGGCGGACGTTCATCATCATATGCTTCTGAAAGAAGATCATCAATATCTTCATCTATCAGTGTGTCATCTTCTTCTGGGTAAAATTGTTCTTCAGTCATTAGTCTCTCGACAAAATGATTCAATCTTCATCGGACAAAGATTGTGCAGATTGCTCAGGATTGGGTTCTACACTTTGATTATTAGGCGTATCTGTTTTTTTTGCGCTTGTTCGGCGAAAACGACGATAGCGCCGCGATTGGTTGCCCTTGTGTTTTGACATATCATCAAGTGCTGTGAGGGCTGGATAGCTAGATGACCGAGTTTTGTTTTGGGTTTGTGGTAAAGGCAAGTCATCTGTTATTGATAGTGACTTAGGAGAGATACGATTTGCTAAGTATTGTAAAGTTTCGCTTAATAGCAAAATCGCTCTCCTTATATTTTGCCGCCGAATACCTACTATTATGATGAATGATACAACACAAATGCTACCTAAAAAAATCAGCGTCGTTTGGTAGCCCATAACATCAAGCAACAAACTACTAATAGCCCATCCAACATGGCCACCCCCACGTCCTTCGCGTGCAAAGGCTCGTGGTTCTTCATGTGCCAAAAGCAAATGCAGGCAACCTAAAAATGCTAAGAATGCTGCTTCAACTCCTAAAAGTCGCGTCCAACTAAAACTAATCCATAAATCAACTCGCGACAAGAGCAGCATTGCTCCTACAAAAATTAGTGTTAATCCAATTAGATATGCCCCATTGCCAAATGCAATAGTTAATGCATAGGCAAAAGGCTGGGTTAACGTGCCACTAGGATTAATTAATGCTGTAAAAGTTAGTATGCCTAAAACAATGAAAAAAAAGGCCCCAAATTCATCAAACCAAGATGGCAGCCCTTCCCGAAATTCTCGAAAAGCAATTGGGTCTTGTAGAGTATATCGTACACGCTGAAACCAATTGCTTGGTTCATCAGATATAATGGTGCGTCGATATTGTGATGCTGATGAAGCGCGAGAGTGCGTTCGAGTGAGCTTTTGGGATGATTGAGACGCACTTGATGATGTCTTATGCCTACGAGAAGGTGGCACATCTTTCTCTGGTGCAGGCATTCACCTATACCTTTATTGATAGAGTTAACTTTCTTATTGTACCATGCTGAGCGTTGAAAAGTCGCTAATGAGATTGATCAGTCTTGGTTTTTAATGTTTCTAGAAAAGCGCGATCTTCATCTGTAAGCTGTGCGGTTTGAAGCATGTCTGGGCGCTTTTCCCAAGTGCGACGTAAGCTCTCACGTCTACGCCAAACCTCGACCGCTTGATGATTGCCGCTGGTAAGCACTTCTGGAATCTTAAGCCCTCGAAATTCTGCAGGACGTGTATATTGGGGATATTCTAATAATCCCATCGCATGAGAGTCTTCCTCAGCAGCCCAGCGCGCCCCTAATACTCCCGGCACCAATCGTGAAACAGCATCAATAATCACCATAGCTGCCAATTCTCCTCCCGTCAAGACATAGTCCCCAATGCTTATCTCATCAGTAACCACAAGTTCACGCACGCGCTCATCAACACCTTCATAGCGTCCACAAATAATTGCAATGCGCTCATGTTGCGCAAGTTCGCGTGCAACCTTTTGGTTGAAAACACGTCCTTGGGGGGTAGTTAAAATTACAGGGGTTTTTGGGGGTAAATTGAGCGCTTCTACGGCAAGGACTATGGGCTCTACTTTCATGACCATACCACCACCACCACCTGCTGGTGTATCATCTGTAATGTGATGTTTGTCAAAAGCATAATCACGAATGTTATGTAAATGTATTTCGATTAAATTTGCCGCTTGAGCGCGCTTGAGAATGCTTTCAGTCGTTGGCCCTTCAAACATTTTAGGGAATAGGGTTAAGACATCGAAACGCATACGATACTCTCCTCTAAAACGGATTTGTTTCGCAACTGCTTAGCCTTTTTTCGCGTAATTTTAAGTATGGGAAGTTAGGGTTGTTTATTTTATATTCTACTAAATGAAAAGATATAGCAATAGTTATGCTGAAAGCGTGGACTACAATGAACTGGTATCAAACAGCCTACGATCATGCCTTATGGGTTGATTTTCAGGCATATGGGCGCATCTTAGCAACCGATCGCGATAGGCTAGAATTAATGAACCGTATCTCAACAAACAAACTTATCAATCTGCCACAAGGTGTGGGGGTAGCAACGCTATTTCTGACCGCAACAGCGCGCATTTTGGATTATGTGGTTGTTTTAAATCAAGGTGAGCAAGTACTCATCATTACACAACCGAATCGTCATGAGGCTTTTCTTAATTTCTTGCGCCGCAATATTTTTTGGAATGATCGCCTTCAATTGCAGGATATTACGACATCAACACGCCATATTGCTTTGATTGGCAAGCAAGCACAACAACTTTTGTCTAGTTGGTGGCCTGAGCCGTTGCCGACAAAACGCTATGATTTTAGTCAGCATCAAGATTTAACATTGGTATACAGTGATACTATCGCCGAAGCACCTAGCTACTGGATTATTGCCCCTGAACATTCTATGACAGAAGTTTTTAAGTGGTTAGAACAGAATGATGTTCCTGCGGCTGAGTTTTCAGCCTATGATGCCCTACGAATAGAAGCAGGGTTGCCTTTGGCAGGACATGAGCTGACCGAAGATTATATACCCCTCGAAATTGGTTTATGGGATACAATTAGTTTTAATAAAGGGTGTTATACTGGTCAAGAAATCATTGCGCGGATGGATAGTCGCGGCAAGCTCGCAAAGATGATGGTTCGCATATCGACCGACACAACACATTTAACAACGGGACAAGCGCTACTGAATGCTGAGGGGCGTATAGTTGGTGAGATCACCAGTGTGGCCCAATTGCCAACAACACCAGAAAAATTTGTTGGCTTGGCAGTAGTTAAAGCAACTGAGGCGTTAGCATCAACTCAATTGTATACTCAGCAAGGTGAATCTCTCAATGTTGTTGGTTTAGCGGGAGTATATGAGAGCGATTATCTCTAGCTTTATATCAGGAGTTATTTATGCGTTTTGTGGGACGTTCAATTGGGTGCTTATTATTAGCGATGATTGCTATCATTGCTCCACTTTCCATTTGGACAGTGTTTATATGGCAAGCGTTATCAGTTGCGGATGAATACGCTGATTCTTTAAGTGATGAAGCCTATCAGGATATGGCGCTTTTTGTATTACCTGCAACTTCTGGGATTATGAGTGTTTCCGCTGATAATCATGGCAAAAATGAGGAAAGCAAAGCGCTTTCTTTTTTTTCCCAGATGATACTTAATATTGAACGTGAGCGCTTACAAGCTATTTTAGGCGATCAATTCGATCCCAATTGGTTGAAAGAATTACTCAAAACCAATCTCAATAACTTCTTTAGCTATCGTAAGTTTGAAAATGAATCACTCAATATTCAAGCAGATATGACCCCTATCGCTGAAGCGTTAGCAGGCGATAATGGCATAGCGATTATAGATGCTATCATCGAAGAAACTCGCCGCTTTGACGATTGTACAGATGCTGAATTACAACTTATTGATACGCTAATTGCAAGCGATAGCGAAATAGGAGGTTTGCCGCCTTGTAATCCCGGTGAAGAAAATTTGGCATTATTGAGAACTTATCTTGAGCAAGCGCGCACATACATGCTCTCTGAGCTAGGAAACTTGCCCGACTATCAACTAGATTTACGCAGACAATTAAGCCGAAATTCTGCCGAATTAGAAGAATTTGATCGCAGCGCATTTGAGATACGGCGTATATTGATTTTTGTAGACAACGCTATTGTTATACTGCTTTTCTTGCCAATTATGCTAATGTCTTTAGTAATTGTGTTTGCTATAAGATCGGCAAAAGGGTTCTTCTTGTGGACAGGCCTTGCAATGATAGAAACGGCTTTTTTGACTCTATTCCCATTATTGCCGTATATCTATAATCTCGTTGCCAATCCACAACGCGCCGCTTTATCTGGTAACACAAATACTGAATATGTGTTGATTTTTGAGTTGCTCGGTTTGCTATTTAGTAGTTTCGCGCCTGCTATCTTTGCGATTGTTGCTTTGTTAACATTTGTTGGAATTAGCTTTCTCATTTTAGCATCATTATTGAAGGTGCCCCAAGTCCAAACACAACAACCTGTTTATTACATGATGCCGAGTAATACTTTGGCTGTGAATACAACTCCCACCCCTAGCGCTATGCCCATTCCTACAACACCATCTCCTCTACCTCGTCGTAAGCGTTTATCTACTTTTTCTGCGCAAAGCTCGGAAACTCCTACAACATCAAACTCAGAATCTGATTTGCCAGATGATCATACCTTCATTCCAACTGAAGAATAAAATAATTAACGAGGCTACTGTAAAGTTTGCCTTGTCGATTAAGGCTTTTAAGGCTATATTACCCTTGCATTTGCCCTCGTAGCTCAGAGGCCAGAGCAGTGGTTTCCTAAACCGCGTGTCAGAGGTTCGAATCCTCTCGGGGGCATTCTAAAGCCGCAGTAGACGATGCGGCTTTATTTTTTTTGCAACTCTTTTAGAGATGATTACGTATTGTGGATCAAAGAAGATGTGATCGTATCCTAGAAGAAAAGGAGTTGTACTGTGACTAATCTAAATTATGATGTAAATGAAGATGGAACCATTGAGATTCCAGTTCGAGTTACTTCAAGCCAAACTTCAAATATCCCTGAAAGAGATGAGGATATTGTACAAGATTATGAAGAACAGTATTTTGGCACAACAAACGATGTACCGCCCTATACTACAAAAGCAAAACGCGGTGAGTCTAGTGGAATATGGGAACGTGTACGGAATTTTGAAGCCCCACCTCGTCATCGCTATAAAGGACGCAGGCTTGTTGCAAAGGATGATAGCGATCGAATATGGGCTGCGCTTGCTCATGCCAGTGCAGTTTTGATACCGCTTGCTATGGTAGGGGTAGTGACATTGCCTTCAATATTATTGGTGTTATTAGTCCCCTTAGGCATCTACTTGGCATTTCGGAAGCGCTCGGAATATGTGGCGTTTCATGCCCTACAAGCATTTGCATTTCAAACAGTTTGCACTATTGGTGCTATCATCGTTCTTTTCATACTCGCTGCTGTAACGATTGTTTCTGCCGTCGCAAGTTTCTTGCTTATTGGTATCCCCTTCTTAATATTGTTTGGCCTACTTCTTTTCCTTGCAGGCATTATGAGCGTGTTAGTTGTTTTTGTCTTTATGCCACTATATGCCTTGATTGCCGCAAACGCTACATGGAATGGGCGCAATTATCGTTATCCATGGGTTGCTGATTGGGTTGATGATCAATTGCTCAATGGGCTATTGCAAAACTAAAATTCTATGCATGTTTCTATCCGGAGAGCCAGAAGCGGTGTTCATCACGTGGCGATAACACGTGATAACGCCCACTTATCATCTGCTCTAGCCTGCGACGAGTTGCCGACTTCACTCGGCAAGGCAATTGACCATTTCGGCTGCCTTAGC
>RFGP01000179.1 GCA_003697365.1 Chloroflexota bacterium | reverse complement strand
GGCATCAACCCTGTCGGAGATGGTGTAAGACGTGTTTCGCACGCGACCGTTGTGGATGGCAAGAATCCCCTGCCTTTAGGCATGGGGAGTATGTCAAGCTGAAATTGTGATCAACAACACCATCAATAACTACAATATCAGGCATGTAAAAGACTTTAAAAGCGAGGGCTTCTTCTACAATTGTAGGTGCTAATATACACCAGTCATAAGCCTCTACAACTTCCTTAATCTTATTCATTCGTGAGTAGTTGCCAATGTACAAAACGTTTGGATGATGAGCAGTCATACAGTTATCCTTGTTGGTTGGTAAAGTTCAATACGTTCATAGATAAGTTCTGCTAAAACGTGAATTGCTGTTTCTAAAGTGGAGGGGTCTTGGCTGCCAAAACAAAGGCGCATATAGTATTCATCGCTATATTCTGTGAAAAATGCTTCGTTGGGTGTATAAACAATGCCTCTCATTAAAGCTGCTGGGTAGAGATCATTATATTGACCTTTGGGAGGCAACTTAACCCATATACATAAGCCACCCCTAGGACTCGTCCAAGTGCTATGTGTTGGCATATAACGCCTTAGTGCACTTAGCATTGCATCACGTCGTTCTTTGTAGATCGGTAGAATGCGCTTCATATGATGTTTGAAGTGTCCTTCCCTAAAGAAGATCGCCAACGCACGATGCATAAGAGGAGTACCGCCTAGTTCTGTAGCCCAGCGTAGTTGAGTAAATTTATCAAGGAGTTGAGCATTAGCGGTGATGTAGCCAATACGCAAGCCCGGCGCAACTGTTTTTGAGACGCTACTAATATAGATAACATTATCTGTTTTATCGAGCGCTTTCAGGGCTAGTGGGGCTTTTTCTTCATAGGTTAGTAACCCGTACACATCATCTTCTACGATAGGAATACGATAGTGGTTAGCAATGTCTAGCACAGCGAGTCGACGTTCCTCACTCATCAATACACCTGTGGGGTTATGATAGTTAGGAATGAGTGAAATAAATTTTGGCTTATGCTTTTCTATAGCGTCGATGAGTTTCTCGATAATAACACCTTCCTCATCCATCGGCACACCCACCGGCTCAACGCCCATGACATTGAAAACTTTCATTTGACCTAAGTATGTGGGCACTTCAACCAATACTTTATCTCCGCGTTGTGCGAGTGTTTGGGTGATGAGTGCAAGTCCTTGTGTTGCCCCACTTGTGATGAGAATATTGTCGGGCAGTGTGTTAATGCCACGTTCTTTGAGGTGCTCGGTGAGTTCGATGCGCAATTCGTGGTCACCATCTTGACCACCATAATGTAATAGCGCTGCTGCATCTGATTTGATTTGATTGAATGCTTCAAGAATTTGCGTGCTAGGGACAAGACTAATGTCAGGAACGGCATAGGCTAGCGCTAGAAGTGTGCCCGTATTTAGCAAGCGATGCATGTCAGAGCAGTAGTGTAAGCGATGGCGATGGTGTTCTAAATGTTGTGCGAGCAGTGCTTCAACTTCTAGTCCTGCTTTCACAAATGTACCTCTACCAACAGTTGCTTCTACCCATCCGTCAGCTTGCAACTCAGCGTAAGCGTTATGAACTGTTAATCGTGTTACACCTAGCATAAAGGCTAAATGGCGTACTGCAGGAAGGCGCGTTCCGGCCGGCAGATCACCAATACTTATTTGACGTTTAATTTGATTAACTATTTGCTGATAGATAGGACAACGACTTTCGCGATCAATTTGCAGTGATAAGGACATTTAAGATACTCCTTTATCAATGATATAGATATTACAGAGGGTCTTTAGGGGTTCGTAGAGACAATCAAAAGATATTTTTTAGGACAATCTTTGATCATCATAACATGCCATAGGTGCTTTAGCTATCGCTTTCTTGCTTTTTATTTTTTGAGAAAAGAAATATCGAAGAACCTATATAATTTGACAGCTAATGAAAATGACTGCTATGATTAAAATAATAAATCTATCACAAATTATAAGAATTATAGGGTATTTGATATGATTCAAGAGACCCGTCAGCACATTCTTGAAATTCTAAAAACGCAACATGAAGCCACCGTAGATGAAATAGTAGAAGAGCTTCATGCTCGTACTGATAAGCGTGTCACAGCTGCGACTGTGCGTCATCATTTAGATGTGTTGCGTTTAAATGGGCTTGTTGAGGCTCCTGCTGTGCGTCGGCGTGATACTCCCGGTAGGCCGCAATATGTCTATCGTTTAACAGAAAAAGCGTTGGATTTATTCCCTAATAACTATGCGGAGTTAGCTCACGTTTTGCTGGAGCAGCTCCATAGTATTTTGCCCAGCGACCAAGTCAATGTAATTATTGAGGGGGTTGCTGATCAAATGGCAGCTGATGTGGTTATTCCTGATGTCTCTATGCCGATTCGTTTAGATTATGTGACGGAGTTTTTGAATATGCAGGGCTATCAAGCGAGCTGGCGTAGAGCGGAAGATCAATCAGGTTGGATTTTGAGTACAACAAATTGTCCATTTGAGAAACTTTCTGGAACACACGATGATCTTTGTTATCTTGACATACGTTTAATGACTAAGTTACTGGGTGTTATCCCACGTCGCCTTGATCGTATTGCTGAGGGAGCACAAAGCTGTGATTATTATATTCCAGCAGATGCCGTTTCAATTACTGAATAATGCAAATGAATATTCAATTTAATATTGACCCTCTATGTTATACAAGGTACACTTTATAGGACAGCCAAGTTGGAATCAGCAGGAGAATATAATCATGGCTGAAATTAAAGAACAAAATGTAGAACCAGAAGTTCAAGAGTCTATTCTAACAGTAACTCCTCTTGCGGCCACAAAGATTCAAGAATTGTTTACCCAGCGCGGACTTGATAGCACCTACGCTCTGCGGGTTTTTGTGGCAGGCGGTGGATGCTCTGGTATGCAATATGGCATGGCGTTTGAAGCGAACCCTCAAGAAACCGACACTATAGTTGAAACTAAAGGGTTAAAGCTCGTTATAGACCCCACAAGTTTGATGTATGTTCAAGGCGCAGTGATTGATTTTGTTGATGCGCTTGTTGGCGGCGGCTTCCGTATTGATAATCCTAATGCTGTTTCAAGCTGTGGTTGTGGCAGTTCTTTCAAACCGAAGAATTCTGAAGGCACAACTACTTCTGAAGGCGGTTGTAGTAGCTGTAGCCATTAGCCTATTTGTCGAAATGCTCCATGCCGCCATTGAAAAAGCATCTAAGAGCTTATTGGTGGCTACTCAGGAGCTTCCGCTTCTAGATGTGGAAAGTATGTTAGTTTCTAAATCTATCTAACCCCAGCAGGGGTTTTTTTGTTTGGGTAAAGATTCAGGGAATGGACTTAATGTCTAAACAGCGTAGCGTTCAACAAGAGTTTTATGTCAGTTTATGGTTTATCGCTCTTGCGATTGGCTTAGCAGCGCTAATAGCAGCACTCTATCAAGAGAGTACTGCTATTGTTCCACGTACAATAATACTTTGTTTTGTACTAGGATTTTGGGCATTTTTACTTTACTCGTGGGCTGGTTGGCGTATATCTGATGTTGTTGAGTTGAATCCTAATTCAATTGTTATTGTCGCAAGCGGGGTGGCGGGTCTAGCAACGTGGTTGATAGCATGGTGGTTTATGTCAATGGTGCAAGACTACATTTTGAACATCAATGATTATATGCCGCCCGCTATTTATCGCGTTGAAAACCTTGAAGAAGTTTGGTTTTGGCTTGTTTTATCGGATGTCGTTTTGCTACCTTTGTTGATGTTATTGTTGATGTGGGGAGTACTAAGTGCTCAACTCCAGCAATTATCCCCTTGGCTTTTTGCTTTATTGGCGGGTTATTTGTTTGGTATGTTTGGCATGGCTGTTTTTGGGCAAGGACTGAGCGGCTTTGTTGGTTATGGCTTAGCGGGATTTGTTGGCGGTTATCTATCTGCACTTGCGAAGCATGGCTGGGCGGGGGTAATAGTGCAAGGGGTGTTTCTTTATGCCAATATGCTACTATTAGACGATTTAGCGCGTGCTGTAGGAAATGCTGATTATTTTGAAATGGCGTGGATAACACGAGTTGTGATCAGTTTCTTCGTGCTTATTGTAGCAGTACAGGTTGTACG
>RFGP01000178.1 GCA_003697365.1 Chloroflexota bacterium | reverse complement strand
TCATATATCCCCCCAACGCCAACCACCACTACGGTGGTTTTTCGCATTTTAAAGCTTTTTAATTTTCTATGTGTACCCAACTCAAATATGTTGAGTATGATAAGCGACTCTGTCGATGCACGAGAATCGGTAAATTTATTGTTTCATTGTTTTTATTAAAATAGAATACGCTGACTTTAAGCGAACGCGATGAAATATCATATCCTTCTAGCATGAGCAAGTTATCAAAGTTAACGCTAATGGGATTAGGTCGTTTCCCGTACCACTTTATTGAGATTGGAATGGCCCAATCCCAACTTGTTGTTCGGTTGTTCCGTTTTGATGCTGAACTTCTAGTGTAATACCGTCACGAGTCAAAATTTGAATACTTGCCCACCATTCTCCTTCTACAAAGTTTTCAATAGGAATTTCATAATAATCTACAAGTGAGGCGTACTCAGGTGACCAACAAGTCATCGGAAATTTTCCATCCTCAAAAGGCTGTATAACGATAGCTTGTTGGGCTTCGCGATCAGGACTGATAGGTAGAATGCCTATGTAATATGGATATTCTACGTTGTCGATGGCTTTCCAGCGTATCCATAGTTGGAGTAGTGCTTGCTTATTTTCACTATCATTAGCGGGGATAACTTGCCCAGTGAAGGCTTGTAAGACAATCTTATCATCAAAAATGCTACCATTTTCAATATATGGCTTTGATGGAGAGGTTGGTGTCAGTGGTAGGTTCGGAGGCATAGTTAAATCAGTATTGATAGCAGGGATAAATGCAACTAGGCCAATAACAATACCACCTTGCACACTCGTTAATAGCCATCCTATCATGGGATTATTAAGTTGTTGAATGCAATATGCCGCTAATAACAAAAAATATGGCATAAAGAACAACCATACACGACCTGTCTCTCCTCTTGCTGTACCTGAGACATCAAGGATCAATAGGGTTAAAATTAGTGCAGAGCCTATGATAATGATGTTTTTATGCCGTGTTTTCTTTACGGCGTGCCACAATCCCCATATTCCAAAGATCAACAACGGCCAACCTAAGAAAAAGGCAAAATCATAGAGATGTAAAAATAGCCACGGGAAGTAAGGTCGTTCGAGATCGAGATGATTAGCAAAAGTGGCTTCCAAAATTTCAAAAAATGTCACACCATACAGAAGATAATAGCCAAGCCAAACGGTGATGAGTCCAAGACCATACCAAACCCCCATCTCAAAAGGCCACCACCAGTTGCGTTTGTGTTGTTGCCGATCATAGAAATAGGTGCCTAACGCCAAAAATCCCGCTAATAAAAGCATCGGTAAAATTGAAAAATTGATAAAGCTAAATGCGCTCATCATTACACCAGCCCCAAAGACCCATTTTCTTTGATTTTGTAAAAGTCCTTGCATTAGTACAAGCGTCATGGATAAAGTGAGAAACGGATAAATGACGCTTGGATATGGCTGGAAGATGAGCACAGCAGGCACTAGTGGCCACCAAATAATAGACCAACGCGCCACAGTCTCTGAAAAATAACGTCTGCCTAATGTCCAAAGTGGCAGAATAGCGAATAGGGCTATGATTGGAGTCAGAATACCACCGATAGCGCTTGAGGTTAATTGGGCATTGCTCATTTGATTGTAGGTATAATTATGGCATTGTTGAAAACGTAAGGATGGCCCCGCCCAGTTTGCTAATGACTCTAATGTTTCAAGCGTTTGATTGAGAGCATGATAAGCTAATGCCATGCCGGGCGGCGAAATCGTGACATGAGCTGAATAGATTTTAAAGGATTCCATGACTTGGGGCCATTTTCTTAGCATCTCCTCAGTACCGCGCTCGTCCATCTGAACACCCGCATAATGCCACCCTGTCGTTCCTGTGCTTAGTGTCCGTAAGTAAAGCGTGTCGATAACTTGTGCATGATGGGTATAGATGCTTGCTGCGATTAGACCAAGTCCCAACAACAAAATCCAACTTATTAACGCTTTGGCACGCTGAAACAGAATATAACATCCGAGGATGTAGATGACCATAAGCGTGATGAGCGGCAAAATGCGTTGAAATGAATCTGGTGGTACATATCCCCAGCGCCAACCATAATCACCACGTAGGCTTTCCCATATATTCAAAACAACAGCCAATAGCCAAAGCAACGTCAATATAAAGATAAAGGCAACGCCACGAGGAATACGACTATAATGATTCATTAAACTATACTGTGTTTAGATGTAGATAAGATTTCTGTGTGTCGCAAGATGATTTGTTTACCCTTACCATCCATGCTCTAGACGTTTAATAAGACGTTCAGGCATATCGTAACGACGCATTTTTTCCTGTGTGACATGAATGGGGTATGGAATACGTCTATATTCAAATATGGCTTTTTCAACATGGAGGATACCATAAGAAGCATTTGGGTTACTATCACGAGGTTGTCCCACGCTACCCGGATTGATGATCAAACGATGACCATTGAGCTGTTTTGCAACACCATATTCTGGAGATTCAGCTTCTGTTTTACCATCATCGTTCAATAAGCGATAAACGATAGG
>RFGP01000177.1 GCA_003697365.1 Chloroflexota bacterium | reverse complement strand
GTGAGATAAATTAGCATAAGCCCGATGACGTTCGCCCACACTAAGTTACTTGTGCCATACGTACTTCCCAATAAGCGTGAAGCTGTTAATTCAACGGCAAGCGTTGTCATTCCACTGGTAAATACTGTGAGATATAAAAGTCGTTGCTGCCAATGCATCATTCATCAATGACCTTTATCGAGGATGCCAAGAACGCACAGGGTGAGGTTGATAACTCAAGACTTCGGTTAGTGGATCATCGCGATTTACGACATAGACCATAATCCCCGCCGATTCAACTTGTTGGCGTAAGAGTTCAAAGTCTACAATTGTGCGCCCAAAGCTGACAGGGTTAATCATCACCGCAATCACGTGAACGCCGCGCTGCACTTGCGCATAAGCCTCAGCAAGCCAGTCGGTTTGAGTCGTAGCCGTAACCAATACTAGCGTTGTACCGCGCGGCAAGTGATGCCCCTCAAATACGAGCATTTCTCGCAAGGTGTGCTCTGTTTGACTAGAAGCAAATGCCAAAATTTCTAGCACATCATTTAGTTGACGGTTGCCACGATCTGGAGCCACATAATCACGATAAGGGGTATAACTCAGAAACCCTACACTACGCCCTTGTTCTAGAAAATACCGTGTAATTGAAGCGCTGATGACAACACCATATTCCTCTGTACTGGGAGGAACACGAAGTCGAGGATGTAAAATGTAGTCTTGAGTCCATGATGCACCCACTTGGGACACTAGCGATTCTTTGGAAAGGTCAAGAAATACCCAAACATCGCCTAGTGGATCAAGCTCAAATTCCTTCACCATCAATTTTCCACGTCGAGCCGACGTTTTCCAGTGAATGCGATTTAGACTATCGCCGGGTGCATATTCACGTACTCCATAAGCATTAGGAGTTGTTTCAAATGTTCGCTGCCGAACGGCCTGCCCACCTGATAGCTTGCCCACCGATACAGCAAAATCATAAAGTGGCACCATAGGTGGAAAAACCAATACGCTTGAAGTGGCATCGATGCGCCGCGAAAACTGATAAAATCCAAAAGGATCACCGCTTTTAATGGTCATAGGCCCCAGTTTATACTGCCCACGCCGCGTACAGGGAGTTTTAATACGCCATTCATAACTTTTGTGCCACCATAACGTCGGCACAACTTGGCTGGTACTATGATGCGGCAATGTAGAGTGATCATGAATTTCTAGCCATAATTTTGGTAATAAACTTTTGTTACGCACGACGAAAGATTCATCAAATTCATCACCCACTTGCAAACGCCGCACATATGTCCAGCGTCGAATTTGCAACCAATTTACTGATGACCATGCTACAACAAGCGCAATAATCAGCACCAAACCCAAAACATAGGCGATTTGATAGAAAAAACTTCGTCCAACAATCAAGCCACCTAGTAAGCTGCTAATAATGAGAATGTAGACGATATTCCGACGATAAATCATGCCGTCCTACTGTTGTACATAGCGGGGTTTACCAACCGTAGCTCCCGGTATAGGTGTAGTATTGATAATATATTGAATAACAGTGCTAGCAGAAATATCTTTTGTTCGGGCTGTGGGGCCTAGGATAACACGATGTGCCAACGTATAGTCTGCTAAGAGCTTAACATCATCGGGCACCACATAATCACGCCCCGTAGTTGCAGCATAGGCTTGTGTCATACGATAGAGCGCAAGTGCCCCACGTGGACTTGAACCCAAATACACGTCAGGATGGTGGCGTGTAGCAGAAACAATACTAACGATATATTCTTTAACCTCTTGACTTAAATACACGTCTCGAATACCTGCTTGGGCTTTCAAAAGCTCATCACTTGAAATCACTTGGCGTAACTCAGCGACTGGATGCTGATATTGTTGCGAATCCAGCATAGTGATTTCATCTTGGAAACTTGGGTAGCCTAGCTTAAGTCGAATCATAAAGCGATCTAGTTGCGCTTCAGGAAGTGGAAAAGTACCTTCATATTCAATGGGGTTCTGTGTTGCAATGATTAAAAACGGTTCTTCAAGAGGATATGTGGTGCCATCCACCGTAACTTGGCGTTCTTCCATTGTTTCAAGCAAGGCTGATTGCGTTTTAGGTGTCGCACGATTAATTTCATCAGCCAAAACAATATTTGCCATAATAGGGCCGGGGCGGAATTCAAATTCATTAGTCCGCTGATTGAAGATCGATATACCCGTTACATCAGAGGGCAGCATATCAGGCGTAAATTGGATACGGCTAAAAGCTGCACCGACTGACTTAGCCAATGCCTTCGCCATCATTGTTTTACCTACACCCGGCACATCTTCTAGCAAAATATGGCCTTGGCATAATAATGCAAGAACGACAAGCCGAATTTCCCGACGTTTGCCAATGAGCGCCCGTGCGATGTTGTCCGTAAGTCGTTCTGCTACTGATTGGACAATATTCATCAATGCTCCTTATAAACTAGTCTAGAATAGCTTTTACGCGAAACTGCCCTGCTTCTGCATCAGGTGCATTACGTAACAAAATTTCTCTGTCTAGAGAATTATGTGGAACATCTTCAGCCAACAAGCTTTGCTGGGGAATGACAGATGCTGTTGGTGGTATCGCTTCTGTATCCAATGCGCTTAGTGCTTGAGCATAGTCTAAAATGGCTGATAGTTGTTCTGTAAAAGCCTCTATTTCTGATTCACTTAAACGTAATTTAGCCAATTCTGCAATGTAAACCACATCATCCCTACTAATTGCCATGCTCTAGCTATCCTTTATATTTTTGCTAAAAAACGTGCTGTCAAATAACATTCGCCATTATAGCAAAGGCCTTCCTTACGCCAAACCTACGGTTTTGTACTGATTTTACTCATGCCAAGCGTTATTATATGAATTATGTTAATCTTATCATAAAGAACTTTGGTCTCTAGCAAAAAATCAAACAATCATTACGATAATGAACCAGTCTGAGCAGATTAACCAGCTTTTTCTACAAGCCTATAGTGCTGCAGAGCGCGGTGATGAAATGGCTGCAAGAGGTCTTTTGCAGCAAATTTTGGCAATTGACCCTAATTATGTCGAAGCCATTGTTTTGTTGGGATACATTTCTCCACCACACGAAGCTCGCGATTACTTTGAGCGTGCCCTGCAACTGAACCCTTACCATACGCAAGCACAACGTGGCTTATTAGAGCTAGAAGCTGATCAACAACGCCAAGCCATGAGCGTACTATTTTTTATCGTCCCTGTAGCAATTACAATTATGGGGCTTTTAGCGCTGCTCGGCTTTTTATTGTTTAACAATGACGATTCAGAACTAGAACCTACTGTTACCATTATTGGTCAACTCAACACCAATACACCTACAACTACCCTAACACTCACTTCTCTACCGAGCATTACACCAAGCGCAACGGAAGTATCACCAACAGTTTTTGTATCACCTACGCCTATTATTCGCTTAGTGAATAC
>RFGP01000176.1 GCA_003697365.1 Chloroflexota bacterium | reverse complement strand
GCATCGAATTGGCGTGCTAGCCAGCCAGCAAAGTTGTCTTCATAATTCGTTGGTGTAGGGGTAGGCTGAATGGGGGTGGGAACAATTGTTGGCTGGGCATAGACATAGTTATCAACGATAAGATATTGAATATCATCAGGATCAGCATCTGCGAATCCTAATGTTGCTGCACGTGTCATGAGATTATCGATGCTTTGATAGTTTGCAATTTCTGCTCTTAGGCGCTCGTTTTCACGTAATAAAATGCTCCTCTGCCTTTGGAGTTCATTTATATCACGTGCAGTTGTAATGTTTGTTGTTGATTGAGCAAGATAGAGCCCACCCATCATCAATGCCACAACCCCCAACAAGATCAGAACAGCGACGACTTGCGGTTGATTGTCATTGAGATTTTGGGGCCATTGGCGAGTCATCAAAGCCTCCGTGCTAAAAACCACATACTTTAACGAATGGTTTAGATGTTTGCTTATCCCTATCCCATTAATGATATTTTGAGGGATTATACTCTATTTTTGCAAACCGATGATCGCCAATCTATTGCATATATGATGTTTTTAGTGTTGATCGCCGATATAGGTGCCTATTTTTTCGCCTAGAATCGCACGACGGAGAGCACCTTCTTCCCAGAAATTCAAGACAATGAGCGGCATTCCATTATCCATACACATCGTAATTGCCGTCATGTCCATAACTTTCACTCGATAGTCAATTGCTTCGCCGTAAGTGATGCGCTCAAATTTCTTGGCATTAGGATTCTTTTTAGGATCAGTGTCATATACGCCGTCAACTTTCGTTGCCTTGATGATGACATCTGCCTTAATTTCGCGAGCGCGCAATGCGGCAGCACTATCTGTTGTGAAGAAGGGGTTGCCTGTGCCTCCAGCGAAGATCACAACCCGCCCCTTTTCAAGATGGCGAATCGCCCTTAGGCGGATATAAGGCTCAGCGACTTGGTTCATTTGTACGGCAGTTTGTACACGCGCAGGAATCCCCGCTCTTTCTAGTGCATCACGTAACCCCAATGCGTTGATGACGGTGGCAATCATCCCCATATGATCGGCGGTTACGTTGTCCATACCATAGGCAACACCAATATTGCCACGCCATAGATTACCCGCACCAACTACAATGCCAATCTGCACACCTAATTTGTAAATGTCGCGAATGGTCGAAGCTATAAAATCTAACTGTTTCGGGTCAATACCACCTTCGTGCTCACCGGCAAGAGCTTCGCCACTTAGTTTGATAACCACTCGTTTATATGCTGCTGATTCCATAGTGTCTCCCTAAAAAAAAGGGACTAGGAGTTTTCCTAATCCCTTTTTTGCATTCATCAAATGAACCTTTACTCTTCGCTTTCAGCGGCCTCATCGTCGCCTTCGCCCAGTTCAAACCGTGCGAATCGGCGAATAACAATATTTTCGCCTGTAGCAGCGACGACTTCTTTACGTAGTTCTTCGATGGTCTTAGAGTCATCTTTTAGGAAGGGTTGTTCCAGTAGGACAATTTCTTCAAAGAACTTGTCCATGCGTCCCTCGACAATTTTGTCGGCAATATGCTCTGGCTTACCCTCATCAAGAGCGCGTTTGCGTTGAATATCACGCTCTGCTGCTAAGACTGATTCGGGCACTTCTTCACGACTAACATACTTGGGTGCCATGTTGGCGATATGTAAGGCGAGATCACGCGCGAATTCTTGGAAGGCTTCAGTTTTAGCGACGAAGTCTGTTTCACAATTGACTTCTACGATAACAGCAATGCGTCCGTTGAAGTGTTGATAGGTTTGAATGATACCTTCTTTTGCCACACGTGAGGCTTTTTTATCTGCTTTGGCTAGCCCCTTCTCGCGCAAGAATTTAGCCGCAGCGTCCATATCGCCGTCAAATTGCTCAAGTGCTTTCTTACAATCGAGCGGCCCAACCCCAGTGCGTTCACGCAGTTCTTTGATCATTTGTGCAGTAATATTTGCCACTGTTTTCTCGCTCTCCTTAGCGTGGTCTCTTTATGGATTTGTTGTATACAGAACTTTAGTCTTCGTCATCATAATCGAAATCGTCATCGAAGTCATCCAACTCAGGGATTTTTGCTAATGTTGATGGTGAAAGCAGTTCTTCATCGCTGGCCATGAAGGCTTCTTCAAAGTCCACTTCTTCACGATCATCTTCACGATAGGCTTTGCGCATCGCGAAACCTTCAAGAACCGCATCTGTGATCATGCCTGTTAACAGCTTGATGGAGCGGATCGCATCATCATTTGCGGGGATGACATAATCAATGGGATCAGGATCGGAATTGGTATCACACAAAGCAATCACCGGAATATTGAGAATATTGGCTTCTTTCACAGCGGTCTGCTCACGACGAGTATCCACTACATATAGTAATGTAGGTAGACGTTTCATTGTGCGCAAACCACCCAAGCGAAAGTTTAGGCGTTGGATTTTGCGCTCAATCAGCAAGCGCTCTTTTTTGGTGAGACGCTCTAGCTCACCGCTATCACGTTGACGTTCTAAGCGGTCTAGGGTATCAAGGCGTTGGCGAATAGTTGACCAGTTGGTGAGTGTACCCCCTAACCAGCGCTGATTGACATAGGGCATGTGTGCACGCTCAGCTTCTTGACGGATGATCTCTTGGGCTTGGCGTTTTGTGCCAACATAGAGAACTGAACTACCACGAGCTACTTCATCGCGTACAACATCATAAACTTCTCGGCAAACAGCCAACGTTTGTTGAAGGTCAATAATGTGAATACCATTACGTTTTGTGAAGATGTACTTATCCATCTTTGGATTCCATTTACGGGATTGATGCCCGAAATGAACCCCTGCTTCTAGCAGTTCACGCATTTTTACCATCGGCATAGTAACAAAGTCTCCTTATTGATTGTGTTTAGCCGACCACAGTCGTCTACCAAACCCACAACCTTCTGATTTGAAGGCAACACAGGCTTGTCAAACTGTGTGATTTTCAATTAAGCCTTGCGAATTGTAGCACAGAAGTAATGGATTTCAAGCACGGCTCAAATCTTGAACAGTTTAATCTACTGTATCGTTCTCATTCAAGATGTTTTCGGCAGCAATGAGTTCAAGGGTAGTATATTTTTCCGAATTGTAGATATTGCGCATCGCATTGATTTGTTGTGTGGAAAGTTTGCTCTCTTCATCCACGATAAAGGCTTGTTCAAATGCTTTTTGCATGATCCGAGTACGCACCAAGAACGGCGTATAAGACATAGGGCTTGAATGTTTTGGTGTCAAACTTTCGGTTGGCATTAACAAGCTAAAAGCTAAAACACCTGCACCAATCCATTGAACGGGGGATAAATTTTCGGACAAAAAGATATACGCCATCAATAATGATGCCCCAATTTCAAGTATAGCAAGTAGTGTAGTTTGTACGCTTCCTAATCCTTTTACGCTTACAAACATCAAAAGACGAGACATTGCCGTTGTAATAGCTAATCCAATAATGGGGAGCAAGGCTTCATAGTTTGTGTTACCGCTTTGCGTGGAAAAGACAGGGAGATCATAAGCGAATCGCGCCATTGAAACCACTAACCCCATTGTTGCCAACACATAAAACGTCACCGTTTGGGCAGGCATATCATACAATGCGCGTTGACTCATAACGATGGTGCCAGCAAACAGTAATGCATTTCCTAGCATTAAGCCAATGCCAAGCCAATTGGCTTGCCCTTCCATTCCTCCTGTAATGATGAAAACACCTATTAATGCCACAAAAATTCGGATAATTGTACGAATCCCGATTTGCTGCCCACCTACACGTGTTAGGATAACGACAAAAACAAGATACATGCCATTTAGCAGCTGAGCTATAGATGCATCTAGGTAATTTAGCCCGTTATAATACATTAAAGAGCCAATTCCATTGACTGCGCCGATAGCAATGCAGTTCATAAGTCCTGCAGGATAGATGAATAAATAGCGGCGCGCAAAAAGGTAATAGAATACCCACAAAATGAAAACGGCTAACACTGTTCGCAGCGCAGCTACAGTGAAGGGGTCTGCACCTTCTCGGTATGCGAGCTTCCCAAAAATGGGATTCATGCCTAAGAAAACAGGGGTGAGCAAGGCCACAGAAACCCCTAATCGTTCTGAGACATATTTAGGTAGGTGTAAGCGCCCTTTTTGATGCATGATAATCCTTAATTTAACGTGTCGATGATTTGCTGTAGTAAATCATCATTTAAGAATGAACCCTTCTGTAGCATCGAATCAATACGTCCTGCTAAACGTTGACGTTCTGCAGGAGTGAGTTCTTTCGCAGTAAGAACGATGATAGGGATGTCATGGGTTTCAGTATCAGCTTTTAATGCCTCAATAAGTTGGAAACCATCCATTTCGGGCATCATGAGATCAGATACGATAAGATCGGGCTTCATTTTCCGCGCTAACCGTAGCCCTTCTACGCCATTATGGGCAATGGTAACAGCATAGCCTTGATGGCTTTCTAATATCCGATGCAGCAATCTTGCTGAATCTTCATTGTCTTCTACTACCAAAACTTGGCGAATTGGGGAGCGAACTTTACTGACTGCCGATAAGAGTCCTTTTGTCGGCACAGATGGAGTTGGACTGATATTAGATAGATCAACTTGACGTGCCCATTCTTCACCTAGTATAGCCTTTTCAACTGGGAAGGTATGTCCGGAACAATTGAACACGACAATGTCATCCGACTTGATCTTGCCGCGTTGTACCATTTTTATTAAACCAGCAAAGGCGACTGCTGTTGCAGGTTCTACAGAGATGCCGTCCATACGCGCCATGATGCGCGTTGTGTCAAAGGCTTCTTCATCGCTGGCACTTTCCGCAATACCACCGTATTGTTTCATCATATCGTATAAAAGTTGATAGGCACGTCCGGGATTCCCAGTGCTCAGCGTAGCGATAACAGTTGTTGGGTGTTCAACAGGAACAGCAACTGCCCAATCGTTGTTAAATGCTTCAATCATTGGCGCACAGCCTTCAGACTGCACAATGCCCAAACCGGGAACTCGATCTACCAAACCAAGCGTGCGCAATTCTTCAAAGCCCTTAATGACACCGATTGGCCCCATGCCGCCGCTAACCCCTTGTATGAACCAATCAGGAGCTCGCCATCCTAAATCTTCGGCAATCTCAAATGCTATTGTCTTCATACTTTCCATAGCTGCAATGCTTTTGATGCCACGATCGTAGTAGATACCTTGACTTTTGGCGAAGTTAGCGGCAATGGTTTTCGCTTGATCGTAAGTACCTGTGACATTAACGACTTCAGTGCCATAGAGCGCTACTTCACGTATTTTATCGTTGGGGACGCGATCAGGGAAAAATGCCCACAATTTTATGCCGGCACGGGCTGCATATGCTGAGTAAGCAATGGCTACATTACCGGTGCTTGCCACGACAGCTTCATCAATTCCTAATTCTTTCATAACAGATATAGCAACAGAGGCTTGGCGATCTTTAAAAGAACCTGTGGGACCTTGGCGTTCATCCTTGATATAAAGATATTTTAGCCCTAACATACGGCCTAGATTTTCAGCATGAATTAGAGGTGTTCCGCCTTCACCCATTGTGACAATATTCGCTGACTTTTTGATAGGCAATAATTCATGATAACGCCACAGGCCGGGCTTACGCTGTTGAATTAATGATTGCCAATTTTGAGCACGCAACACATCTAGATCGTAGCGGGCATAAATAATATCATCGCCACAACTGGGGCAGTTTTTAATGGGTTCTTCATATAAAGTGCTCCACCCGCAATTTTTACAATCCAACCAAATTTGTTTTATCATTGTCCAAGTACCCCTTTATCAGAAGTTTTGTTCATCAATGCGCAAAATGCATCCATCATAATAAATAACTGTTTGTTGGGCGATAGTGCATTCATCTTAGTTTATCATTAATTTGAATTTAACGAGCATAAGCAATAACGAGCATAAGCAATAATGAGTTGCACTTTAATAGCGACGAGCTTTGCTTAAATGTTGTATTATATTTTGGGATAGATGCGATGGCATTTGCATTACATTTCTTGACATACTCCCCATGCCTAAAGGCAGGGGATTCTTGCCATCCACAACGGTCGCGTGCGAAACACGTCTTACACCGTCTCCGACAGGGTTGAT
>RFGP01000175.1 GCA_003697365.1 Chloroflexota bacterium | reverse complement strand
TCTTATGGCTGTTTGGCTCCGCGTCTTGTTACAGGCCAGTTTGATCCACAACATCAAAAGGCGGTTTGGCCATCAACCGGAAACTATTGTCGTGGTGGTGCCTATGATTCTGCGCTTTTAGGTTGCGAGTCTATTGCTATTTTACCAGAAGGCATGAGCCGTGAGCGTTTTGAATGGCTCTCACATATCGCTGGTGAAGTGATCGCAACTTATGGTACTGAAAGCAATGTTAAAGAGATTTTTGATAAATGCCATGAACTGATCGCTGAACGGGGTGATGCGATCATGATCTTCAATCAATTTGAGGAAATGGGCAATCATCTATGGCATTATGGCGTGACAGGGCCGGCATTTGCTTCTGTTTTGGAGCGAGTAATGGGCTCGAATGACCGTTATCGTGGTATAGCGTTGAATACGGGTTCTGCAGGCTCTTTAGGTGCTGCTGACTATCTTAAAGACATCTTCCCTACGAGCAAGATCGCAGCTTCTGAAGCATTAGAATGTCCGACGATGCTTTATAATGGCTATGGCTCACATCGTATCGAGGGAATTGGTGATAAACATATCCCTTGGATTCATAATGTCCGCAATATGGATATGGTGATAGGTATTGAGGATGAAGCCACGATTCGCTTAATGCGTCTATTTAATGAGCCAGCAGGGCAGGCTTATTTGGTTCGGCAAGGTGTACCTGAGGATTTTGTGGAACAACTACATTTGTTCGGTATATCAGGTATTGCGAATATGTTGGCCGCGATCAAAATGGCCAAATATTATGAGTGGGGAGAAGGCGATATTGTTGTTACATTGAATACTGATTCAATGGAACTGTATCAAAGCCGATTACAGGAAGAACGCGAACGACACGGCCCTTATACAACAGAAGATGCCATTGCTGATTATCATCGCTTTTTGCGGGGTATCAATATCGCTCATGTGCAAGAATTAGGCCATTATGAACGTAAGCGTATTCATAACTTGAAGTACTTTACATGGGTTGAACAACAAGGGAAAACGGTTGAAGAACTTGATGCGCAATGGGCATCGTCTACCTATTGGTCAGATATTCACCGTCAAATAGAAGACATCGATCAATTGATCATCGAATTTAATGCGAGAGTGGGCCTCTACTAATATTTGTATTAAAATAATTATAAATATTGTTAAGTAGAGACCTATGGACGCAACAGATCGTGTTCTCGTTGGTGTGATTCGTGCTAAACGAGATTTAAAAATTTTGCTTGAACAGCGCTGGTATCGGATTCCGCAAGGTCGGGCAGCAAAGGGGATTGATGCTGATTATTTAGCGTTTTTTTTAAATCAATCTGCTGCCCGACCAAAAGAAAGCGCCATATATTATTATGCCCAACGTCGAGGGATAGAATTGGTGCGTCGTATTGATATTATTCCAGATGCGCATCATAAGCGTGCTCATGACTGGTATCATAAAATCCAACTGGGCGAGATAATGCCTAAAACCCCGCCAATTGTCAACAAGCCTAACCCTTATGCATTTGATTTTATCTATACAACAGGAGATCGTTTTCTTCGCGCAAAACATATCCGTGATTTGTATAGCGATGCTGATTATTTGGTGGATCGTGTATTTCACGTTTTACGCCAAAAAGGGTTGCCTGTTGAGCGAGTATGGGAGAATTTAGAATCAGCACCAACTTCAGTACAAGAGATCACTTATCCCACTTATGCTCAAATTCGTCTGATCGCTGAACGGGGCGAAATTATTGCAACGACATCCTCAAGTCAAAAGCCGAAGCATGAGCGACAAGAAGTTGTTTATTTGCCGCCCTCTACCTATCTGAATGAAGATATTGAGAAGACTGCTAAGATGAGCGCACAAATGATCCAAGAGATGGTGCAGCGGTTGGGTGGCCCGAAGACAATACCTCTACATTATGATGATTATTAAAGAGATTTGCATCTGAATGATCATCGTGTTTTAATCAAGCGATAACTTAGATAACGTCATGTAACAAAGGGTTATTTTTATGACCTTATTGCTGAAAAATGCAACACTTTTAACGATGACGACTCAAGGCATCTTACATGATCATGGGCTCGTCATAGAAGGAAATCATATTGTGGCTCTAGGGCCATCTCAACAGCTTGTGCAACAATACCCTTCTGCTGAAGTTATTGATGTTGAAGGGGGAGTAGTGATGCCGGGAGGTATCTGTGCTCATACGCATTTTTATGGTGCGTATGCTCGTGGCATGAGCATACCCGGTATTCCACCTAAAGATTTTCCTGAAATTCTGGCGCGTTTGTGGTGGCCACTTGATAAGGCACTTGATGCTGAAACAATTCGTTACAGTGCGCTAGTATGCTTAGTGGATGCAATTAAGCATGGGACAACATGTCTAATTGATCATCATGCTAGCCCTAACCATATTAAAGGTAGCTTGGATATTATCGCTGATGCGGTGGATTCAGCTGGGTTAAGAGCCGTTTTGTGTTATGAAGTTAGTGATCGAGATGGGATAGAAAAAGCGCAAGCTGGCATTGCTGAAAATGTACGTTTTATAGAATCAGCAAAACACCGTGAACGTATTGCTGCAACATTTGGATTACATGCTAGCCTCACACTCTCTGAAAAGACACTTACTGATTGTGTTGAAGCAGCACGCGCATTAGATGTGGGTTTCCATATTCATGTTGCTGAACATGAGGCAGATCAATATGATAGCCTATATCGCTATGGACAGCGTGTCGTGCATCGCTTAGAAGCTGCTGGTATCTTAGGCGAAAAAACGATAGTTGCCCATGCGGTACACTGTGATGCATGGGAACTTGAGGTTCTGCGAGATACTGGAACATGGGTTACTCATCAACCACGTAGTAATATGAATAATGCTGTTGGGGCAGCACCTATCGATACTATGCTACGCGGTGGGATTAAGGTGTGTTTAGGGAATGATGGTTTTTCTAATAATATGTGGGCAGAATGGAAAGCCGCTTATTTACTTCATAAAGTGGTAAATCGTGATCCGCGCTGTGCTAATGGGGCAGACATTGCGAAAATGGCTACTGAACATAATGCACTTCTAGCACAAACGTTTTTCCCTAACGAGCGTTTAGGGGTTTTGGCAGAAGGGGCATTGGCTGATGTTATTGTTGTAGACTATTATCCTTACACTCCCTTAACCAATGATAATTGGGCGTGGCATATTTTATTTGGCTTTGAATCGTCAATGGTACGTACCACAATTGTTGATGGGCGAGTTTTGATGCATAATCGTCAGGTTTTAGTACTTGATGAGCGCCAAGTAATGGCAGAAGCTCTAAAACTTGCTCCTTCATTATGGGCACGCTATCAGACATTGGCGCAATGATAAATATAACTAAATAAAGGATGTCGTGACATACTATGACTACTGAAAAATCAACAAGTGAATTACTACTTTTATCTATCGCTGTAGTGGGGGGAACAGGTAAAGAAGGGTCAGGCTTGGCTTTGCGATGGGCGCATAGTGGTTATCGTGTCATTATAGGTTCTCGTGATGCGGCAAAGGCCGAAGCAACAGCTGAAGAGTTGAACGCTCAGCTTGGGGGGAAGTACGTTTTAGGAACAGATAATCTTTCTGCGGCACAACAAGCTGATATAGTTGTGTTAAGTGTACCTTATAGTGCTCACAAAGATACTCTTAATGCAATTAAATCGGCTTTAGTGGGTAAAATATTAATTGATGTTACCGTTCCCCTAAAGCCACCGTCTATACGCACAGTTCATCTGCCCGAAGGCCATGCTGCTGCATTAGAAGCTCAGAAAATTCTAGGAGATGCAACACATGTAGTTGCAGCCTTTCAGAACGTGAGTGCTGTTCATCTTAAAGACTTAGATAAAAAAGTTGAATGTGATGTGCTGGTTTGTAGTGATCATGCTGAAGCCAAAGCAGATGTCATACGATTGGTAGAAGCCTCAGGTATGGTTGGTATTGATGCCGGTCCTTTGGCAAATGCGATTGCAGTGGAATCTTTGACACCTGTTTTGCTTTATATCAACAAACACTATGGTGTTAAGAGTTCTGGAATTCGTATTACAGGTTTGGATGGGCATAAAAGTTAATGCCAACAACGCAACACCTAGAGGCTTGGGCACTTCAGAATTTCCCGAATGTGAAAGGTGGCGATGACTTAGCAACTTTGATCTGGGCAGCGCTTCATGATAATCGATTAACGTTGCAACCTAACGATGTTTTAGTCATTGCGTCTAAGGTTGTTTCTAAAGCAGAAAATCGTTGGGTTGATTTATCAACAGTTACTCCGAGTGCGCGTGCAGAAGAACTCGCTGCCATAACACATAAAGACCCTCGCTTTGTTGAACTTGTGCTGCGGGAATCTGTGGCTATATCGCGTGCACGACCGCATGTGCTTATTGTTCAGCATCGATTAGGGTGGGTTTCTGCGAATGCGGGTATAGATCAATCCAATGTTGGCGAAAATGGAGAGGGAAAGGTTCTACTTCTGCCTCAAAATCCTGATGCTTCAGCTCAGCATTTACGCGAAGCATTAGAAAAACACAGTGGTTGCTCAATTGGGGTTGTCATTACAGATACACACGGTCGCCCCTTTCGTATGGGCAATGTTAATATTGCTTTGGGGGCAAGTGGCTTGCCAACGCTCATCGATCAACGTGGTGAAAAAGATCGTTATGGACGTGTTTTACAAGCAACTTTGACAGGATATGCTGATCAAGTAGCAGCAGCGGCGGGATTATTAATGGGAGAAGCGAATGAGGGACAACCAATTATTTTAATACGTGGTTTAAATTTAAACCGTCCTTATGGTACTGGACGCGATCTTATTCGCCCTGCTGAACAAGATTTGTATGTCTTTAGTAAGGAAACATCTTGAGCACTGATGAAGAATTAGCGCTACTTGAAAAGATTATAAAAACTCGTCGCTCTATTCGTCGGTATCAACCCACGCCAATTCCACACGAACTTCTTGAGCGTTTATTAGAATCTGCAATGTGGGCACCTTCGGCTCATAATCGGCAACCGTGGCGCTTTGCTATTGTTAATAAACTCACTACTCAAATAACTTTGGCGAAAGCAATGGGCGCTCGACTACGTCAAGATTTAGAGGCAGATGGTGTAGATGAGGCGATCATCGTTGCTGATGTACAGCGTTCTTATGAGCGTATTACAGGAGCTGCCGCGTTGATCTGTTTGTGTGTGAGCATGGTGGACATGGATACGTACTCAGATGAAATACGTAATGCCCATGAGCAAACTATGGCAATTCAAAGCGTGGCAATGGCTGGGCAAAACTTGCTCTTAGCAGCTCATGCGGCGGGATTGGGGGCTTGTTGGATGTGTGCACCGTTATTCTGTGCAGATGTGGTGCGCTCGGTTTTGGCTTTACCTGATGATTGGCAGCCACAGGCGCTTATCACTCTAGGGTATCCTGCTCAAGAACGAACACATACTCGTGAGTCTCTTCAAACGCGCCTTGTTTGGCGGTAAAATAAAGTAGTGAAGAAAGGATATGTCCTTGAAAGTTGTTGCATTGACAGGCGGTGTTGGTGGGGTAAAGCTAGCGCATGGTTTGTCGCAGGTGTTGCCACCACATACATTAACAGTGATCGGTAATGTAGGCGATGACTTTGAGTATTACGGCTTACACATATCTCCCGATCTCGATACTGTTATGTATACTCTTGCAGGGATTGTAAATCCAATAACGGGGTGGGGACAAAACAACGAAACATGGCAAATGAAAACGATGCTCCAAACTTATGGCGAAGATGTCTGGTTTGGATTAGGGGATCGTGATCTTGCCACACATATTCTGCGAACAGATTGGCTGAGGCGTGGTTATCGCCTAACAGAAATCACATTACACCTTGCAGAGCAATTACAAATTCCGCACACAATTTTACCTGCTACTGATGATCGCCTGAGAACAATGGTACAGACTGTTGAATATGGGTTGCTGCCTTTTCAAGAGTATTTTGTTAAGCATCGTTGGCAGCCAATAGTTTCTGATGTTTCTTATGATGGAGCAGAAACTGCAAAAGTTTCACCAGAGGTGCTAGAAGCTATACAACAGGCAGATTTAATTATTATCTGCCCTTCTAATCCTATACTGTCCATAGCGCCGATATTGGCTGTCCAGTCTATGCGTGAGTTATTGATGAGTCGAAGTGTTCCTACGGTGCTTGTCAGTCCGCTTATTGGCGGCAAAGCAATTAAAGGCCCCACTGATAAAATCATGCGAGAATTGGGGTATATACCTTCTACTATAGGGGTTGTTCAATTTTATGAGGGGTTATTGGATTATTTAATTATTGATGTGGCAGATGCATCTGAACTTAAAACTGTGCAAGAACTATATCCTAAATTACAAATTTTGCAGACTTCAACGTTAATGCAAACTATTGATGATCGAATATCGCTTGCACAATATGTACTTGCTTGTCTAGAAAATGAGGAAATACGATGAAAACGTGGATTATTATGCCCGTAAAACCCCTATTACGTGCTAAAAGCCGATTGTCGGATGTTTTAACGCCTGAACAGCGCGAAAAACTTGCGATTAGCTTATTGGTCAGAAATTTACAACTACTAAAAGATTTACCACAAGTAGCAGGTATTCTTGTAGTAAGTCGGGATACAAAAGTTTTAGCTATTGCGCGTGATCATGATGTGACGACTGTTCAAGAAAGTGGGCAGCCAGAATTAAATACGGCACTTTTGCGTGCTACAGAGTTTCTTAAAACGCTTCATGCACAATCTGTTTTGATTTTGCCAACAGACTTACCTCTATTAACTGTTGAAGACATTCAAAAAATCATTGAACTTGGCGATTATGCAGGTACTGTTGTGATCGCACCAGACCGCCAACGAGATGGAACGAATGCTTTGCTCGTGAATCCTCCCGGTGCGCTCACTTATCATTATGGCCCTGCAAGTTTTGTGCACCATTGTGATGCTGCGCAACTAGAGGGGTTGACGTTAAAGATTTATGAATCCCCTAGTATTGCTATTGATATAGATACACCTGAAGATTTGTTGATTTATCGCGAAATGGCACGTCAATATAACATGCCAATTATTGATGTTTTAGCTGAAGAAGTTACCGAATAACTAAGGAGTTTTTGATGGCGGATCGTGTTGCCTTATATCTACAAGATGCTCATTCTATCCAAGATGGCATCGAGTTTGTTCAGTACGCAGAGTCTCGTGGTTTTGAAGCTGTTTGGCAAGCTGAAAGTCGCCTTGTTCGTGATGCTATTGTGCCAATGGCTGCTTTTGCTGCTCATACGACGCGCATTAAGATTGGCTCTGGAGTCATTAATAACTGGACTCGTAATGTATCGCTTACAGCAGCAACTTTCTTAACGCTTGATGATCTCGCACCTAATCGCATTGTTTGTGGGATTGGTGCTTGGTGGGACCCATTGGCTTCTAATGTAGGTATTGAGCGTCGTAAACCGTTATTAGCCATGCGGGAATATGTTACAGTATTGCGCGACTTGCTTAATATGAAACGAGTGACCTTCAAAGGTGAATTCGTTAATGTAAATGGTATTGAATTGGACGTAGTACATGGTCGCCGCGAACCGCGTCATGTGCCAATTTATATTGGTGCTACAGGGGCAAAAATGCTAGCGCTGAGTGGTGAGATCGCGGATGGTGTGCTTCTTAATTATATGGTTTCCCCAACTTATAATCATATGGCACTGGAACAAATTGATAAGGGGGCAAAACTTTCTGGGCGACGTGTTGAGGATATTGATCGCCCTCAATTAGTGATCTGCTCCGTAGATTATGATCGTAAAAAGGCATTAGATGCGGCGCGTAAACTTGTAACACAGTATCTTGGTCAACAACCGCATTTGATGAAGGCGAGTGGCGTAGATCAAAGTCTTTTGGATGAAATTCATCAAGTGTTGAAGTGGCCCGCTACGGAAGAAGAGATTGAAAATGCTATGGTGTTGGTGCCCGATGAAGTTGTGCAACAAGTAACAGCAAGTGGTACCCCTGAAGAGGTGAGGGCAAAAGTTAGAGAGTACGTTGAGGCTGGTTGTACTTGCCCTGTGTTATACCCATTAGGGCCAGATGTGAAGCTGATGATTGACACCTTTGCTAAAGGTTATAGTGATTAACATAGCTATAAGCTAATGTTGTTTTCTGCGCCACAGCATCCGGCCGTTCAACAAGTTTTTTCGCTTGCCGATAGTGTTTCTTTGCGTTTTAATAGTGGGTCAATTACGTTGCCTCATGTGCTAATTGGCATTTTGAGGCAATATGAAGCCGAACGCACTTCGCGTTTTTGGCAGCGTCAGAAAAACCCGTCAATAGCTGCGCGTATTTTGCAACAACATGGTATTTCAGCACACAAAATTGAGGATCGTCTGAGTTTTGGCCCACTTTCAACTGAGGCGCATCGTCCCGCACTTTGGGATGCAGACGTTCAATTAGCTTACCATTTGGCCGAGCATGAATTACATTGGATGGATCAACGCGAATTGAATGTTGGTCACTTACTATTGGGAATTTTATTAACACCCAATGGCTGTGTTTTACTTGAAAGTCTTGGATTACGTAAATGGCGGCAAACTATAGATAACCTAAGAAATGCGCTTCAGTTCTCAGACGAAGAAGGCCAACGTCGTAGACCTTCTCGTTATACACGTAGTGCACGTTTGGTATTGGTGTTTGCCCAAGAACAAGCTCAGCTTTTACGCCATTCTTCACTGGGTACAGAGCATCTTTTATTAGCAATGTTGAGTGAATTTCAAGGCTTGGGCGGTAAGGTTTTAAAAAATCTTGGCGTAGATATTGAATCTCTTAAAGCTAAAATTCTTCAGATACAGCCAGCAGAAACATCTTCTGTAGATGTGCTCGGCTTATCCGAGAACTACAAGCGATTATTAGACCGCGCAAGTAATGAACGCCGCTTACGTCATCATTCGCTCATTAGTACAGGGCACTTGCTCTATCATATGTTGTTTTTAGAAGATGATGTTGGGTTGCGTGCTCTAAGGCGCTTGAACATTCGCATGGAAGATATTTTAGTATGTTTAGCACAGTATATAGAGCCACAAGTTCCATTATTAGAAGCTGTTGTCGATGGCATTGTGAAGCTCAATGATCGCCTATTTACACTAACTTTTGAAGCACAGGATGCTTTTTTGTTGGCACAGTCTGAAGCACAACGTTTAGAGCATAGAACTATTAATACTGCTCATTTAATGATGGCACTAATGCTTGAAGAAAGCAGTCTAACCTCTCATCTCTTATCTTCGATAGGTTTAAATCGTCGGCGTTTGCGTGGTGTGATAGAAACAATGTCTGTACAAGATGCTCGACAACGTTATCAAGCCTATCGTTTGTCGGACGATTTACAAACAACAGTACATCTTGCTATTGACGCGGCGTGCGATAATTGCCATTATCCCGTTGTTAATCCGCTTCATTTATTGATGGGTATTTTAATGCAACCTGACAGTGTCGCATTACAATTGCTGCGAAGTATGTCTGTTAATGTGTCTCGTTTGCTCATGATTGTTGAACGCGAACTATCGCAACGGAAACGATAGGCCAAAACTCATGTCCGAAAAACGCTTACAGCCAAATTCTCAAAAATGTTTTGTGTGTGGACTCTCTAATCCACTTGGATTAAAGCTACGCTTTTATTCTGTAGGTGATGATAGTATTGAAACACGTGTAACTTTTGGCGAATTTTACCAAAGTTATCCGGGTATTGTGCATGGGGGTATTGTAGCCACAGTGCTTGATGAGCTAGTGGGGCGTTCAATGCTAGCAAAAGACCCTGATGCACTTACTTATACAGCTACATTTAATTTGAAATATCGTCATTCTGTGCCGCTTGAAACAGAAATCTTGTTTCGGGGGCGTATTCTCAAAGATCGGGGGCGTATTGTTCAGGTGCAAGGTGAAGCCATTTTACCAGATGGCACGATAGC
>RFGP01000174.1 GCA_003697365.1 Chloroflexota bacterium | reverse complement strand
TATCATCTGCTCTAGCCTGCGACGAGTTGCCGACTTCACTCGGCAAGGCAATTGACCATTTCGGCTGCCTTAGCTTGCCGTCAATTACCCAGTGATAAGCGTTCTTATCACGAGTAAACTGTAGATGGACAATAAAACATTAAAAAACACCTTCCTTGCAAAATTATTCTAAATTGGGAGCGATTCCAAAATAAATATTGACAAATGGGATGTGTTGTAATAACATGATGTTAAATTTGGGAACGCTCCCAATTAAATTAAAAAGGTTTTTTTATGGATTCTGAAAATAATCATCTTAATTTAGAAGACATAGCTAGACTCAGCGGCGTTTCGCGCTCAACTGTCTCACGAGTCATTAATGATCACCCTAATGTTAGCCAACGTACTCGTGAGCGCGTTATGCAAGTTATTAAAAAATACAACTTTCAACCAAATGCAGTAGCGCGAGCCCTCGTCACTCAACGTTCACGAGTGATCGGTATACTTGTTCCCCACATCATCACAGAAGTATTTACCGAGCCATTTTTCGCTATGTTGATTCAGGGCATTACATTAAAGGCGAATCAACTGGATTATGGTGTAACATTAGGATTAACCTCTCATACAGACAACACCAATACAATTCATCGCCTGATCAACGATCCGCTTCTCGATGGTTTTATCGTTGCAGAAGCGTCGATCAGCCCAGAATTTTTAGCACAGCTCCATAGGGAAAATAAGCGTTATGTTCTTGTAGGTCGGCCACCTATTTCTGATCTCCCCATTCACTATGTGGACGTAGAAAATGAGCAAGGCGGCTATCTCATGACGCAATATTTGATCCAAAAAGGCTATTGCCGAATTGCATTTATGCCGGGACGCATAACATTAACTTCTTCTATAGATCGGCAAGCTGGCTATGAGCGTGCTATGGCAGAGGCAGGTTTGCCACCCATTATTACCCCAGCGGGAAACTTCACTAAGGAAGGTGGCTATTTAGTAGCAAAACAGATACTTTCGCAAAAAGTTGAAGCTATTTTTTGTGCTAGCGATATGATGGCCATTGGTGCTGCTGAAGCCATTAAAGAACAAGGTCTATCTATTCCTGAAGATATTGCAATTGCTGGCTTTGATGACGCTAGTATAGCGGCTAACTTTCAGCCCCCACTTACGACAGTTCGTCAAGATGTTCTAACTTCAGGGGCAACTGCCGCAGAAATTCTCATTGAACATATCATTGAAAATTCCTCCGATACGGTAATTCAAAAGATTCTACCAGTATCGTTAATTGTTCGAGAATCAGCATAAATTTTAAGTGAAAGGAGTGTACAAATCGGCGAACGTATGAAATTCCCAACTCATCTAATTGATTTAGAGTAATAATTTTAAGGAGTTCTAAACTATGTTAAAAAAGACCAAAATTGTTCTCGTTACGATGGTTGCAGTAGCTAGCTTGCTGCTTGCCTCCGCAACTAAAACACCACAGACCCAAACCGTTGAAGCTCAAGAGCCTGTGGTGATCACTTGGTTTGTAGGCTTAGGTGCGGGTGGTGATCCCCCACAAATCGAAGCCCAAAATAAAGTAGTTGCTGATTTTAATGAAACTCATGATGATATTCAACTTGAAATTGTGATTGCAGAGAATAACGTTGCTTATGATACGCTCAATACGCTGCTTAATTCACCTAATCCCCCCGACATCGTCGGCCCAGTAGGTATTCGTGGCGCAAATGCTTTTGATGGCAATTTTGCTGATCTTGAGCCACTCATTGAAGCAGCCGGTTATGATCTAAGCCAATTCCCTGAATCACTTGTTGACTTCTATCGCGTTGAAGGTCAAGGGCTTATTGGACTACCCTTCGGTCAATTCCCAAGCATGATCTTCTTCAACCGTGATCTGTTTGATGCCGCTGGTATTCCCTATCCTCCACAAGAATATGGTGCACCTTACGCCGATGGTGAGGAATGGAACTTCGATAAACTTCGTGAAGTCGCGATGCTCTTAACACTTGATGCTAATGGTAACAACGCCTTCTCACCAGACTTTGATCCTGAAAATATTGTCCAATTTGGTTTTGTGAATCAATTTACTGACTTCCGTGGTGCCGCTACTTCATTCGGTGCTGGCAGCTTCGTCGATGAAAATGGCAACGCGGTTATGCCGCCACAATGGGAAGAATATACCTACTGGCTCTATGATGCGATGTGGGTAGACCACTTCATTCCAACAGCCAATTATGAAGCTAGCGATTTATTAGCAAATGGTAATCCCTTTGCTTCAGGTAATGTCGCGATGGCAATGACCCACCTATGGTATACCTGCTGCTTGGGTGAAGTTTCCAACTGGGACTTGGCCGTTCATCCTTCCTATAATGGTGTGGTTACCGCCAAATTGCACGCAGACACCTTCCGTATTTTGAAAGCTAGCCAACACCCAGAAGAAGCCTTTGAAGTACTCGCCTACTTGTTTGGCCCCGCGTCAGATGAGCTGTTAGCTGTCTATGGTGGTGTGCCTGCACGTCCAGAAGCACAAGATGCCTTCTTCGCGACATTAGACGAGCGTTATCCGCAAGGTGTGAACTGGCAAGTTGCTATTGACAGTCTCGCCTATCCAGACAATCCCAACCACGAATCGAATATGCCAAACTTCCAAAAAGCTGATGAGCGGATTAAGGCTTTCGGTTCACTACTGAGCAGCGATGGCGATCTTGATCTTGAAGAAGCCATCAATACTCTTATCAGTGATCTTCAAGCAATTTTCGATGAAGCAAAAGCCGAGTCTGAGTAAGTTATTCATTACTTCACTTTGAGATTTAGGGGCAGGTGTTCTTTGTTAGGGCATCTGCCCAGTCCGCAAAGTTAAGACTACTAAGTAGAAAGCCTGCAGATTATGACCGAAGTTGTGAATATACCAGCAAGCATTCCACGTGAACAAAGTCAAGTTGTTGAGCAGCACTCATCCTTGCATCGACAACGTGTGATTTGGGGATGGGTATTTTTAGCCCCTTGGATTATCGGCTTTTTCGCTTTCATTCTCATTCCAATGGTCGCCTCTTTGGCTTTTACATTTACAAACTTTCAATTAAATCATCCAGAAGACATTGCATATATTGGTCTAAGAAACTACGAAAAGCTGCTAAAAGACCCCAATGTACGGACATCTTTAAGGACAACACTTATTTTTATGGTGTTCGCTTTACCGATGTCTATCATTATTCCTATTGCGCTAGCAATGCTATTAAATGCAAAAAGTTTATTAGGAAAAGCTATTTTCCGAACGCTATTTTATATGCCCTTTATTGTACCTACAGTTTCAGCGGTAGGTATTTGGGAAGGCTATTTAAACACGCAATCAGGGTGGTTGAATCGGCTTTTAAGGGAATTGGGCTTATATGCTCCAGATTGGCTAAACAGTACAACATGGATATACCCTGCGTTGCTCTTGATTGGCATCTGGGGAACAGGAAACGCCATGTTGATCACACTCGCTGGCTTACAAGGTGTGCCAACAGAGCTTTATGAAGCCGCGCGCGTTGATGGAGCTGGTATCTGGTCACAGTTTCGCCATATTACACTTCCTATGATTTCACCTGTTATTTTCTATAACCTTATTTTGACAACGATTGGATTGTTCCGTTACTTTGATATTCCTTACATGCTTAAAGGCGGAACCGGAAATCCGGGTAACACAACGTTGTTTTATAACATTTATCTCTATAAGAATGCCTTCACTTTCCAAGATATGGGCTATGGCGCGACCCTTGCATGGTTATTGTTCGTGTTGGCGATGATCGTCACAGTTGTTTTATTTGTCACAGCACGCTGGTGGGTCTATTACGCCGGAGGAGAAACGAGCTAATGTTAAAAATGTTCCATAAAGACAGCAGCTTTCGCCTAAACTATCTAGACCGTAATATTCGTAAATTGACCCTCAGTGGCTTATTTAGCTTGTTTGTGGCCGCGATCTTATTTGTGTATCTTTTGCCATTTGGTTATATGGTCACAACAGCATTTAAGAATAGACAACAAATTACTCGCAACAAAATTTTGCCGATGACCCAGTTAACCTATACCTATGAAGGTGAACCGATGCCGGGTTATCGTGTAAAATCGGGAGATACACTACCAATTTTGGTTATTCCCACTGAAGAAGGCGAACGCGAACTTGCGCTTGTTATGGCAAGTAACGGCGAAGACCCGAATATTTTTCTAGACCCAATCTCATTAAATATTATTGAGTGGGAAGGCGATGTTAGTTCATTGCCTCAAGCAAATCAAATAGTGCTATATCGATATAGTGGGGAAAATGATCCCGAATTAGGACTTGTTAAAAGCCGAGACTATCCTGTTTATTTGTTAGAAACAGAAGCAGGAATAGGGCAATGGGCACTTATTCGCAGCTCTGAACACATTTTTATTGATACAGAAAACCCAAAGGCGGGTGTTATAAAATGGGATGGTGACCTCGAAAGCCTAGAACCCGTTCCAGCTATTGCCCGCTATAAGTACACAGGTCAAACAGATACTGATTTAGGACTAGAACAACTAGCCAGTTACGATGTTTACCAAGCGCCAGAAGGTGATGCTCAGTGGGCACTAGTACGTCGTGGCGATCCTGAAGTCGGAACTTCAACTGTTATTTTAGCATTTGATCCAACAACACAAGCTGTCCTTGAAGTTTTTGAATGGGATGGTGATGTTGATTCCTTACAACCTGTTTACGCGCCACAGACATTCCGTTATCGTGGACGAGATGATGGTGGCATTGGGCTTACTCGTAACACAGACTATCCACTCTATGAAGTTCCTATAAATGGGGAAACGCGCGTTCTTGCCCTCGTCAATGTTGGCAGCCCTAATCAGTTCATTGAACCTAATGAAGATGAAATAATTGTTGTTGAATGGGATGGAGATATTAATGAACTTACTCCCCTATATCAACAAGCACAATATCGACAAGTTGATATTGTCGATCGGGCAAATGGGCTAAAGAAAAATGAATACTATCCCATGTATGTTGTACCAACAGAAGATGGGGAGCACATTTGGGCTCTTGTTCGTCAAGGTACCCAAACAGGTGAGAGTATTTTTCTCAACACACAGAATCAAGAAATAGTTGAAACGATTCGCGTGGCCGTCGATGTGAGTGAATTAACACCTGTACTAGAACCAGCAGTATACAATCACTTCAGCAGCCCTGTACCAGATTGGAGTCTTGAACCGGGTGATAAGTTACCTCTGTATCAATCACCCTATGATCCTGAAAAGCATTGGGCTCTTGTTGCTGGATACACGCCTGCTTCTGGCAAAGATTCAGTTTTCCTAGACCCTGACAACCCAGAAGAAGGTGTTTTCACCTATTCTGAAGGGTATTATGCATCCCTTAAAACCATTGATAAATTTGACCCTCAGGTTGATAACTTCAAACTTGCTTGGAAGCAAATAAATTTTCCGCGTTTGCTGTTCAATACAGCGATGATCGCGTTCATAGGAATGTTTGGTACACTAGTATCTTGCACTTTAGTAGCCTATGGCTTTGCACGCTTTCCAATTCCGGGCAAAAACATTTTGTTTCTCATTCTAATAGCCACAATTGTGTTGCCACGCCAAGTAACTTTAGTGCCTACCTATGCCTTTTTCTCACGCATTGGCTGGACGAATACGTGGTTACCACTGATTGTGCCTCACTTTTTCGCGAATGCTTATAATGTGTTCTTGTTGCGCCAATTCATTCAAACGATCCCACGTGAAATGGATGAAGCTGCAATGATCGATGGCGCAGGGCCTCTCAAGATACTAACGGCTATTATTGTTCCTCAAGCATGGCCAGCCCTTGTTGCTGCGGGCTTGTTCCATATTGTGTTTGCATGGAATGATTACTTTGAGCCTTTGATTTACACATTAGGAGCACCAGAAATTCAACCTATTTCGGTTGGTATTCAGCAATATAACTTTGTATACGATGAACGGCCAGAGATGATTCAAGCTACTTCTATCATGGCGCTTGTTTTACCTGTAATGTTGTTCTTTTTAGCGCAGCGCTATTTTATGCGTGGTGTTGTCATTACTGGCGTGGACAAATAACACACAAAAGGATTATAAAGAATGGCTTTTCCGAAAGATTTTTTGTGGGGGGCCGCGACTTCAAGCTATCAAATTGAGGGAGCTGCCCTTGAAGATGGGCGTGGCGAGTGCATTTGGCATCGTTTCTCTCACACGCCCGGCAAAGTCTTAAATGGTGATACAGGTGATGTAGCCTGTGATCATTATCATCGCTATATTGATGATATAAAACTCATGAAAGATTTAGGGTTAAAAGCCTATCGCTTTTCAGTTTCTTGGCCAAGAATTTTGCCACAAGGTGTGGGTGAAGTTAATGATCTCGGTTTAGATTTTTACGATCGCCTTGTAGACGAATTGTTGGCAGCAGACATCATCCCATTCTTAACTTTATATCACTGGGATTTACCACAGGCCTTACAAGATCGGGGTGGATGGCTTAATCCAGAAATTGTAGGTTGGTTTAGCGAATACACTGATATTGTCTCGCGTCGGCTAGGGGATCGAGTAAAAGCGTGGACAACTCATAACGAGCCTTGGGTAGCCGCCTTTTTGGTGCACGCCTTTGGTGAACATGCGCCCGGACTAAAAGAATGGGCACTGGGTTTTCAGGCTGCACATCATTTATTGCTTGCGCATGGTGCTGCTGTGCCGATCATTCGCCAAAATGTTCCTGATGGGCAAGTTGGAATTGTGCTTGATCAAGCTGAGCGAACACCTGCTACAGACAGCGAAGCAGATCAACAAGCCGCATATTTAAGTGGAGTTGCTGGTGGACATCAGTGGTTTCTAGACCCAATCTTCAAAGGTTATTATCCTCCTGATGGCGTGCGCTATCTTACAGAGCAACTTGAAGGCATCGATCTAGATGCTGTTAAATCAGCCTGTGTTCCCATTGATTACTTGGGCATCAACTACTATTTTCGGATGGTATTTGCTGCTAATGAGGATGGAACACCTTTTCCACCTCGCATCGTTCCACAACCAGATGCCCCTAAAACACAAATGGATTGGGAAATTTATCCTGATGGTCTTTATAACATTCTGACTTATATACATAAGACTTATGGCCCGATTGATCTGTACGTAACTGAGAATGGTGCCGCCTACCCTGATCGTCCGCCTGTGAATGGAGTAGTCGAAGACCCCGAACGCATAGCTTATTTACAACAGCACTTTGCTGCTGCTGAACGTGCTATTGCTGAAGGAGTCCCCCTAAAAGGATATTTTGTATGGAGCTTACTCGACAATTTTGAGTGGGCTTTTGGCTATGAACGCCGTTTTGGCATTGTATATGTTGACTTTAATACCCTCACACGCACACCAAAGCAAAGTGCACTTTGGTACAAAGACTGGATCGCAGCACAAACGAAGGCTTAGAAAGGCTTTTTGATGAAAAAATATATTCCTTTAGTACTTATTTCTTGTTTGCTAGCAATAATGCTAGGTAGCCCAGCATTTGCACAAGACCCACTTGCTCCTGAAGGAGAAGCGGGTGAAACCTACTACGCACCATTTCCTGTCAACATTACTCTAGATGGTGATATTAGTGACTGGGAAGGTGTGCCACGTGTATTACTATCTGCAGCTGGTGGCGATCCTTCAGTACGCTTTGCGGCTGCATCTGATGGCGAATATCTTTATTTTCTAGGTGATGTTGTCGATAGCACCATTATTACAGGACAACATGGCGCAAATTATTGGGATGAAGATTCGGTTGAATTTTATGTTAATGGTACTGGTGATTTTACACTCAGGGCTTATGTCGATGGCGTAGCCCAAATCACTGTCCCTGCACTCAACGCTGATCTTGGGCCTGATGAGGCACCAGTGTTGGGGGGAATTCAAGGTAGCAGTGCAAATGCACAGGTGAAAGTTGTTTATACTGAATCAGGATACCGTGTAGAGATGGCCGTTCCCCTTCAAAATGATGTTTGGAATATTGAAGCCACACATGGAAACGCTATTGGTTTCCAAGTACATCTTAACGGTGCCAGCGAAACCAATCGCGATACAAAGTTGATTTGGTCAAAGCGTGATACTAATGATCAATCTTATTTGAATCCAAGTCTCTTTGGAATTTTGATGTTCTACGAAATAGGTCAAACTGATCGCCCAGAACCACCTGAAATAGCAAGAGGTGCACAAGAAACACAACCACCAGTTACTGCAAGCGCGTTATATCGAAATGGTCGCTTACCAGCAGAAGCACGTGTCATCGATCTAATGGCCCGTATGACGTTAGAAGAAAAAATTGGCCAAATGACATTGGTGGAAAAGAACAGTCTTGTCCCCGGCGATATTACTGCAGAATACTTAGGCGGTGTACTTAGCGGCGGCGGGGGGTATCCTTCAAGCGGAAACACACCTGAAAATTGGGCAGCAATGGTAAATAGCTATCAAGATGAAGCGCTTGCCACACGTCTAGGTATCCCCATTATTTATGGCGTTGATGCTGTACATGGCCACAGTAATGTTTATGGTGCAACAATCTTCCCGCACAACATTGGCTTAGGTGCTACCCGTAATGCCGAACTCGTGCGAGAGATTTGTCGCCTTACGGCGCTTGAAACGAGTGCAACAGGTATTTACTGGGACTATGCCCCTGTATTAGCCGTAGCACAGGATATTCGTTGGGGAAGAACCTATGAATCTTATAGTGAGAATACTGATTTAGTAACCTTACTTAGCACTGCTTGCTTACTTGGATTACAGGGCGAAGATTTAGCTGATCCAACAACGGTACTAGGTACACCTAAACATTTTGTTGGTGATGGTGGCGCTGAATGGGGAACTTCAACAACTGGTGATTACATTATCGATCAAGGCTTCATGAATGCCGATGAAGCTACGTTACGCGAAATTCACCTTGCTCCCTATATTTCTGCTATAGAAAACGGTGCATTAAGTATCATGGTTTCCTATTCAGGTTGGAATGGTACCCGAATGCATGGTAACCGTTATCTTATAACGGATGTCTTGAAAGGTGAGCTGGGTTTTGAAGGCTTTGTGGTTTCAGATTGGGCTGGCGTAGATATGGTCGCCCCAGACTATTATGAAGCTGTTGTAACTGCTATTAATGCGGGCATTGATATGAACATGGTGCCCTATGACTATATTCGCTTTATTGAAACGGTAAAACGTGCTGTCAATAATGGCGATATTTCACCCGCACGCATTGATGATGCAGTATATCGCATCTTACTAGTAAAATTCCGCTTAGGGCTTTTTGAACATCCCTATGCTAACCCTGATAATTTAAGTCTCATTGGTGCAGAAGAACACCGTGCCGTAGCACGCCAAGCCGTAGCCGAATCTGCCGTATTATTGAAGAATGAGAACGATGTGCTCCCCATTGCTCCAGAAGTTAGCACTGTACTAGTTGCTGGTATTGGTGCTGATGATATTGGAATGCAATGTGGTGGATGGACAATCGAATGGCAAGGCGGCATGGGTGACATTACTGTTGGCACAAGCATTTTAGAAGGTTTAGTTGCTGCTGCGCCTGAAAATACGACGGTACTTTATGATCCCACAGGCGAATTTGCTGATCGTACTGAGAAAGCCGAGATTGGTATCGTTGTCGTTGGCGAGCGTCCTTATGCAGAAGGTCGTGGTGATAATGGTGAACTGGCCTTATTACCAGAGGATTTAGCGGCCATTGAAGCTCTACGTCCCAAAGTGGAGCAACTGGTTGTTGTCATTCTATCTGGCCGTCCTTTGATCATCACTGACTATATTGAGGATTGGGACGCTGTTGTTGCCGCATGGCTACCGGGCACTGAAGGAGCAGGTATTGCTGATGTGTTATTTGGCTATGCTCCCTTTACTGGCCAATTATCGTTCACGTGGCCAGCATCAGTAGACCAGTTGCCCCAAGTTTCAGCAACTGAACCGTTATTCCCATTTGGCTATGGTCTTACAACCACAGCACAGTATGAGTAAAGCATTTTAACATCTCCTCATCATATAGGCTGATGCAATTCTCCTTAGTTTGTTGACCGTACTTAGCATGACTATTAAGGGTGCCCAAAAGCACCCTTCTTCTTTGTTATGATAACACCTCTTAATAAAGCAGATAGTTTCTTACTCTAAGCGCTCCGCAACCAATCGCGTCAACGCTTAACGGGGCCGTTTGTACCAATTTACTCTCTGCCAGACCTCTGCCGTAATTTCTACGGGATAGTTATCACATGTTCATAAGCGTCTGGATAGAGCCCATTTTTTATCGGTATGCGTCTAAACGTTTCTGGATGATATAAGCCGATAAAGATGCTATATTCCCCACTAGAGACATTAGCAATATCTAGCAAGTATTGATCGAAAAAGATAAGGTGTGGTATCCACGATGACGTTGGCCACCATCCCTGTCTTGGAGGACTATCTCCACTAGCGATAATTTGTTGTGGAAAATTGGGATCAACAAGCTGAACAAAAACTGTCCAATCTTCAGGTTGCTGACGTAAAGGTTCCCAATAAGTTTGGATATGCAACGTATTTTCCACCCGCTGAATTTGTACATCATACAAACGTGCCACATTAACAAATTCAGCAGCCAATTGCTGAACTTTTGGTGCTTGATTATCAATAATTCGCCCACCATTTACAAAAACATCAGATATAGTTTCCCCTATAGCACTGCGTGCTTGAATTGTTATATCTTGTTCGTGATCTCTCATGCCAATATGTAAACGCGGTTGGAGGGGCAAATCTAATGTTGAATACCATTGATCAAGATGAATAGAGATCGTTTCCGCATAAATCTTATTGGGTTGCCATTGCGTTGTCGAAAGCAACCCATAGACAGGATAGGAATCTCTTTTACCTAGTGGCAACAAATCTCCATTCTGATCGCGTCCATAAATAACTACAAAATAGCTTAAAGGACGTTCTGTGCGTTCAGTATGCCAATATAAGGTAACATCAAGATAAGGGGCAGCACGGGTAACAGGAGTATCATCAACTGCTACCGCCAAAAGCCCTACGTTGTCAAATGTAACATCGATACGTTGAGCATCATTAGGAAGTGTGTCTATGCTGGGTGGCAAAGCAAAAGCACGAGGTATTGTCCATACACCACAATAAAAAGCCAACAACATCAGCGGCATGGTTACAAGTAATGCAAAGCGTGGCTGCAAAATATAATGTATTCCTGTGGCCAAAAGCGCTACAATCGCTGCATTATACGGGAAAAGTAAACGCCCCTGACTTGCCGGTGTGAGCAGAGACCAACTAATGACACTGCCCACTCCTAATGTGAGCAAAAACATTAACAGGAAGAAAGGCACCTTTTCTTCGATAATCTGCAGTGATTTCAAGCGCAAAGTGTATAATCCCCCCCCTAATATGGCTACTCCTATCAATGCACCCGTATAGTAAAAAAGTATTGGCGGCGCAGTAAATGTCAATAAACCGAAACCACCCCAATATGCGACATAAAAAGAGAACCATTCTTCGCGCAAAAGTTCCCATATACTGATCGATGGTGTTCGTAACCCTACGGTACGCGCCATGTGTGTATTCCCTAAAGGATCATCGTAAAGCTGCCAATTGCGAATATACCACCATCCCAATAATGCGCCCCACAATAAGGCGAACACCAATCCAGCTAAGATTAGTTGACGTAGAGGTAAGCGTTGTTTATACACAGTGTAAGTTATACTTAAACCAGCAATTACAAATGCATAGGTACCGCTTAATTTTGAGGCCGAAGCAAGCACACATACAAAAGCCAATGCCCAAACTCGGGCCCATGTGAAACCATCTCGCCAAATACTAAAACTAAGCGCAATAGCTAGCGTGGTGAAAAAAGTCACCATATTATCGTTATTTACAGAAGCTCCAATGGCAATAAACATTGGGTTAAAAGCAGTAAGTGCCATCATCATGGCTGCTAGACTAGGTGCTTTTGGGGCGAGCGGTCGTCCAATAACGAATATCAGCCATACAGTACCAGCTGATAGCACTAAACTATATAGTCGCACTATTCGTACATGTAATGGTGTTCCGCGCCATAAAAACGATTGCTTTTCCCAATCATGCACCATCACATTACGGTTATGAGTCGTATTGGGAATACCTACTTGAGCATGAGGATTTTTAATCCAATGATGCGTGTACAAATCGCTTCGATCAAATGGTGCAATAAGTAATGCTGCTGTTACATAGTACAAAGGGGGCTGTGCGGCTTCCCAATCCCATGCGTGAGTACGATGGGTGTCTTGTATTGGCAAGGCATGATGAGTAGCGATATAGTCCACAACAGGATAATGATTAACTTCATCTGAAATCTCAAAAATTGGCGTTACACTAGCATATAGAAGACCTAAAAGAATATATATCAATAAAATTTTATGCCGAACGGCTCGCCATTGAAGCGATGTAGACGGCATATCAATGAGTTTTGGTATCATTGCGTTGTTTCCAAAAATAAAAAGCACGAACTATGAATCCGTGCTTTAGTATATCGCAAATTAGCTAAAACCTTACCACACGCGGCAGACAAGGCCTTTTAGATAACTTCCCTCAGGAAATGTCAAAGCGATAGGATGATCATCTGCTGCATGTAATCGCCGAACGATTTGGCCGTCACGCCCAGCATCGATCAACGCACCAAACACTATTTTTTGGAAAAGATCATCGCTAATAGCATTAGAGCAGGAAAAGGTTACTAAATACCCACCAGCCTTCAGAAGTTGAAATGCGATGAGGTTAATGTCTTTATAGCCGCGCGCCGCACGATCTACTTGGCGTGAGCTATTGGCAAATTTAGGTGGGTCGAGAATGATCATATCAAAACGCCGTTCAGCTTGACGATATTCACGCAAAACTCCAAAAACATCGCCCTGAACAAACTGCTCAGGTGAGATAGCGAAGCCGTTTAGGGCTGTAGTGCGTTTTGCTAAATCAAGCGCGCTTTCGGCGCTATCCACTGAAATTACATCGCGCACACCTGCTCGATAGGCATTCATCGTAAACCCACCGGTGTAACAAAAAGCATTGAGAACTGAAAGTTCACTAGGATTTATAGAAGATGCTAAAATATCATGCACAATTTGGCGATTATCGCGCTGATCGAGATAAAAACCCGTCTTCTGCCCATTTTGAATATCGACTAGATATTGAACTCCGTTTTCTTCAATGGTGATTGTCTCTGGTGGAGTTTCCCCCCACAATACACCTTTTGCTTGTGAGAGGCCTTCTAATTCACGCACATCAACATCACTACGCTCGTAAATACCGCGCGGCGATAATAATTCTGCCAGAATTTCAGCGATCATATTTTTACGGACTTCAATGCCTAATGTTAATGCCTGTATCACCAACCAATTATCGTAACGGTCAACGATTAAGCCCGGTAAATAATCGCTCTCTCCATGCACTAAGCGGCACACTTTACGATCGCCGCGTGCTGCGATGGCGCGTTGGAGTCGTTTTTTCCAGAACTCACGATCAATGGTCTCTTCAGCATCCCATGAGAGAATGCGAACGCGAATCTGTGATTGGCTATTCCAATAACCGCGTCCTGCAAATGATTGGTTTGTGGTCATCACTTTTAAGATGTCGCCATCTTCAGGATTCCCTTTAACCGATTGTATAGCCCCAGAAAATATCCATGGGTGACGACGTGCAATAGTTTTTTCTGCTTTTTGACGCAAAGTAATTTTAGCGCTCATGAATGATTTTTTATCAACTCTTTCAGTCCATTTTCATCCAATACAGGGATACCTAATTGCTGCGCTTTGGTGAGCTTACTTCCTGCAGCTTCCCCCGCAATCACATAGCTAGTTTTCTTACTAACGCTACTTGAAACTTTGCCGCCATGTTGCTTAATGAGTGCTTCAGCTTCTTCGCGCTTCATTGTCGGCAAAGTACCAGTTAAGACGAAGGTTAAACCTGCAAGCGCGTCACTACTCGGTATAGAAGGTTTTTCTTCAACCTGTACCCCAGCAGCTTTAAACTTAGCTATTAAATTTTGGTTTCGGGGTTGAGCGAACCATTCTACTATACTTTGCGCCAAAATTGGCCCCAAACCTTCTATTTGTTCGAGTTCTTCTTGCGTTGCATTCGCCAACGCATCTAAGCTGTGGAAATGACTTGCCAATAATTCAGCTATTGTGCTCCCTATCCCGCGAATTCCCAACCCGCTAATGAGCCTTGATAATGGCCGTTGCTTAGCAGCTTGAATACTGTTCAAGAGGTTTTCGATCTTCTTTTCAGCAAAGCCCTCTAATGAGGCAAGTTGTTCTGCTTGCAAATTAAACAAATCAGCCTCATCAGCGATTAGTCCATTTTCTAAGAGTTGACGGACACCACGCTCGCCTAAGCCTACGATGTCCATCGCTTCTCTTGAAACAAAATATTCTATATTGCGCGCAATACGTTCTGGACAAGCAGGATTGGTACAATAATAAGCAACTTCGCCTTCTATACGTGCTACAGGTGAATCACAAACTGGGCAACGTTCGGGTGGCAAGATAGGCTGTTCTTTTCCAGTACGCGCTGCGACAACAGGCCCCACCACATATGGAATCACATCGCCTGAGCGTTTTACAATCACACGATCACCTATGCGAATATCTTTTTCAGCAATAAGATCGTAATTATGTAAGCTGGCTTGTTTAACCGTTACGCCTCCAAGAAAAATAGGCTCTAGGATGGCCGTAGGGGTAATAACGCCTGTCCTTCCTACATTCGCCGTAACATCAACTAATGTTGTTGTGGCTTCTTGTGAAGGGAATTTATATGCTATAGCACCACGTGGGTCTTTACCAACAAAACCAAGCTCATTGAAAATCGCATGAGAATCAACTTTGATCACAAGTCCATCTATTTCATATGGCAAATTGTCTCGATCAAAGTTTTTCAAATATTCGATCATCGCCTCAAAATCTTCAAAGCGGCAAACATGCTCTGAGACTAAAAAGCCGCTTTCTCTGAGAAATTGCAGCGTCTCCCATTGTGTTGGAGGAATAGCCTCATTTGCTGTCACAATAGCATATACAAATGCTGTTAGAGGTCGTTCTGCTGTAATACGAGAATCTTTTTGCTTTAATGTTCCAGAAGCTGTATTGCGTGCATTTACATAGGGGGGCAATCCAGCTTCGGCTTGGCGTTGATTAACAGCTTCAAAATCTGCCTTCAGAAATAAAACTTCACCACGCACTACTAAATATGATGGGGGCTTGGGCCCATCAGGATCAATAGGAATTCGTAAGGGAATGGTTCTAATAGTACGTACATTTGCAGTTACATCATCCCCAATCTCACCATTGCCACGTGTAGCGCCACGCACCAAAACACCATCTTCATATGTAAGGACAATTGTCAATCCATCAAATTTAGGCTCCACCACAAACGCAAGGGGAGTATCAGGCGCTAACAGTTTCAAAATACGCTCACGCCACGCATACACTTCTTCTATAGTCAAAGCATTACCCAAACTTAAAATCGGGGCAGGATGCTGTACCTTAGGCAAGTCTTCGCTTACGTCACTGCCGACTCGTTGTGTGGGTGAGTCTGGGGTGATTAATTCTGG
>RFGP01000021.1 GCA_003697365.1 Chloroflexota bacterium | reverse complement strand
TTCCATATTTTGCGTGTTTTCTGGCAGCCAATAATAGATAAGTGCTTGCGTTTCATCGACCCAATGTGTCGTGGGTGGCAACAAAAACGTTGGCGTATTCTCTGCTGTAGCACGGCCAAAATCGCGCCAACCTAATAATGTGATGAGCCAAGCAAACCCTGTTTTGAGAAAATTTCTGCGATGGAGCATAAAACCTCTAAGGCAAGATTTTGTTAATTTTTATAGTGTATGTTAAATAGAATAGCATGTTTAGTTGTGGGATGTGAGGCAAAATGCGACAAAAATTTCTCATTAGTACTTCTATAGCCGTAATCGGTATCATTGTTATCTTAGGTATTCGTCAATTTACGCAAGCACAAGATGATGGTTTTACCTATGCTGGTATAGAGCCAGCACCTAATTTTCCAGAAGGATTAGATTGGTTAAACGTCAGTGAGCCACTTACCATGAGTGATCTTGAAGGTAAGATCGTCTTGCTTGACTTCTGGACTTATGGCTGCATTAACTGTATACACGTAATCCCCGAACTTCAGCGTCTTGAAGCTGAATATAGTGAATACTTGGTCGTTATCGGTGTGCACAGCGCAAAGTTTGATAATGAAGGGCAAACCGATAACATCAAACAATTCATCCGCCGCTACAATATAGAACATCCAGTCATTAATGATGTGGATTTCATCGTATGGGATACTTATGGTGCACGCGCTTGGCCTACTCAGGTATTGATTGATCCAAATGGTAAAATTGTCGGCGGACGTGCAGGCGAAGGAGTGTATGAGGCATTTCAGCCCATTATCGCGACAATGGTTGAAGAATACGGCGCAGCAGGCTTACTCAATAGTGAGCCCATAGCCAAATGGATACCATTAAGCGATACTGAGTCAGCACTGAGTTTCCCTGCTAAGGTTCTCGTTGATTCACCCAGTAATCGCTTATTTATCTCTGACACCGCTCATAACCGTATCGTCATCACATCGCTTGATGAACCTAGCAACATCACCATTATTGGCAGTGGTGAACAAGGTTTTGTCGATGGTGATTTTCGTGCGGCTCAATTTAATAACCCTCAAGGGTTGGCGGTTGGCGGAAATACATTATACGTCGCCGATACTGGAAATCATGCTATCCGCGAAATCGATCTATCTAATCGAACCGTGCGCACTCTTGTTGGCACTGGAGAACAAGCAAATCGCTATCCTCCATTGGGTGGTACAGCGCCAAACGTAGCGCTTTCATCTCCTTGGGATGTAACCCTCGCCGATGGTAAGTTATTTATCGCGATGGCAGGGCCACATCAAATTTGGCGCGTAGATTTGATAACAGGTGAGACAGTGGCTCATGCTGGCAGTGGTTATGAAAACATCATTGATGGCCCACTCAATCGTGCTCAGTTGGCCCAGCCCAGCGGAATTGACAACGATGGCAACATGCTATATTTTGCTGATGCTGAAGTGAGCGCTATTCGTACAGCTTCAATTGCGCCTGATGGTATGGTGACAACGATTGTTGGAACAGGATTATTTGATTTTGGCGATGTTGATGGCTTTGGTGATGAAGTCCTCCTACAACATGCATTGGGAATTACCGTTGCAGATGATGGCTTCTTATACATAGCCGATACTTATAATAATAAGATCAAACGTATCGATCCTACGACGCGCGAAAGCATCACATTAGCTGGAACAGGTGAAGCAGGCTTTGCCGATGGTGCGTTTTCAGAAGCACAATTTTACGAACCTAATGGCATTGATTATGCCAATGGAAAGCTATATGTCGCAGACACAAATAATCATGCCATCCGTATTCTAGACCTTGCTACTGAAACGGTTACCACACTCGATTTTGGAGAAGGTGTAAGCACCCTATTAGGCACAGAATCGCCGCTAGAACCAGTTCAAACCCCCTCAACTGATGGCAATCAAGATGGCATCATTCATCTAGAAACTCAAAAAGTCACAGCAGGTGAGGGAACATTAGTTTTTGATATTCAAATACCTGAAGGCTACAAGCTCAATACACTGGCCCCCTTCACAATCATTGCACAAAGTGATGCTATTGTTAACATTGAAGAAGAAAATCAGCGTTTCCGAGAGATTACGCCTTCCTTGCCAGTGCGGTTGCCAGTACACTTTCATCGTGGCGAAACAACTTTCTATGCTGATGTAACGGTGTATTGGTGTGAGGCAATTCAAGAAGAGTTATGCTTCATCGAACGTTTGTCGTTTGAAGTGCCTGTTATCGTGGAAGAAAACGCAAGTACAACTGAGCTTATCCTTCCCCACACACTCATTCCACCTATTCAATAACAACCAAAAGCTGCGGAGTACCGAAATTTCTCCGCAGTTATTTAGGAATTCTTAAGTTGATTCTAGAGAATCCTGCTTTATAATTATTCAAATCTTAGCAAAGTCATACAAATTTATGCAGGATTATATTTTATGATCAAATCACAGCCCGTGACAATTCAGGCATCACCTGCTTATAAATCCGATAATACAAATAATATCGAGCAAATATCTGGCTCAGAAGATAACTTGGGTATTCTGCGCAATATCAAAATCGGTAGTTTTAACATTGGTTCTGCCCTAGCTGACATTCTGGGATCAGGGGTCTGGAACCGTATCATGATTGCTGATTTGGGATTTGCAGCTACCCCCGTGTCGTTGTTGCTAAGTCTAAATTATTTTATGGCCCCGTTTGTTGTGCTTACCGGGCAAAAGTCTGATCACACTAATATTCGTGGCTATCGGCGATTGCCTTGGGTATGGGGTGGTCGTTCGCTGATCGCTATTGGATATTTACTACTCGCCTTCTTCACAGTGGAACTGGCAACAACAAAAGCACAAGGTTGGTGGCTAGGTATTATCCTTGCACTTTCCCTTACAGGAATTGGCACAGTATTATCGGGCAGTGCCTATACAGCTCTGATTTATGATCGTGCGCCGAAGCACCAACGAGGTCGAGCAATGGGCTTAGCATGGACAATGCTTTTATTTGGCTATGCGGTATCTGGTGTTTTGTTTGCTCGCTTATTGCCGGAGTATTCTACGGCAGGGGTTTTAGGGCTTTTTACAACAACGGTTCTCATCATTAGTGGGCTATGGTTCTTTTCAGTTCTAGGTGAAGAAAAACGTCAAACCACAACATACACACAGCCTCAATCTGTTCGCACAAAGCAATCTACTTTTTGGGAAGATTTTCAAGCAGTTTGGTCACAGCGCACCACACGCCTATTTTTCCTATATATAGGTCTTAGCTTTATGGGTGCTTTTGCCCAAGATCAAATCTTAGAACCATTTGGCGCACAAGTTTTTGACCTTTCAACAGGAGAAACAAGTCGTTTTGCTGCCTTTTGGGGAACAACAGCGTTATTAGGCTCAATATTGGCACTTTATCTACAAAGAAAAATTAGTCGCTATAGTTATGAGCGCATTAATCGTTATGGAATTTTCATCCTCATAACGACTTTTGGATTATTGGGCATGAGTAGCTTCATGCACTTAGGCAGCATTATTCGCCCTGTTTTGTTGCTTTTTGGTATCGGGTTAGGAATGTGGAATATTGGCACTTGGGGATTAATGGTTTCAGTAAGCGATGAACAGCATACAGGCACCTACTTCGGCTTATGGACAATGGCAAGTCTAATTTTTCGAGGTGGAGGAGCGGTACTCGGTGCTATGTTCCGTGATGTTATCATCACTATTTCTAATAATATTTCCCTGAGTTATGGGCTTGTATTCTTCCTAGAAGCTGTCGTGTTGATCGCAGCGCTGATCATCATCCGTCAAGTTAGATTCGACACGGAAGAGAATATAAGTCAAAATCAAGTGCTTGCCATTGCAGGCGCAGACTAAGTGAGCGATCAGGCTATAGCTAGCGAACTGCTAGCTACAGCCTTCATACATGATGACGCTATAAAATTTGTGACAAGAAAAGTTTGGTGCGATCATGTTGTGGATTGGTAAAGAAGTGTTCGGGCGTACCAATTTCCACGATGCGGCCAGCATCCATAAAAATCACGCGATCCGCGACTTCACGCGCAAAGCCCATTTCGTGTGTCACAACTAGCATGGTCATACCCGACGTAGCCAATTCTTTCATTACATCTAGCACTTCTTTAATCATTTCAGGGTCTAGGGCAGATGTAGGTTCATCAAAGAGCATGATCTTAGGATCCATGGCTAGTGCACGGGCAATCGCAACCCGTTGTTGTTGCCCACCTGATAGCTGTCCCGGATATTTATTCGCTTGTTCAGGAATGCCCACACGCTTTAAGAGTTCCATCGCTTTTTCTTCTGCTACACGGCGCGGACGACGACGAACAAAACGCTGGGCTAAGGTAATATTCTGCATCACAGTGAGATGTGGAAACAAATTAAACTGTTGAAAGACCATTCCAGTTTCACTACGAATTGCATTAATGTTACGCAAATCATTTGAAAGTGTGATGCCATCAACAATAATGTCACCCTCTTGATGTTCCTCAAGACGATTAATACAACGAATCAACGTTGATTTTCCAGAACCTGATGGGCCAATGATCACGACCACTTCTCGTTCACGAACCTTCATGTTGATGTCGCGTAGCACGTGAAACTCGCCATACCATTTGTTCACATTTCGCAATTCAATGATTACTTCACCTAAATGTTTCTGATAATTTTGCTCACTCATTGGATTCACCTCATTCACATTAGCGGCGCGCAGCACCAGAGCCCGACTCTTCTAGCCGACGACTGATAGCAGACATAATAAAGGCAATCACAAAATAGATGATGCCAATATATAGGTAGGCTTCGCGCACAGAAAGGGCGTAACGCCTTTGTCCAGTAAAGATTTGTTCAGTGATACCCACTAGTTCAAACAAGCCAACAATCTGTACGAGGGATGTATCTTTGAACAAACTTACGAATTGGCTCATTGAAGCAGGAATCACAGCTCGCAGCGCTTGGGGTAGGATGATAAATATTGTGGTGTAAATTGGATTCAAACCCAACGCATTTGCTGCTTCTGTTTGTCCTTTGGGGATAATTTGCAGCCCCCCCCGCACAATTTCAGCTTGATATGCGGCGCTAAACAACGTCAAACCAACAAGCATACGTAAAACTTGTTCTAAGTCATTTAACGATTCTGCAAAAAAGGGCAACACATTCTTCGCAAAGAACAAAATTGTAATTAACGGTGCACCGCGTATGGTCTCAATAAACAAAACGCTTAGGGTACCAATCACCGGAAGACCGCTTCGTCGTCCTAACGCCAACAAGATGCCTAAAGGTAATGACAAGGTCACACTGATAAACGTCAATACAAGTGTTAGCAATAGCCCTTGCCATAAATTCGTTGGAATAGGCTCTAGCTCAAATCCCGGATAAGGCGTTTGCCCCGTCTCACCAATGCCCGATAAGAGAATCCACCCAAATGGCATAAGACCAAGCCATCCAATAGTCGCAATGAGATTCATTGACCGCAGATAGATTTTGTTTTCAATGCGAGTAGGGAAGAAGCCTAAGAAGTATCCTATTAAGAAGATGAGAATCCCTAAAATAACAGGGCCACCAATTGCTTGAATATAGGGAGATAGCTGAGTACGAAGATATTCGCCAACGGTACGCTTTCCTTCAAAAGTTAGTGCACGTTCAGCGACTTGGCACGCTATAGGATCGGAATTATAGCAATTTTCAAGCGTTGGAATAGTACCATATTTAGCTGTGCGCTCTTCAACATCGCTTTCTGTAGTTGTAAAGATGTCCACGCCTTCCATGCGAATAAAAGCAACACCAGATGGAGGCAGCTCGCGATATGGTGTACGTGGAAGATTAATGCCACCAACCCCTACCGTAACAGCTTCCACTTCCAATGGTGTGACCTGTAGGATATACCAACCAGTATTTTTAACGGTATATTCCAGTGTCACTTCAGGATCGCTAGGTGCGGAATATGTTTCTGCGAGGACAAATCCTTCGGCATTCAACAGTTGAACATGAAGCAGCAAATTATACTGTTCAAAAACAGTAGGCTCAATTTCGCTACCTTCTTCAGCTTCAGCCCTTGC
>RFGP01000173.1 GCA_003697365.1 Chloroflexota bacterium | reverse complement strand
GAACGTTATGCGGCTTGGTGGCAAGGGGTCACAAATGGACAAGTGGCTTATCAACCCGTTGAGTCATCCGAACTTGTGAGTGCTATTAGCACACTTGCCGAAGTGCGACCTCAAATTGAGAAAGCAAAGCAGGATATACTACAAATTAAAGCTGAAATTGAACGCAAACGCCGCGAAGACGACGAAGATGAGGATACCGATCGTAAAAAGCGCAAACGTAATAAACGTCGTAATAAACGGAAGCAAAAAGAAGAAGAACCCGACTTATTAGGCAAATTTTTATCTTAGCCCACGCAAGCCTGTATATAAGGAGTAGCATTTTATGAGTTATTATCCTGCGGGCACAATTATCATGGAAAACACCGCTATTGTACGCGAGCGGAGCTTGCCGCCGCATGTATACGGCGATGTGACTGTGAGCGTGGGTATAGAAGTGGCTGCTACGCAAGTAGTCGCCAAAGGTGAAATGCCGCAAGATTTCATCGTAGTTGATGTCGCTAAAATGCTTAATCTCAAGCCCAAACAACTTGAACAATTGGCCGATCTGTGGCAAGTCGAAGTTGGGCAACGAATTCAAGCAGGCACACCTTTAGTAAAGGCGCGGCGGCGGCGCGAGCAGAAGCGCGTGCCAAAAGCACCTGCTACTGGCACGATCACGCTAATTGAAGATGGGCGAGTTTTTCTAAGAGCAAATCCACGTATTGTAGAAGTTCATGCACGTATACCGGGACAAGTTATCGAAGCTCATGATCGTGGTGTTAAGATACGCTCAACAGGCACTTTGATTCAATGCGCATGGGGTAATGGCCGCTTTGGTTTTAGTAATTTTGCTTTTGAGCCAGAAAATGGCCTTGCAAGTTTGGAGCAAGAGCAAAATCTTTTCAGTAAAATAAGTGGACGTGTTTATATACTGGAACGTCCCATTACAGAAGAAGATTTGCGCATTGTAGCAAAACTTGAGCTTGGAGGCTTGGTTGCCCCACCGATGCCATTTTATTTACGTGAAGTTGCAATGATGCTTGAAGTGCCCATTATTCTGACTGAAGGATTTGGTGAGCGACGTGTAACGCGCCTAAGTTATGATTTACTGCGTAAGTATAAAGACCTTGAAGGCGCTTTTGATGCGATGTTGCCTCAACGCTGGCAACCAGAACGCCCAGAAATTATGTTGCCTAGGACGCTTACGAGTGCCGTAGAAGCTGACCTAGAATCATCATTGGTAATAGGAATGAAGGTACGTGTACGTACTGCGCCTTATTTGGGTGAAATTGTGGAGATTGTGCGATTACCTGACACGCCAATTCGTTTAACAAATGGTTTGCGTACAAAAATTGCAGAAGTGCGTGTAAGAAATCGTGAAATTGTCCCGATTCCACTAGCGAATTTAGAAATTATGGGCGATAGTAGACAGTAAAGCTATTTTCTCACTGTTCGACACTAGGCTGCATTCTGCTACCTAGAGGGAGCAAATTTTTTAATGAGCAATTTTGACGATTTGGACAATATTTTTGATGATGAGCTTGGCGACGAAATAGACTTAGAAAGTGCGTCGCTTTCGGTTGATGACTTTGAAGAAGAAATCTTTGAGGTTCAACCACAAACTAGCATTAATCGTACCTTTTTGTTTGCAGGTGGTTCATTATTAGCCACTTTTGCGGTTATTGTGGCTGCAATAGTTGGGTTGAGTTCACGTGGCGAAGACCTTGGCCCACAGCAAACAGCCGATGCTATTCGCACGCTCAATGCTCAGCAATTTACACAGGCAGCGGAAACAGCAGTTGCTGTAGAGTTGCAGCGCAGCACCGATGCTGCCGCAACGTTAACTGCAGAGGCGGGGGAAATCCTAACGCAAGAAGCCTATGTTGCCGCAACCCAAGATGCTATCAACACCCAAGTTGCCGCAACCCAAACCAGTATTGCTGCCGCTGCTACCCAAACACAGGGCGCAATTCAGACCGCTTTTGCACAAACGCAAACTGCTAGCGCACCTACACCTCTCCCGACGGTACAAGTAGGCTTTGAATTACGTGATGCTAATGGTAATCCTGTGCCGCAAGGGGTAGTGATCTATGTTTATCGTGACGATGGAGATCGCCAATTTGACCCGTTGCCTTCACCAACACCTATGGCTACTTCAACGCCTACGTTAACCCCCACTGTTGATGCATCGCTGACTCCGACTGAGAACCCAACCTTAATCGCGCTTACACTGAGCGCTGAGATTAGCGAATTTGATCGACGTGCAACTGCACGTGCGCAACAACAGACTGTGTCACCTACGCCAACAAATGGTAACTTAATTCCGACCAGTTCAGCCTTGCCTCCCACAACAGAAGCTACGCCTGTTGCAGAAGCAGGTATATCTGCCGAGAGTACTCTAAGTGGGGACGAACAACTTCTCTTTAATGACTTGTTTTCAGTGCGTGTTCCAATAGAATGGACTGTGAGCTATCCTCAACCTAATCAAATTGTCTTTTCAGAGTCTTTTGAAGGGCTAGACTTTCGGAGTGATCTCATTGAAGAGATTGATCCTGCAGAACTTGGTTTAGGTGGACGCTTGTTTGCGTATACACCAATAGAGATTGGTGCCCAAACAATCAATGAAGATGCTATAGAAGCCTATATTACAGGTACACTGAATGCTTTTGAAGAGAACGGCATTGAAGTTCTTGAAGCACCGCGTCGGATTCCAACTTTACTAAATGCGAATGTGGCTTATGTAGGCGTAGTACGTGGACAAACTGAAGAAGGTTTTATAGTTTTCTTGGGTTTCGATGATTATCTCATCTATGGCTCGGTTGCTGCACCTGTAGGTCAATTTGAAGCGAACCGCGAATTGCTCTTTAGCATTATTGAGACGATCATCTCGCCACCACAAAGCGAAGAGCCAGTTGGCTATAGTTTGCCGAGCCAAATGAGCGACAGTTTCTTGAAAGTATATATACGCCCACCTCAAGCCGGCCCTGCACAAGGTGGATCCACTCCAACCCCGCCACCTGATGGTGATATAGAAGGCATTCCCATTCAAATTGGGCCAAATGGACAAGGGCAAATTATTCTACCGGGCGAGCCGGGTACTTACTTTTTAGTGATAGAACTACCGCCGGGAATTTATACCTTCTTCATCGAAGGGCAGGCAATTGAGTTTGAAGTTATTGAAGGCCAAGTAACAGAATCTATAGTAATTTTGGCTGATCGCACGTTGATTATTCGTGCTCGCGGCTTACCGCCAGATATTCCAACGCCAACGCAGACTCCTACTGCTACAGTCACACAAGGAGTCATTGCTGATACGCCAATTTCCCCATTCTTACAAACAGCAACAGCAGCCGCACGTACTGCATTACCTGTTGCAACATTGACCGAAACACCAGAGTTGCTGATTGTCACTGCAACACCTGAAGCTATCCCAACCACTGGCTTAGTGACAACAGATGCAGCAACTCCCGAAGGGCTCGCTATGCTGGCATTTATGGGGGTTGGATTATTGGGTATTGTCTTCGTTGTACGTCGTTTGCGAGCTAATATTGAGAAATAAAAAGTTCTGAAATCAATAAATTTGAAGCTATGCCGCCGTATACTCTTATGGCGGTTTTATTTTTTGTTGGGGGGGCGTGGTTTAGAGAAAATACGATGATCTTATACCAATACACCACATTATCTATCAAGGTATTTTCATCTTACCACAACCACTCCCCAACGGTATTGTCCATCATCTCTGTAATACCAGTTTGGGTTGAATGCTGCTCTCGCATAGAGAGCGCTTTAACGGTATCGGTGCACTCTGCTCTTGGCAGTGAATCGTCTTGATTAGCGTTACGTTCTGGATTCGTACGATCCGATGTTGAACTGTTCGCCGATACAATCGTGGCCATGCCAAAACTCCTTCTTAAAACCTAGTGTTGACGGTCGTTTGCCCATTGCTGTGATGAGATGAAATGCTACTAAATCATGTAAAATGTTCATCTTTGCTCCTTTCAGGTTTGTTTTAACCTTGACGATAAACCAATACAGTTGGGTTTGATGTATTTTCTATTTCAATATTGTTATGTGTTGCTTCTTGACGTACTTCTGTGATGGCTTCTTGTGCTGTGAAGATAATATCTTCTAGCCAACCGACTAGTGCTTCTGCATCCAGACTTGTTGCTTCACTTAATTGTTGGTTTGCAGCTGCTTCATGAATACGATCCAAAGTCTTTAATATAGATTCCAACTGCACTTCGCCGATCTTGGATTGAACAACTTCTAAACTAAGTGTTTTTGTGTTCATCGGTTCTGTTTACCTAATTTGCGTTATATAAAAAATTACCGAGACGTTGGGCGCTTAGCATTTGGCTTTGGCCCTACGTCCCGGTAACGGAATCGTACTGAGTCTGGTGAGACTTACGGTGAAGCTACGAGGGTGGTCTGCATTGCACCACACCTCCATACTCTAAGCCGAGCCTGCTAATCGTGCCCTCTGAAAATTCAATTGTTAAACTGCTGAAGTCATTATGTTGACGATGCCGATAAACAGTGTTCTTGCTATCACCGTTAATTGCCTGCGCTATTACGGGGGCTTGTGCGCCCGATGGTGCTAAGGTAGGTATTACGACAAACTGTTCGAGTGAAAGCCACCGATTGTTCAGCATCGTAACTGCATCCCAACGCGGGATGAAACCCAAAGCACGGAGGCCTACTTTGGCCAAAGTGTTGGCAAAGCTCCTCTTCGTGGTTTGGTGCACATACAGTGCTAGAATACGATTGCTTAACATTGTGACTTTTGACTCCTCTTGTTTATGTTTCGGCACAAGCCGTAATGAGCGATAATTTTCCTGCTATGCTATCCAATTTTGTGGTGAGAGACCACCGTCTGATCGAGCATCGCAAGGATGCTACTCCCTTTGATAAACACACGCCGCATTCCCGGCGGTTGTGATACCTGCAAGTAGCCTTGGTCAATGAGCTTCTTCAGTGTACTGAGGCTTACCCCTAGGGCATCAGCCGCTTCTTTTCTTGAGTACACAGCATCCGGTTGGATTGTGAGTTTCTCACCAGAACGATTGGGTTTTGTTGATAAACTCATCGGTGCTCCTCCAAGATCTATTTTGCAGTGTACGACAGAATAAGCGTTTTGTCAACCGATTAAATTTTAACAAAAAATTTTTAAAGTTATAAAGGGTTCATAACAGTTCACTTTTTGTGAAAATTATGCTATTTTGTATTAGTGCTTTCTAGCACAAACACTTGGTGTATCATATAATGAGATACACTTCGCATCGTTAAAATATGAGTAAGGAGAAAGATAGCCTTGACTCTCGATGGTAGGGTTCTCTTGCTAAATGGTAGCACATGGGAACCACTTGGCATCATTAACGTTCCTCGCGCGATTAATCTTGTCTTGGCGGGGAAAGCTATCGTTATTGAAGAATCGGAGCAAGTGTTACGCTCGGTTCGCAAGCAATTTAACGTTCCTTCCGTAATTGCCCTTCGTCGTTATATCAATGTGCCACGCAGAAAAGCACAATGGAGCCGCCGTGCTGTACTCTTAAGAGATAACTATACTTGCATTTACTGCGGTGTTCGTCCCGGTGATATGTTGCAAGGGAAACTCCTTCACAAGTCGGATATGACTATTGATCATATCGTACCAAAAAGTCGCGGTGGTAAAGATGTATGGACAAATACGGCTTGTGCCTGTTATGTCTGTAATCGACGGAAGGGAGGTCGTTTGCCCGGCGAAGCTGGGATGAAGCTCAGGTGGGAACCACGCCGTCCACGTACCAATTATCTCGTGATTGAAATTGGTAATGGCCCTGATGCGTGGAGAAAATATATTGAGATTTCGTCATAACACCCGATTTATGCCAACTATCGGATGTTTTTTTAAAGTTGGTCACATCGTCAACTGTAGTAGTGTGGCAAGCGAGTTTTAAAGATGTCGTGATCCGAGTGAAACGACTTAAAACATTGACACCAGTTTATTGATAGTTATAATCAGCGAATGAAGATGGATGATCAATTTTGGATGCGCATCGCGCTGCACGAAGCTGAGTCAGCAATGCATCATGGTGATGTACCTGTAGGTGCAGTCGCAGTGCATCGCAACCGAATTATCGCCATCGGACGCAATCAGCGCGAACAAGCGAATGATCCAACTGCTCATGCTGAAATTTTAGCAATGCGAGCAGCGGCCCATGTACTGGGGCATTGGCGACTTGAAGAGGTTACGCTTTATTGTACTTTAGAGCCATGTCCAATGTGTGCTGGGGCAATGGTATTAGCGCGGTTGCCGCGTCTTGTTTTTGCAACCACTGATCCTAAAGGTGGGGCAGGAGGAAGTGTGATGAACATTTTATCACACCCAAGCCTAAACCATCGTGTTGAGGTCAGCAGCGGAGTTTTGCAAGAAGAGGCAGCAACGTTATTACGAAAGTTCTTCGCTCGATTGCGCGCTGAAGGTCAAAAGTAGTACTCATTGGAGGGATGCCAGAGTGGACGATTGGGACGGTCTCGAAAACCGTTGTGGCCATACGGTCACCGGGGGTTCGAATCCCTCTCCCTCCGCATAAATATAATGCCAGTGGAAAAACTGGCATTTTTATTTTCAATGAAATATCAGGAGAATATGATGAACATTGATGAATTACATGAGTTTCGCCGTCAGAAAGATGCTTTTTTCAAAACACATCCACAATCGCCACTAACCCCTCAACAACGTGAGCTATTTGATGGCTTATCGTATTACGATTATGATCCATCGCTTGATCTTGAAATAGAAGTGGAAGAATTCGATAACAAAGAAAAAGTTCTTATGCAAACCACTACTGGAACAGTGCAAGAGTTCTTAAAATGGGGACGATTTTCTTTTGATGTCAAAGGTGAGAACGCCACACTTACATTGTTCTATAGCCCGCGCACGGGGCATTTTTTCTTGCCGTTTATGGATGCGACAAATCAAGATACTACCTATAGCGGCGGTCGTTATCTTGATCCTGTTTCACTAGGTGATAAGCGCTTTGCCATTAATTTTAATCTTGCCTATGCTCCTTATTGTGCCTACAATGAAAATTACACTTGTCCTATTCCCCCCAAAGAAAACCGCCTAAGTGTGCGCATTGAAGCAGGCGAAAAGAATCCTACAGGAAATTGGATTCAACATAAATAATAAACGAATGAGCTTGGATTATTGATGCCAAGCTCATTTTCAGTTTAAACTTGGCCAATTGCGTTTATCTTTCGGTGACGAATGATACGCTAAAATCAATACGCTTTGCTCTAAGAAGCGCATCCAATCCTTTTTGTCTAAATGCTATATTGTATTTTCTTAAAATTATCGTATGCTTAAACATACGATATGGAATAAAGAAAAAGAGCCTACTCCGTATCATCATTTTTAGCGGTAGTAGGCTTTTGTTGTAGGAGTACGTATGAGCAATTCTTTTGAAGCATTAGGTTTATCTTCGGTGCTTCTTCAAACTCTAGAAGAACTAGGTTATGAAACCCCAACGCCAATTCAAAGCAGCGCTATTCCGCGCCTCTTAAACGGCGAAGATATTATTGGGCAAGCCAAAACAGGAACTGGAAAAACAGCAGCATTTACACTGCCAATGCTAGAACGGCATGACAATAGTCCTATATATGGTTTAATTTTGACCCCTACGCGCGAACTGGCGATTCAAGTAGCAGAAGCTGTGCATCGTTATGGGGCAAAATTAGGAGTGCGTGTTTTGCCTATTTATGGTGGGCAACCCTACTCGCGCCAAATACGACGCTTAGAAAAAGGTGTCCATGTTGTCGTGGGTACACCGGGACGCATTCTAGATTTAATGCGTCAAAATGCGCTTGATTTGAGTACTGTGCGTTATTTAGTGCTGGACGAGGCCGACGAAATGTTGCGGATGAGCTTCATTGATGACGTAGAAGTGATTTTAGCTGCTACAGATGCTCATAAGCGCCAAACGGCCATTTTTTCAGCGACAATGCCCGAACCCATTAAGCGCTTAGCGAAAAAATATATGCATAATCCATCTGTTGTGGCAATTACCTCTGATGAGATGACTGTAGAGAATATTGAACAACGTTACTACATTGTGCGCGAAGCGGATAAAGTTCCGGCGTTATGTCGCTTGCTTGAGGTAGAAGACCTTCAAAATACGGTTATTTTCACCCGTACTAAAGCAGGTTCAGCAGAATTAGCAGAAACCCTTGTTGCGCGTGGCTATCGTGCTGAAGCAATTCATGGAGATTTACCCCAAGTTGAACGTGAACGTATTTTGCGGCGTTTTCGTAATCGTAACATCACAATTTTAGTGGCTACTGATGTTGTTGCACGTGGGGTTGATATTCCTGAAGTTTCTCATGTTATCAATTTTGATATTCCACAATTGCCTATTGAATATGTGCATCGTATTGGGCGAACAGGGCGTGCTGGCCGTGCAGGAACAGCAATTTTGCTCATTTCGCCAAAACAACGGCGCAACTTACGGATGATTGAACAATTTACGAACAAACGTATACAGCGTGGCAAGTTGCCAACTCGTGAAGAAGTTTTGCGCGCGCGTAATTTACAATTTCGCCAAGAGATGTTGGCATATCTTTCTCAAGTAGAGCATCTTGAAGATGATGGCTTACTTGAAGAACTTATTGCGCTGGGCTATAGTGCGGAAACAGTAGCTTTAGCAGCAATGCAAGCATTGCGCCTGCACGAAGACCAACGTCCATTAGAAGAGATTCGCGATGTCAAAGAGCGTGAGCATGATACTGTTGTAAGAATGCCGCGCAAAGGTGGCCGCAAACGCAGTGCGCGCTATGAACGCGATGAAGATGGGAGTGAGGCTGGAATGGTTTCACTTAAAGTAGATGTTGGCCGCCGTGAGGATGTGCGCCCTGCTGATGTTGTGTATGGCATCGCAAATCATGGCGACATTCCGGGACGAGTATTAGGTGCTATCCGAATCTTGAATTATGAGACTTTTGTTGATGTTCCTCAAGAGTATGCTGAAGCCGTCTTAAATAGTGGGCGCTCTACGAGGATCAAAGGCAAACAAATTCAAGTTCAGTTAGCAGATAAGCGTAGCCCTAGCCGTGGCAACTCACGTCAAAATGAGAGCCAACATGGGCATAAGAAAACAAGAAAAAAGAAAAGCCAAAAGCGTCGTCTGCTGACGTAGATAAGAGTAAAAATAGGGTGCAGTTTGTGCCCTATTTTTCTTTCAAAAAAGCTCGAATCGCTGCGATAAAATCACTTTCAACATCTAACATCGGAAAGTGCCCTGCATTCTCGTAATAAATAATTTTTGCATGAGGAACGCCCGCTTGAAGCACGTGGCGTTGTTGTGGACGAACAATAATATCGCGTTTACCATAGATACCCAGCGTTGGCATCGTAATTTTACCTAGATCAGGGGTGAGATTGGTGTTGCGTAAGGTACCAATGCTTTGGAAAAAAGATTCCATTGAGGTTTTAGAAACATCACTGGTGATCATTTTGGCCATGCGACGACCATCTGAAGCCATAAAATAACTATATGCTCGTAAAAATAATCTTAATAATGCTGGCGAACGCCATACTAAAAAAGCAAAGGCTGGAATGCCCGATAATTTTAAGAGCAAATTTAACGATGCGCCATCAATTGGAGAACCAACACAAGCTGTTTTGACCACTTTTTCAGGATATTTGATGGCCATACTCAGCGAAACAGTCCCTCCCATGCTGTGCCCAATAATTGCCGCTTTTGGGATACCCAGCTTGTCCATAAACTGGTTGACCATTTCGACAAAGCTATCAACGCGAAAAACGTCTAAATTACGATTGTTTTCCCCACCGGCGCGACTATCACCAAATCCCCAAAAATCGATAGAGTAGGTCTTGAATTCTTTTCCGATTTCTTCAATAGTACTGCGCCATAATTGCCATGACCCTAACCAACCATGTAAAAAAAGCACAGGGCGGCCGCGGCCATGGGTTTCATAATGAATGATGCCAGCGTTTGGAGCTTCTGTTACTAATAATGGCACAATTCTACCAACCTTATATCTACACAAATAAAAACAACATGCCTAAAGATAGGCCTATAACCTATCATAGCGCATGTGTTTTTTTCTGACACATCTATTGCTTCGATGGTGATGACCGACCGAGTGGTGGCCGCCCTCGGTCAGCATCTTAGTTGTTATCCATCTCTTCAAGGATTGAGTATAAAAGCTCTAGCAAAACTTCGCGCACGTAGTCTATGTCAGTAGCGATACATGGTAACAACTTCACATCTTCGTCTTCAATACGAAGTGCGATTCGCAAATCTTCGGGTTTCCACGCATCTTCATGGTCTTGTTTATTCGCTGCGACAACATAGGGGGTGGGGGCATAAGCACGGAATGTTTCTAAGATACTTCGTGCTTCTTTAAAGGTTTCAGGTTTTGAGCTGTCGACCATCACAACAAAACCTAACATACCTTCTGCCAAGATTTCCCACATGAAGTCAAAACGACGTTGACCGGGAGTGCCAAATAAATAGAGCACGAGATCGTTGTCCACAGTGATGCGACCAAAATCCATCGCTACTGTGGTTGCATCTTTCACTTCAGCTTCTTGGGTTCCGGAGCTAATACCGCGCTCAGTAGAGACGACATCAATTTCACTAATGGATTTGATGAATTCGGTCTTGCCGGAGCTAAATGGGCCCGTGATAACCATTTTGACTGTTTGCATGGCCGCTTTCTCACTCTTCCATAAACATAATTCAAGATAAATGCAATTAGCTCGTTGTTGGTGCTTTGATACTTCTTAGTTTCGTAATCAGCCGATTTACCACATCACGATCTGGTTTAGATGGGTTTAGGGCGGCTGTTTGGTGTCTTCTTCCGGGTGTTTCGGGTTTAACCAAACTTACTAAACCAGCTTGCAATAATGAATACACAATACGACGGATTTCAGTATCTGTCATATTGCAGGCTTTAGCAATTTGCCGAATAGAATTATTTGGGTTGATAAAACTGACGACACGCCATTCCGCTTTTCCTAACTTGACTCCCCGCATAGCATTTGGATCATCAGTGAATTTTAGCGCTAAGTCTAAGTTTGGAATTTCTTTCTCTAATTCCTCTTGCTCATGCATTACGCGCGTGCCTTCAATGATAACATTTTTTAAATCAATAGGCACTAAAATGCGATTATTGGGTGGGGTGCCATTTTCATCAAATAAGAAAGGCTCACGCTTCCATGTCATCAGATCAAAAACAATACTGACTGTATGCTTTTGAATGCTTTGGATAATATCATTGCGTGAAACATAATTAGCGTTGATAAGGCTTAATGCTAGCCCTTTATCATTAATGTTACGTGCTTCGGCACGCTCACGAATAAGGCGAGCTTGCTCTTCATTGAGTTTGCCCGCACGATTCAATATGCTTGCCAAGTGGCCATCCTTACCTTCCATCTCGGCATAGATGAGTTTGCCTTCACGAAATGCTAATGTGGCTAATGGGCGACCCGGAGCAAGTTTATCAATTTGTGTTTCACCATCCCCTAAGGTAAGTTTATCACCAGTTTCGACCCCTTCAAAGATGGTCAAAACCCCTGTACGTTTTGACAGATTAATCAAGTTCAAAAGTTGTGTGGTGGTGAAAACCGCTAGATTACCTTTTAACGGCATCTACTTCGCTCCCAAGATCACTCACAATCGGCTATGCAAACAGTATAAATTGAAAAAAAAACATTGTCTAGCCAAACGTTTTATGCAATCACAATCCTGAATCTATTCTTGGATTTACCGTAAAGTTCGCACCCGAGATTAGATTACTGCGATGAAGTTGGCTGCGCTTGCGTGCTAATGCCTGTAAATCAACAACTGCGTCGGATTCGTCCGTAATTTCTGTGCCGAGCAAAGATTCAATGGCATCTTCTAATGTCACAATACCTGCTGTACCGCCATATTCATCAAAGACATGGAAAATGTGCGCTCGTTCTCGAATAAATTTTTCAAGAACTTTGGTAACTGGTAAGGTTTCAGGAACAGATGACAAAGGGCGTGCAAAATCAGCCATTGTTTTATCTAATTGATCTTCTGCTGCCGCACTGAGAATGTCTAGACGTAGTACAAACGATTCAATATCGTCAGGCGATTCTGTGTATATCGGAATGCGGGAATAAGACAAAATCTTATGCTTTTCGAGAACCTCTCTTACAGTTGTTGAGGCTTCTAACATGAACATGACTGTACGTGGAGTCATAATATCTTGTACGGTAATTTCATTGAGCCTTAACAAATTTGCAAGGATGAGCAGTTCCCCTTCATCAAGCGCGCCGTCTTCTCCACCAGCTTTTGCCAGAAGCTCTAACTCATCACGACTAACCGTGATCTCACGTCCTTCAGGAGCAATTAAAGCTGTTAAGCGCTGGAATAGCCATACCATTGGATATAGCACAATGACGAGAAACTGGATGATATAGGCTGCGATAGGCGTAAGTTGCTTCCAGTATACCGCACCTAATGTTTTAGGAATAATTTCTGAAAAGACCAAAATTAGTAGTGTTAAAATCGCCGAAATTACCCCAAGCCATTGATTGCCAAATAAAGCCGCTGCTTCTGCACCGGCACCGGCAGCACCAATCGTATGTGCAACAGTATTGAGCGTTAAAATAGCTGAGATTGGACGCTCAACATCACGCTTATGTTTTTGCATAAGCCGCCCAACTCTACTGCCATCATTGGCGCGCATTTCGACATATGAAGCAGAAGAGGAAAGCAACACTGCTTCTAATACAGAACACAAAAACGAAATACCTAAGCCCAATAATACATAGAATAATAACGCACTATATGAGCCACTTGTTGCGTCGCTTGTATTCACTGTAGCAGCTATGAGAGGATTAAGATCATCGATCAAGGAAGCTCTTCTCTATGGTCTACATTAATCTAGATATGCATTTATTGTGCGAGATTTTAACCTGAAAAGCAACTAACATTCTACATTTAAACTATACAACTATCCTATAAATGTCATGTTGAGAGATACATTTTTGAACATTTGCATTCTCCAACTGCGTATTTCATAATGATACACAAATCATGATTTTTTATTGAGGAGTACGATTTATGCAAGGTAATGTTCGGAAACTTTTTTTGCCTTTTTTGCTGTCCTTGACTTTGATGATAACTTTATTAGTCTCTGTTGGATTTGAAGCAACAGCCCAATCGGGCGCAACTGAAACTCCAACTTCATCGCCAGAAGATAGGCCTAATCGCAATGATCCCGCAGTCTTTTATGGTGAGCCAGCGGTTGCTACTGGTGATGCGGAATGGACGCTTGGTGAGCGAACTTTTGAGAGTTTTTATCCCAATGGATTTACCTTCACAATAGAAGCGAGTAGCTCAGCAGGCGCGATTGAATCTGCAACAGTAGTATGGTCACATGCGCCGCGTAATATCACACGCCGCGCAGCTGAATTTGATGAGGAAAGCGGACGTTTTGTGGCTACATGGCCCGGCATTGCCGAAGCCTCCATTCCCCCATGGGTAGCGGTAAACTACCAATGGCGTTTTACAGATGAGGCTGGTAATACCTATGTTTCTGAGTGGTTCACTGGGGAAGAGTATTATATCACTGATGAAGAATGGTCGCGTTATGAATCTGAAGACATCATTGTTTTTGTAGAGGGTACGTTGCCAGAAGAAACTGGGCAAATGACTCTTGATGCGATGGCCGCTCAGCGAGAAACATATCGTCAGGCATGGGGGAGTTTACTCTCCAATAAGCCACGAGCTATTTTATTTGGTAGTCGCGATTCTTGGAATCGTTGGCGACGTGGCACTGAAAATCCAAATGTGATTGGTCAAACAAGCTCAGAATGGGGCGGCATAGCTCAAGTTGTTTCACGCGGCGGTATCGAAGACTTAACCTACGGTACGGTTTTGCATGAAGTTGGTCATCTCTATCAAAACGAATTTGCTCCCTCTGGCTTCCCCGCAGGCACATGGTGGATTGAAGGCAACGCAACGTTTTTTGAGCTCTATCAGCAATATGATTATGAACAACGGGTTCGTGATGTTGCCGCAGCTGGGCAACTACCCCCATTGTTAGACGGATCGGGTCCCGGTGCAACTGGTCGAGGGCCTGATGGGCGTGGGCGTTTTGGCTATGATGTGGGCTATACTTTCTGGAAGTGGATAGTCATGAATTATGGTCTTGACGCACATCGTCAGATTATTGAAGGTGTAGGACGTAATCGCTTACGTAATGAAGTGCTTGAAGAAGTTTTAGGGATGCCCATTCAAGAGATTGAGAGCGCATGGCGCGTTTGGCTAGGCGCTTCACCTACAGCACCCACATTGATTCCAACACCAACCATTCGCATACCACCAACGGTCACGCCGTTTGGGCAATAAAAAAGCTGTGCCATCAAAAGGCTAAGCAATTTGAGGCTGCTCAAGTGTACTATGAGCAGCCATTTTATTTATTTGATAATGAGCATCAACAACATTACTCGACTATTTAAGCGAATCTACAATACAGGTATACTAAGCTAAAAGAGCCTTTGCAGCCTTTGCTAAAGCAGGTACGCCTTCTGCCACAACATTATGGTAAAGTAGAGAATATGAAAAAGCATAACCTTATCATCCTAAGTTTTTTAAGCGTAGTGATTTTATCAACAGGTATGTTTGCTACTACTGAGCGAAGCCGCGCCCAAGAAGACGAACACGCTTATGGTGAAATATGGAATTTTGCCGTGATTCCTGTCTTCCCGTCAGGGATTCGGTTTTGGCTGAGGGTAGAAGCACCGGCTGATCAAATTCAGTCAATTGAGTTGAGCGTTTGGCAAAATGAGAAACGTCTTGATACAGCCCGCCTTGATCCTTTTGATGATGTTATGTTTGGTTATGAAGATGCCGTTGAATACGAATATTTTTTAGATGTTCAAGCTAAAACTGCTTTTCGTATGTTTGATCCCATAAAATTGATTGCATCTGTGACGCTTATTGATGGTACAACAAATGAGAGCTTGACAACGATCATTCCTGAACATCAAGGTTATGGGCCTTGGCAAGGGGCTGTTGCTGATGAGCGTTTGACAATCTATATTTCCGATCCTGATATTGCGATTGAACGAATGGCAAAAGAACTGCTGCCTACATTTGATTTGTTATCGCGTTCGCTTGAGGAAGTGCGTCCTCTAAAACTAGCTGTTTATATGCCTCCAGTTATGCCTTTCTGTGAACTCGTTGAAGATGAAGATGGCAATGTTGAAAGTTTAGTTGTCTCTGAACGGCGCAACTTTCCATGTAGTGAGGAAGCAATGGCGGCGCTCTATGCTCGGTCAGGATTTGAGATCGTAAAATTACATAACACACGCTATCGAGAAGTGCGAGATGAATTGGCAGAGCAGATCGTGTTGTTGCAATATGGTACACGTTGGGCAGATGCAGAAGTGCCCTTTTGGTTTCAATATGGCTTAGCAATGTATTTTGCACCTAATGGACACCCAGAAGCGCTTGCCCAAGTTCAACGCGCGGCACGCTTGGAAGATTTATTAGACCTTCAGGAACTTAGCCAACTGCCCACTACAGAACAAGAACAATTATGGCGGGCTCAATCTTTTCTGTTGACGCTATATCTCGCTGATTTATATGGCGCTGATGCTCCGCAACGCATTGCTGGGCAAATATCACCAGACAAGTCTTTCAGTGATGTTTTACGTGAATAATTTGATATGACACCGCAACGTTTATATGGTGCGTGGCGCATTTGGCTAGATTCTTCACGAGCGACTGAAGTTGCAGCATATCATCCATATTTAGAAAATACTGCTACATCAACCCCAATCCCTACTATCACCTTAACGCGCACACCAACAACGACACCTTCACCAACAGCAACACCTACACAGCGCCCGTTGTTTATACCTACAAATCCTCCTTTGCCGACTCGTGGCTTGCCAACATTCACGCCAACGGTCACTATTACACCATTACCGCCCGGATTTTTTGATCGAATCACACCAACTGCTGCACCCCCTACAAATTCTAATAATGGTAATAGCCAATTTTGCAATACAGGATTAGGCACACTGATGCTTCCGCTGGTTGCTTTTATGATAGGAAGAAAACGCCGTGTACGAGAGCGATAAAGTTATCAACTTCTATGATTTAACCTATGAACAATTAGAGAAGCTACTTACGGCATGGGGATTCCCGCGTTTTCGTGCCAAACAAGTTTGGACTTGGGCCTATCAGCAAAAAGTCTCTGACTTTCAGGCAATGACCAATCTCCCTAAAAACATGCGAGCTCAACTTAGCGAACGTATGATGCTAGGGAACTTGACACTTGTGACAGAACGACATTCTCGTGATGGTACGATTAAACGCTTATACCGTTTGCCTGATGACCAATATATTGAAAGCGTCTTGATGGTATATGATGATGGGCGGCGTACAGCCTGTATTAGCACTCAAGCAGGATGCGCGATGGGATGTGTATTTTGCGCCACAGGGCAAATGGGGTTTGCAAGGCATCTGACGGCGGGAGAAATAGTAGAGCAGGCATTACATTTTGCGCGCTTATTGGAAGCTGAAGGTGAGCGGCTAAGTAATATCGTTTTGATGGGCATGGGCGAACCATTGCATAACTATGAGGCAACTTTGCAAGCGATTAAACGATTCATCGCAACAGATGGACTGGGGATCGGACAACGCCATATTACCTTGAGTTCGGTTGGGCTTGTGCCTGCGATCCGTCGTTTTGCTGATGAAGGCTTGCAAGTAGGACTAGCCATTAGCCTTCATGCCGCTAATGATGCCGATCGAAGCGCACTCTTGCCGGTGAATAAACGTTGGCCGCTTCAAGATTTGATGGATGCGTGCACGTATTATGTCCAGAAGACCAATCGGCGTGTTACATTTGAGTGGGCGCTCATTCATGAACAAACAGATCATGTGCACCAAGCTGAAGAATTGGGGCAGCTATTACAAGGGTTATTATGCCATGTGAATGTGATTCCCCTGAATCCAACTGAAGGCTTTGCAGGGCAACCATCTGATCCAGAACGAGTGCAAGCATTTATAGATACGCTATCACGCTATGGGATAAGTAGCTCAGTACGGGTGAGGCGTGGCATCGATATTGAAGCTGGTTGCGGACAACTAAAAGCCAAAATTTTAAGCCAACAAGGCTTTGTACAGCTTGATGATATTTCCTGATTTTCCGTTGTATGTTCCTCGCAAATCTGGCATAGTTGCTTGGCATTTCTCAAAATTTCTGAACAGTTAATTGAATTTAGTAGGGAATATATGATCGAACAACCAAATCATCCGAAAACAATCCGTGAGTATTTACGGTTATTTTTTACAGGCTTTGCGATGGGGTCTGCTGATATTGTGCCGGGCGTTTCTGGAGGCACAATGGCTTTTATTTTGGGCGTATACGAAAGCCTCATTAATGCTATCAAATCCTTTAATCTTGAGGTGATTCAGCTTGCATTACGCTTACGCATCAAAGAAGTGCTAGAGCTTGTGCCTTGGCGCTTCTTGGTAGCATTAGGTGCAGGAATCGCTTTTGCTATCCTAACATTAGCTCATGCCTTAACGAACTTGCTTGAGAACCATCCAGATTATTTGTATGGCTTTTTCTTTGGGCTTATTGTCGCTTCTATTATTGCCATTACAGCACAAATTAAACTGTGGACTCCGCAAGTTATCATGGCGCTAATCGCAGGAAGTGTTATCGCTTTTCTTATTGTTTCTCGCCCACCTGCTGAAGATGCAGAAAGCAATCCTATTATCTTGTTCTTCAGCGGAATGATCGCGGTTAATGCTATGATTTTGCCCGGCATTTCAGGCTCTTTTATGCTTCTAATCATGGGGCAATATGATAATGTATTGAATGCTGTTAAAAACGTCGAAATCGTTAATCTCTTTGCTGTAGCTATTGGATGCGCACTTGGGTTGATGCTTTTCGTCCGTCTTTTAAGCTATTTGCTTAAACACCATCACCAAGTGGTTATCGCATTATTGATCGGATTCATGATTGGTTCTTTATACAAGATTTGGCCATGGAAAGAGAATTTTGATACTCCTGATGAAGTAAATGTTTTGCCTGATATTGCTTCATCAGACTTTCTGATTGTAATTTTGCTAATGATAGTTGGCTTTGTCTTAGTAAACCTATTGGATCATTTGCAATCTCGTTCAAACCCTGTTGTGTTATTGGTGATGTCTCGTGTACAAAAAGCCAAGCCGATCTAGTGTTACTCTAACGTGGTAGTGTTATGCTCTATAAGATAAATAGTTTTAGAGGAATGCGGGACTATGGAGTATAAAGACTACTACAAAATACTAGGTGTTTCTAGGAATGCAAGCCAAGATGAAATTAAAAAAGCGTACCGTAAGCTAGCGCGCCAATATCACCCTGATGCCAATCCGGGAAATGAAGCTGCTGCTGAAAAATTTAAAGAAATCAATGAAGCCTATGAGGTCTTACAAGACCCGGATAAACGTGCCAAATACGATCAGTTTGGGGCAGCATGGCAAACAGCCCAACAAAATAGCGGTGGCTTTGATTGGACAGCATGGGCACAAGCACAACCGGGCGCAGGTGGCACGCGAGCGGGTGGTTTTCACGTTAACATAGAAGACTTGTTTGGCGACAGCGGTGGGTATTCTGATTTTTTTGAAACGCTTTTTGGTATGGGGGAAGCAGGCCCCACGCGAAGAACACGAACACGTAGTGGCAGTTTTAGTCAGCGCGGGCGTGATATTGACTATCCCTTAACCGTGACACTTTCAGAAGCCTATCATGGTACAACTCGTCGCCTAAATAAAGATGGTCGTATTGTAAATGTCAAAATTCCGCGTGGCGTGAAGACTGGTTCTCGTATTCGGATCGCGAACGAGGGAGAGCCCGGCTTTGGAAATGCCCCAGCTGGAGATTTATATCTTGTTATCGAAGTTGAAGAAGACCCTGTCTTTAAACGTGATGGGGATGACTTGATCAAAACGCAAGACGTACCGCTTTATACGGCATTGTTGGGTGGTAAGGTAAGCGTGCAAACTTTGGATGGCAGTGTTACGCTAAATATTCCACCAGAAACACAAAATGGCGCAAAAATCCGTCTTAAAGGTAAGGGAATGCCCAAATTGAAAAAGCCTGATGATTTTGGTGATTTGTATGTCATTGTGAACGTTGTTTTGCCGACGAATCTTAGTAAACGAGAACGAGAACTTTTTGAGGAACTACGTCGGCTACGCCCTTCTGAAAATTAATGCCGCAGGCCAGAATAACAAACTGGCCTGTAAAGATTCCCTAACAAATTTATGCGGAACCAAACCATAAGAAAACTCGTCTATCCGAATAGACCTGTTAAAATAGTATTATAGCTTTCAGTCAAGTTTGCTTTTTGAGGATACTTTATCATGGTTCACGATTATCAGGATATATCGCCTGAGTTCAATGTGTCGAATCCAAAACGCTCCATTGAACATAATGTTCAGAGTGAACATGATCTATCATCACATCATGCCGATAGATCGGCAGATTTTGATCATGAATTGTACATGTATGATCCCCCAAGACCATCTCGTAAACGTGTAACAGGAATTCACCCTGATATTCGCACGACACAAATAGATGAAAGCGGTATTTTACCTCCACCACAATTTGATGAGCCCGAAGAAGATGTTCCCCGTGAACAGGAAAATGAAAGTGGTGATCGCCCAGAGGAGATCATCGAAGACGCTTATGATGAGTAGATTTATCAAAAACGCGCTCAAGACTTCTAGATTCATTTGTGAGAGTCTTGAGCACGTTTTCATCAGTCGAATGAAAGGGACATCCACTCTGTCAAAGTCGACATAAAGTGAATGAATTCTACAGTTATTGTAGAAGAGTATATCAATTGGTGCTTATAGTCCATTGATCAAATTGGAATGGGCCATAAGGTGCAACTCCTGTAAGCCATCGCTGGTGTCCAATAAGGCTCTGACGTTGGAGTAAGGGAATAACAGGAAATGTTCCATTAGCACCAAATAACCCTGCTTCAGCTTGAGTGTAAAGCGTCGCTCGTTCTGCTAAATTAAAAGTGCTAGCTCCCTGATCCAATAAGCTATCAACTTGATCACAAATGCGCCCCGTTCTAAAAAATCCAAATTGGCAGTGTAGGGCATCATTTGTCCATGCATTCGCATCAGGATAGTCAGCCGTCCAGCTCAACAACCATAACGCAAAGCGTCCTGTATTACTATCTTCGCTACGATCTACTGTTCCATGCGCCGAATCAATGATTGCTTGTCTTGGTGCTGTGGCTACTTGAAAAATTGAAGAACATCCAAGATTTTGATTCCATTGGGCGACGACATAGCTACCAATGGCGATCTCAAGCGCATCATTATGAACAACAAGGGTAAGTGAGTTTGGAAACTTTTGACACTGAGCATATCCCGCTGTTGCTAGCAGTTGCTGTGCAACGCTAGGGTTGAACGTTGCGCCTTCTGTTGTTGGTGCAGCAATCACAGATGAAGGCGTAAAACGAGTTGCGACTTGAAATGGATCAAACCCTTGCTGTATCAAATAATCCACGAGCCCTTGCCGATTGACGGCTTGCGCTAGTGCTTGGCGTACTAGTGCATTATCAAAGGGAGGATACTCAAAGCTAAAACCGATCAGATATAATGTTCCCCCCTCGTGCTCTTCAATCACTGTATCTAGGGCAAGTGTAAGCGCACTAGTATCTTGATGACGAATCCGAGCGATGTCTAGCGTGCCACTGCTCAATCGCAAGGGAACCTGATCAGAGTTAACAGTAAAGAGTACTTCGACGCGCTCAATGTTTCCTCTTTGTAATGGCCAGTTTGGATTGTGACTCAATACCATTTGGCTTTCATTCCAGCTTTCGACAAGCCAAGCGCCACTAGTTGCCAACGTTGCAATGGTAGGCCACGATCCAGACCCTATTACCAACTCACGAGGCAAGGGACGAAATTCGGGCAATGTGGTCATTGTTAAAAAGTAACTTGCAGGTGTGGCAAGAGAAAGTTGGATTTGAAGCGTAGTTTCGTCTAATGCTTTTACCCCGATGAGTTCATTTAAAAGTGCGTCATCAATGCGCCATGTGTCTAGCAGGTTGGCAACATCACGACAGCCTTCTACAATGTAGATATTTGTGGTCTTAGGAGATGGACGACGCGGATCACAGGCACGTTGAATGGCAAAGACAACATCATCAGCGATAACAGGGCGTAAAGGTTTAACTTCTCCATCTTGATATTGCATCCAATAAATATCGTTGCGTAGGTTGAATGTCCACGTAAGACCATCGGAGCTTATTTCCCAATCATTGGCTAGTGCGGGCACAATTTGCCCCTGTTTTGCATCGAGTCTAGTTAAACCTACAAATAGATTTTCTACAACATCACGCCCGTTAATATCAAAACGCGACAAAGTAGTTGGGTCTAGATTGTTGATGCTATGAATTGCGACTCGTGCAGTGATTGGCGTATTATTTTGTGCAAGAGTTTTTAGGGTAGGTGTAGGTTGTCCATACCACAATAAGGTTGAGAGAAGTCCAATCCAAAATAGGCGTTTTAACACGGCTGACCTCTTATATGTAATAGGTTGATGTTTGCGTACAAATACTCGCTAGTGTAGCAGAAACTGTGATGCGCGTTGCCTACGACTTACTAACTCAAATTGCCCCCAAAGAAAATTATCGTGAAAAAAGCATCTGCAAAAATAATGATTATTGGCCAGAGCCAATGTTTAGGAGATGCCCAAATACTAGCTAAGCCCAAGCTCAATATTTGACAACAAGCTAACAAACCCAAAACACCTATATTGATTCCAACATTCATTATAGGAGGAAGCGAGTAAAGCCCATTAGGGACAAACAATATTTTTAAACATATATAAGCCATAAAAGTAGCAAACACAATAAATGGCTGAGAAATTTGTGAGCGCATAACATAACCGCTTACGCCAAAAAAGAAAGGTAAAAGTAACCATCCTAGACCATAGTAGACATGACCTAATCCTTGCTTCAACCATTGATGGATAGAAGGCGCTGGATTTTTTATAATTTGTTGGGTGGGATAAGTAACAAAATGTCGAATTTGACCATCTGTATATGTTGTCCACGCAGCACCTTGTAAAGTTTCTTGCTGATCAAACCATAATCGTGGCACTGCAACATTTGCTATTGGCCCTTCAATGTAATGAAGTGTCTTGTCTCGCCAATCTACCCAACCTATTTGTTCACCATCAGCAAAAGTGAGTATTGGCAACCTGTAGTGAGGAAATGGTGAGTGAACATGTCCTGCGTAAAGTGGGGAAAAATTGTTCGGTAAAGCTATGCTTTCACCTTGCCATGTCATACTATACCAATGGCTTTTATTGGGTGCTTCAATATCTCTCACGTCCCATAAAATATCCGGAAGATTATTAGTAGTCCCTATCAGTAATAAACTGTCTATCCATTGTGTGTCTGAAAAGGCAATGTCTTGGATTTGAGATTTCGGAGGGTACAATAGATCATCAATGATGGCTGTATGCAGTTGATGCCCTTCTAGCCAAACGAGATATATAGCGCCTTGAATACTTGG
>RFGP01000172.1 GCA_003697365.1 Chloroflexota bacterium | reverse complement strand
CAATAACTGAATACTTGAGTTTGCACAATAAGGTGACAAAAATCACTAGTTGTTATTGATGGCATTGAACAATATGAGAACTAATTAGTTATCTTGGTTAAGATTCTAGGTTTTAGATAGGCGCAAAGCCTATCTTTTTTTTCTGGGACTTTTGCAAGTTTTCTTGGGCACTATTTGTTTTCCCCGTTTTTCGTTAATTTTTATATATAGATGACAGAATATTTATATGAATTTGTTGACAAATTGAATTGAATATTGTATTTTCATAATGAAAGCGCTTGCAAAAAACTTGCAAAACTTGCAAATTATCACTACTTATTTTTTGAGAGTTTAAGGTTTTGTGGATGTCAAAGCGGAGTAATAAAAAAGTCACTATTTTTGATGTGGCGCGCGAAGCAGATACTTCATATAGTACTGTCTCGCGTGTGTTTAACGATGGTAGCAAAGTGGCGCTTGCAACAAGACAAAGAGTTATTGAAGCAGCTGAACGGCTAGGGTATATCCCAAATCAGCAAGCAAGAAGTTTAGCAGGTGCTCAAACTCAGATTATTGGTGTGTTGACTCCGCGCTTAGACAATGGTTATGTAAGTTCTATCATCAATGGTATAGATGAGGAAATTGTAGGCACTGATTATAGATTACTGCTTTATACAACCCATCGTGCCGAACAAGATGAAGAAAAGTACGTTAATCGCATTGTTAATGATTTGGCTGAAGGGCTAATTGTTATTGTACCGCGTCATCCGGAAGCCTATCTTGCTGCGTTAAGAGATAAAAATTTCCCCTATGTTTTTGTTGATCATCAGGGAATATCTGAAAACAGCATCTCAATTTCTGCTACGAATTTTCGAGGAGCTTATGAAGCAACTGAGTATCTTATTAACTCAGGTCATCGGCGTATAGGTTTCATTACAGGTAATTTAGACATTCGTAGCGGATTGGATCGCCTTCATGGCTATCGTGCTGCACTTCAAGATTATGGTATTGAAGTTGACCAATCGCTTATTCGGAACGGAGACTTCTTACCTAAAAGCGGGTATATAGCAGCACAGGCTCTTCTTGAGCTTGAAAATTGTCCTACAGCAATTTTTGCATCAAGCGACCTTATGGCCTTTGGAGCTATTAATGCCATCATTGATGCTGGGCTACATGTGCCTCAAGATATTTCCGTTATTGGTTTTGACAACATTCCTCAAACAGAGCTATTCCGTCCTCGTCTCACAACGGTTCATCAACCGCTTGAGGAAATGGGACGTATAGCAACGCGTATGCTACTCCAACAAATTCAAGACCCCAGTAAGGTACCACATCAAGGTACTTTGCTCACAACTGAGCTGGTCATACGCGATTCTTGTCGACCGCTGAATACAAGTTTAAGTTGAAAGGAGAACTGTATAGGCGATATTCAAAACGTTCACAAATACTTTCGTTTTTAATATAGATTTAGGAGGAATCCCTAAACATGAAACGTCATTTACTAGTTTTAGTTATTTTGCTTTCAATTCTCGTAGTGCCTCTTACTGGCGATCAATCGGCATCTGTTGAGGCACAAGATCAAGTAACGATTCGCTGGTGGCATATTCAAACAAACCCTGATCAAGCAGCTTTTTGGGAAAAAGTTGCCAATGACTATATGGCTATGCATCCTAATGTGACGATTGACATCACGGTTTTGGAGAATGAGGCCTTTAAGCAACGTATTGTTACGAATATGCAAGCGGGCGATCCACCGGACTTATTCCAAAGTTGGGGTGGTGGGCCACTTTGGCAGTTTGCTGATGCCGGCTTATTGCGTGATATTTCAGATGAACTTGAAGGTGAATGGCGAGACTCGTTTTCAGCTCAATCTGCCGTAGAAATGTTTGGGCAAGATGGCGAGTACTATGGTGTTCCATGGAGCTGGGGAGCTGTTGTGATGTGGTATAACAAAGAGCTCTTTGAACAAGCTGGCCTTGATCCAGAAAACCCACCTGCTACATGGGAAGAATTTTTAGAAGTTGTACAAGCATTAAAAGATGCAGGTATTACCCCCATTGCATTAGGTGAGGGGGATAAGTGGCCCGGACATTTCTGGTGGGTATATCTTGCTATTCGTTGTGGTGGTGAAGAAGCCTTCCTCGCTGCTTATACACGCGAAGGTTCTTTTGATGATGAGGCCTTTGTTTGTGCAGGTGAGCGGTTAGTTGAATTGATTGAGCTAGAGCCTTTCCAAGAAGGTTTCTTAGGTTTAGGTTATGGTGATGAAGCTGCTGCTTTCGGTGATGGGTTGGCAGCAATGGAATTAATGGGACACTGGGCCCCCGGTGCTCATGCTGAAAATAGCGAAAGCGGTGGTGCTGCTATTGAAGGTAAGGTTGGTATTTTCGCATTCCCCACATGGGATGGTGCACATGATGGTCTTTTAGGCGGTGGAGACGGTTTTGTAATTGGCAAGAATGCTCCTGATGAAACAGTTGATTTCCTCCGCTATATCACTAGTGCTGAAGTGCAACGTGAAGCTGCAAAGATATGGGTAATACCAGTTATCGCTGAAGCTGAAGATGCCATTGAAGATGAGCTTTTGCGCCAAGTTCTTCAGATTCGTAATGAAGCAACTTATGCTCAGATGTATTACGATCAATTTCTCCCACCAGCTGTTGGACAAGCTGTTTTAGATGCTGTTGAAGGTCTTTTTGCTGAACAATATTCACCAGAAGAGGCTGCTCAAATAATTGAAGATGAGGCTTCGTTTGAACTCGACTAGATTTTAAGTAATGCGCGATGGGTGTAGAAGCTGGAAGTTGTTTGCCGACAATTCAACTTCTACCCCATCACTGAACCACTGTTATTCATTATCGCATTTTTAACCGTAGAAAATAAGGCCTTTTTCAATATAGAAGAGCCTAACTATATCATGAAATAAAAGAGTAGGAATATGCATAATGGCTCGTATACTACCGCGTCCTAAAGTGTTAGCCTCAGAGCCGTATTTTGAACCGAGATCAATAGATTGGGTCAAGATACTAACAATCATTCTTTTTCTGGCTCCCGGCTTTATTATCATGTTTACTATTCTCTATATTCCTGTAATACAGTCCTTTGAATATAGCCAATATCGCTGGAATGGCTTAGGCCCCTTAGAGCGATATGTAGGGTGGGAAAACTACGAAAGACTTTATGACACGACTCAATATCGTCATGCAAGACTTTTTCGAGAGGCAACTAAGCACACTTTTATTTTGATGGCGCTATCGCTTACGATTCAGTTACCTTTTGCAATGTTGCTAGCCTTATTAGTAGGACGTGGCAACTTTAGAGGTAAAAAATTATTTCGCACTATTTATTTTGTTCCTTATGTGTTTTCTGACCCTATTACTGCGATCTTATGGATATATTCTCTTCATCCTTCTGGGCTAGTTAATACCATCTTAGAAAGTATCATTCCTGACTATCAAAAAATTATATGGTTGGGGAGTGTTGAAAATCCTAGTATTGCTTTATATGCAATTTTTGCAGTGCTGACATGGAAGTACTTTGGATTTTATATGATACTTTATATGGCTGCTCTGCAAAATGTGCCTAAAGATTTAGAAGATGCTGCACGCCTTGATGGTGCTAACGAATTCAATGTGCTTCGCAAGATTACCTTACCTCTTGTTGGCCCAACTATTCGCCTAACTATTTATCTTTCTATATTAGGTTCATTACAACAGTTCGTGATCATTTGGATTATGACAGAGGGTGGCCCTGTTGGCCATACAGAAGTGTTGGGTACCTTTTTATACAAATATGGTATTGATGGCTTAAGACTTGGCTTTGGCAGTGCTATTGCCGTAGTTATTTTCTGCATGTCATTGGTTTTCTCGATAGGTTACCAATGGATGGTTCTTCGCCAAGATTATCGTAGTTTGCAAGCACAATAGGAGTGAATTATGACAACGACCGTGTCTTCTTTACCACCTAATATTAGGGAAGAAACAGCGTATGGACGCTATGTCCTGAATGGCTTTCGCTATGGTTTCTTGTTTATTGTAACTTTTATTATGCTTGCTCCTGTGTTGCTTGCTTTTCTGGGGGCGATTCGCACTTCATCTGAATTTCAAGCACGCCCCTTCGATATTCCACGTCGTGGTATACAGTGGCATAACTTCACTGAGATTTTAGAAGACTCAAATTTTTGGTTGATGTTCAAAAACAGCCTGTATATCACAATAGGTGCTACTGTATTGACGGTGTTGGTATCTAGTTTATTGGGCTATATATTTGCGCGCGTTGAATTTCGTGGGCGCGGCCTTCTGTTTAATGTTGTTACACTTGGCTTGTTGTTCCCCTTTGTTATTGCAATTCTTCCGATCTTTATACAAATACGCAAACTTGGCTTATTGAATTCTTATTGGGGTGTGATCTTACCCCTTGTGGCGTTTTCTATTCCGGGCAGTACCTTGATCTTACGAGGATTCTTTAGAGCTATTCCTTATGAGCTTGAGGAAGCAGCATATATCGATGGGTGCACCGTTTTTGGCTTTTTTTATAGGATTTTATTACCTATGGCACGCCCCGCTGTAACAGCAATTGCTGTTTTACAAGCCATTGCTGCGTGGAATGATTATTTCCTAGCTCTGTTGATTTTAACTGATGAGTCAAAGTGGACGCTACCGCTTGGTTTAATGCAATTTCAAGGCCAATATGGCACAACGAATTGGTCGGGCATTATGGCGTACGTCACTATTTTAATGATTCCTGCAATTTTATTTTATATGGTTACTGAACGTTACATTGTAACGGGCTTAACAGGCGGAGAACTTAAAGGATAATTTAATGAGCTCTATATCTCGTGTTTATCGGAATGAAACATTGTCAGTTGATGAACGTGTAAATAGCCTTCTAGAGCAAATGACTTTAGATGAGAAGATAGCACAACTGGGTGGGGTTTGGGTTACAGATTTACTTGATGAGAATTTTGAGTTTTCTGAAGCAAAAGCCAGTACAAAGTTAGCTCATGGTATCGGTCATATTACGAGAGTGGGTGGGGCATCTATGTTACCGCCCCAAAAATCTGCTGCTCTAGCCAATCGTATACAACGTTATCTCGCTGAACAAACTCGGCTTGGCATTCCGGCAATAGTACATGAAGAAAGTTGCGCTGGCTATCTTGCAAATGGAGCAACATCTTTTCCGCAGGCAATCGGTATGGCAGCAACATGGGAACCTGAGCTTATTACATCAGTGACCAATGTGATTCGACAGCAAATGCGTTCAGTCGGTGCACACCATACCCTAGCACCTGTCTTAGATGTTGCGCGTGATCCGCGCTGGGGGCGCGTAGAAGAAACTTTTGGAGAAGACCCATATCTTATTGCGAGCATAGGTGTGGCATACATCAAGGGTATTCAAGGAAAGAACTTAAATAGTGGGATAGTCGCCACTGGTAAGCATTTCTTAGGTTATGGTTGGTCAGAAGGGGGAATGAATTGGGCTCCTGCTCATATTCCTGAACGAGAATTACGAGAAATATTTTTATTTCCATTTATGGCTGCCATCAAAGAAGGCCGTGTAGCTTCTATCATGAATGCTTATCAAGAACTTGATGGTATACCTTCAGGTAGCTCAAAAGAATTGATGGTAAATCTCCTTCGTGAAGAGCTTGGTTTTGATGGTGTAGTAGTTTCTGACTATTTCACGCTAGATATGTTTGTACAATATCATCGTATAGCTCGAACAAAAGCTGAAGCAGCAAAGTATGGACTTGAAGCAGGTATTGATGTTGAGTTACCAGCACATGATGTTTATGGTGAACCTTTATATCAAGCCATTGAACAAGGTGTTATTGATGTCAAACTTATTGATGCTGCTGTGCAGCGATTGCTGAAAATGAAGTTTGAACTGGGATTATTTGAAACCCCTTATGTGGATGAACAACAAACTATCACTATCTTTAATGATCAAGAAGCTGTTCGCTTATCACGTCAAGTAGCAGAAAAATCAATAGTCTTACTGAAAAATGATGGGATTTTGCCACTCTCCCCTGATCTGAAAACAATTGCCATTATCGGCCCTTCCGCAAACAGTATTCGCTTTTTACAAGGTGACTATCACTATCCGTCGCATTATGCTGATATTGTCCTAGCTCCGAATACTGCTACAGAAGCGCCTGTTCCTTCGTTTACAAATCGCAATTTGGACCTTGAGCAACACTTCCCGCCCTCTACTACAGTTTTAGAAGGCATCAAGCAAATTGTATCAGCACACACTGAAGTTTTATATGAACAAGGTTGTGATATTACTGGTGAAGATACTTCAAGATTTGAACAAGCCATAAAAGTTGCGAAAGCCGCTGATGTTGCAATTGTTGTTGTTGGTGATAAATCTGGTTTAAGTAAAGATTGCACAAGTGGAGAGTCTATAGATCGAGCTACCTTAGGATTACCCGGTGTGCAGCAACAATTAGTGGAAGCAGTTTATTCTAGTGGCACGCCAACTATTGTAGTGCTCATCAATGGCCGCCCACTCTCTATTTCATGGATTCATGACCATGTTTCGGCAATTGTTGAGGCTTGGCTTCCTGCACAAGAAGGGGGTCATGCTGTCGCAGGAGTCTTGTTTGGCAAGGTGAACCCGGGTGGGAAATTACCAATTTCTATTCCTCGTCATGTAGGACAGGTTCCTGTTTATTATAACCACAAGCCATCTGGCGGAAGAACGCATTGGCAGGGTGATTATATTGATTTGCCAACTTCGCCGCTCTACCCCTTTGGACATGGACTAAGTTACACCACTTTTGCCTACAGCGATCTTGTTATTTCGCCTCCAAAAGTTGATGCACAAGGGATCGTTCAGATTTCTTGCAAGGTTACTAATACTGGCAATTTGGCTGGAGATGAAGTCGTGCAGCTATATTTGAACGATACATTCGCCAGTGTCACACGACCTGTCAAAATGTTAAAGGGATTCAAGCGCATCACGCTAGAACCTAATGAATCAAAAACCCTGAACTTTAAATTGTCTGTAGCACATCTTGGATTTTATGACCGAAAAATGTGCTATGTTGTTGAGCCCGGAGAAATTGCTGTGATGATTGGTAGTTCATCAACTGATATTCGCTTGCAAGGTTCTTTTGAAATAGTGGGAACAACCACTGAAGTAGAACCTGTATTTGTTACCCCTGTTGAGGTGCTATGATGAAACGCTACATAATACTTTTCATTGTTTTCTCTATGCTTATGACAACTTTAGTAACGAGTTTTGCACAAGGGCCACCAAACTTACCTGAAGAAGGCGCGTTTTTCACGGGAGAATATCGCAACATGTTAGCAGAGTGGGGGCTTTCTCAAGAAGAAATAGATGCTCGCATTGAGGCTGTCTGGCAACAGCTTTTCTATGGCAATGATGATAATGAGCGCGTTTACTATCCCGTTGGGGATGATATGGCCTACATACTCGATACAGGGAACGGTGATGTCCGTAGTGAAGGTATGTCATATGGCATGATGATCGCCGTTCAACTTGATAAAAAAGAAGAGTTTGATCGTCTTTGGACGTGGGCTAAAACCTATATGTATCGCGATAGTGCGCCGTACAAAGGATATTTTGCATGGCATTGCTTGCCGAATGGCGAACAAATCGATACAAATCCTGCTTCTGATGGCGAGATTTGGTTTGTAACGGCTTTATTCTTTGCCGCTCATCGTTGGGGTAATGGTGAGGGTATTTATAACTATGAAGCTGAGGCCAATGCAATTTTGCATACGATGCTTCATACTGAGGAAGAGAATCCACCTCCCAGTAAGAATATGTTTAATGCAGAAAACTATTTAGTCGTCTTTGTGCCCAGTCGAGGTGCGATGAGCACATTTACTGATCCTTCATACCATACGCCTTATTTTTATGAGCTGTGGGCGCGCTGGGCAGAAAAAGACAACGAGTTTTGGGTAAAAGCTGCCCAAGCAAGTCGAGAATTTTGGCACTTAGCCGCACATCCTGAAACTGGCCTAATGCCAAACTATTCTGAGTTTACGGGAGAGCCACGTCCTAGCGGAGACTACGGCGAATACTTCTATGCGGATGCTTGGCGTGTTGGAATGCATGTTGCTGTTGATTATGCGTGGTTTGCTGCCGATGAGTGGCAAGTAGAACAGAGTAATCGTTTATTACGCTTTTTTGCAGAGCAAGGTATAGGTGAATATGCGGATAAGTTTCCAATAGATGGCAGTGAAGCCTTGACCCCATGGCATTCTGAGGGACTAGTTGCGATGAATGCAACTGCCGCGCTTGCTAGCACTGATCCTGTTGCTTGGTCGTTTATTGAGGAGTTTTGGAATACACCATTACCAACTGGACAATGGCGTTATTATAACGGCTTACTTTATATGCTGGCATTGCTTCATCTTAGTGGCAACTTTCGTATTTATTGATGAAATAAATTTCTTTTCAACTTAAGGAGTTTTTCCATGTACGATCCAAAACCTGAACATAAGTTTACATTTGGTCTATGGACTGTGGGGAATGTTGGAGCTGATCCTTTTGGGCGTGCTACACGGACAGCCTTGTCTCCTGTAGAAATTGTACAGCTACTAGCAGAAGTTGGCGCTTATGGTGTGAATTTCCATGATAATGATCTTGTGCCTATTGATGCAACTGCTGTAGAACGTGATCGTATTGTGCGAGAATTTAAGCAAGCGCTTGAAGATACAGGACTCGTTGTTCCAATGGCGACCACTGATCTGTTTCGTGACCCAGTATTTAAGGATGGTGCCTTTACCTCTAATGATCCCAACGTGCGAGCCTACGCTTTACAAAAGACCATGAATGCTATTGATTTAGGAGTAGAGCTGGGAGCGACGGTTTATGTTTTTTGGGGAGGACGCGAAGGAACTGAGACTGATTCGTCGAAAAACCCATTAGATGCTGCTAAGCGTTTTCGTGAGGCTTTAAATTTTCTTTGCGAATATGTCAAAGATAATGGATATAACTTGAAATTTGCCCTTGAACCTAAGCCAAATGAACCCCGTTCAGATATTTATTTACCAACTGTAGGATCAATGTTGGCTTTTATTGAGACACTAGAGCATCCGGAAATGGTGGGAGTAAATCCTGAAGTTGCTCATGAGCATATGGCAGGGTTGAACTTTATGCACGCCGTAGCCCAAGCATGGGATGCAGGAAAGTTATTCCATATAGATTTAAATGATCAAAAATTTGGGCGCTATGATCAAGATTTTCGCTTTGGGGCAGAAATGATCAAGCAAGCCTTTTACCTTGTCAAGTTTTTGGAGGATGTTGGATATTCAGGTAGTCGCCATTTTGATGCTCATGCTTATCGTAGTGCTGATTATGATGATGTAAAAGCCTTTGCACGTGGCTGTATGCGTACGTATCTCATCTTAAAAGAAAAAGCGCAACGCTTTAACCAAGATTCCGAAATCCAAGCATTGCTTGCTGAAATTAATGCCCATGATAGCACTTACGACTATTTATCGGCAGGTTATAGTGCTGAAGCAGCTGAACGCTTGAAAGCGGTTTCTTTTGATCGGGTGGCTTTGAGCCAGCGCAAGCTCCCCTATGAGCGTCTTGATCAATTAACGGTTGAACTTTTGTTGGGAGTACGCTAAATGAAGTATGTTTTGGGGCTTGATATAAGCACAACGAGCGCAAAAGCCCTGTTAGTAGATTCTGAAGGGCGTGTAGTGGCACAGCATTCAACCCCTCAACCTATTAGCCACCCTTACCCTTTATGGAGTGAGCAAAATCCACAAGATTGGTGGGATGGGATAGTTACCTCAATTCGCGCCCTTCTTACAGAATATGATCCTGAACAAATTGTTGGTATTGGTT
>RFGP01000171.1 GCA_003697365.1 Chloroflexota bacterium | reverse complement strand
TGAGTTGGGTGAAGCCACCACTCGATTTGTAGACGAATTTATGTCGGATTGGCAGCCGCCAGTGCAAGAGCTACCTACAGAAGCCTTAATTGCTGTAGCGATAGGTGATTTACTTAGTCGTACCGTTGTACAGCATAATGGTGGCGATCCAGATGCTGATATTTATAGTGCTTGGGCTAAGTCGGATAGTTTTCGCATTTAGGAGTTAGTGCATGGAATTTAGCTACGAGTATAACGATCAAAGCTATACTTTACGCCTTGAACCACAGTCTGATGGTACATATAAAGCTGTTGTTGGCGATGAAGAATTTACGGTGTCAATACAGCAGAGTAATGGTGGCTTTATCCTATCTCGCACAAATGGAAAGCCTGTTCAATGCTATTATGCAAACGAAGGACAACAGCATTTTGTAGCTTTGAAAGGGCGTGTTACTCAACACTATACATTACAACCAACGGTCTCATCAGAATCTAGGCGAAAACAAACATCGGCTCATGGCAGTGGTGAATTGACGGCACAAATGCCGGGTCAGGTAATTGAGTTACTGGTAGCTGAAGGCGAATCTGTTACACATGGGCAAACATTAATGGTCTTAGAAGCCATGAAAATGGAAATTCGTGTTGTGGCACCAATGGATGGCGTGGTAAGTATGCTAACAGTTACACAAGGGGCCACTGTAGATCGTGGCCAACTACTCGCACAAATTAAACCTAAGGCAGAAAATTAACTTGGTATTGGTAAACCAGCGCGCTTTAGAACACGTTCTGCTGCTCGTATCATGGGCATATCAACCATTTTCCCATTATAGCTAAAAACCCCCGCACCACTTTGTTGGAAATGGTTATGTGCTTCAATCAGTTGTTGTGCAGCTTTTATCTCTTCTTCTGACGGCATAAACACCTTGATAATGGGGTCTATTTGATTTGGATGGATGGCCAGTTTACCACTATAGCCGAGTTGCATAGCTTTTTGTGTATCTTCAATAAGTCCATCCATATTTTTTAAGTCCACGTAAGGAGTGTCTATTGCTTGTAAACCATAAGCAGCAGCATGAGCAACGACCGCGCTGCGTGCATAAAGTACTTCTTCACTTTGAGGAGTGCGAATGGCTCCAATGTCACTGGTATAATCTTCAGCACCAAACATGAGGGCTATGAGGCGTGGGTCGGCTTGTGCAATTTCTTTAAGATTTACGATACCTAATGCGGACTCAATAATAGCCAATAGCTTAATGTTCCCAATTCTATAACCTAGTTGGCGCTCATATTCTGTGAGAGTATTGGCTACAAACTGAATATCATGTGCAGATTCAACTTTAGGGATTACATATCCATCTGGTTTCCCTTTTACAGTAATATCAATATCTTCGGTCTGCCACTTGCCAGAGGGATTAATGCGCACAAGGCGTTCGGTTTGACCGAAATCCAAATCAGCGTCTGTAAGTGCTTCATAGACGGTTAGCCGTGCAGCTTCTTTTTGATTAAGGGCCACACCATCTTCTAAATCCATGATAATACTGTCAACGCCAAGCGTAGCGCCTTTACGAATTTTTTTCATGCTATCGCCGGGCATGAATAATAACGCACGTCGTAGTCGTTCATCACGTAAAACTGGCATTAGACTATGTACTCCTAATTTTGTGGACGCTTCAAAAATAAAACTGAGCGTTCTATCTCACAAACAACATCACCATGCTGATTCAAGCCAACATGTTTGAGACGGACTATACCTCGATCTGGCTTTGAGCGAGACTCACGTTTTTCAAGTACTTCTGTTTCAACGTAAATGGTATCACCATGAAAAACTGGTTTTGGATGGCTAACACGTTCATAACCTAGATTAGCAACAATTGTTCCGTCAGTGAGCTCACCCACAGTTAGGCCAACAACTACCCCCATCGTGAAAATGCCATTTACGATGCGTTGCCCAAATTGTGTCTTTGCAGCGAAATCTTCATTCAGATGTAGTGGCTGAGGATTCATGGTTAATGTGGAAAACAAGACGTTATCCATCTCTGTAATTGTGCGTCCTAAACTATGGCGTAGTTTTTGCCCTACTTCAAGTTCTTCAAAATATTTGCCAGCCATAAAATCCTTATTCCTTTATTTCTTGCTTAGTTAAGACGATTTTAGCTATTATTTGGAAGTTATAATAATAGTTTGGCGAAGAAAAGAGAAGCGATATGTTACTAGCTGAAAAAGTTGCTGTTATTACAGGTGCATCAAGAGGCATTGGTCACGCGATTGCTATGGCTTTTGCGCAAGAAGGTGCAAATGTTGTTATTGCAAGCCGTAAGCAAGAGGCCCTAGACCAAACCTCAAAAGAAATAGAAGCTGTGGGCGTAAAGTGCGCTGCTTTTGTCACTAATACTGGGTACATGGAACAATGTAAAGCCTTAATTGATCAAACCTTAGCAACATTTGGTCGAGTGGATATTGTAGTGAATAATGCTGCAACCAATCCACATTTTGGCCCCATATTAACATCAGAGCCAAGCCATTGGCAGAAGATTATTGATGTAAATATGATGGGATATTTCTGGGTTAGTAAATTTGCTGCAGAATTTATGCAAGAAAACGGGGGCGGAAAAATTATCAATATTGCCTCAATAGCGGGCATTCGTCCCGGCCCAATGATGGGCATTTATAGTGTTAGTAAAGCTGCGGTTATTATGATGACTAAAGTTTTGGCGCAAGAACTAGGTGGGTATAATATCCAAGTGAATGTCATTGCTCCCGGCATCATAAAAACACGTTTTGCAGAAGCACTATGGTCAAACCCACAGCTTTCTAAAGCATATACAGACCGCACCCCTGCAGGACGTGTCGGAGAACCTGAGGAAATTGCAGGCGCTGCTGTCTATCTCGCATCATCGCAATCTAGCTATCATAATGGCGATGTTCTAGTTATTGATGGCGGTAATTCGACTATGGGCTTCTAAAGTAGACCTTTACGTTGAAGCTCTGCTTCTAGTTTTTGAAAACCATGTTGCTGATTTTCGACAAAATCAATATATGGAACCCCTGCTATCAGCAGTGTGGGTTCCATATCTTTTGCTCGCAATAAGAATACAGGAGTTTGCACTTGTTCAGAAAATAGATATTCACGTGGTGTCCACATTGATTGCTTCCATGCGGGAGAAAGAACGCTTAGAGTTGCGGCAGCTTCTCGAATAACGTCTTCTAACTCTAAGAAAAGCTGACTGTGATAATCTCGCTCACTATCTTGGTAGTCCCAATAACTGTAACCACGCTCCCGTAGAAACTCACGTAGCAGAAGTACAAAGTCGGTGTCTTCTTGGGCATAACTGATGAAAACATATCCTCGTGATTGTTCTGCTTTTGCTTCTACAGGATGGGTCGAACGAGCACTAGGTGGGATATGTTCTAAAAGTACCGAAATGCCTTTTTCTTGATTTTTTCGATAGTCGATCCAATTCATACCATAGAGAATGGTAGGCATTGTTTTAATAAAGTCTATCGTGACAGGCAATACAACAATTTGATGTTCAATAGCAATTTTGACTTCATTTTGAATAAGCGAGGATTGAACAGAATGGCGACTGACGATTAAAATCATGGCATCAGCTTGGCTGATTGCTCGTTGTATAGCATCGCCCCAATCCTCACCCGCCTGAATAGCTTGTGCACCGCGCCAAACTTCTACCCCAGCAAGTCGTAATTGCTCAGAAATCTGTTCAGCAATTGCTTTGTCTTGCTTCACATAGCGAATAAAAACATATCCCATTAATGTATCCTATTCTCGAATATGGTTGTCACCAATAATGATCCACTTGTATGAAGTTAATTCTACAAGTCCCATAGGGCCACGAGCATGGACTTTTTGTGTGCTAACAGCAATTTCAGCCCCTAGCCCTAACTGACCACCATCTGTGAAACGGGTAGATGCATTAATGTAAACAGCGGCAGAATCAATTTCATTTAAAAAGCGCATCATAGCATCAGGGTTTGTTGTTAATATGCCGTCTGAGTGGTTGGTGCTGTGTGCTTGAATATGTTCAATGGCTTCGTCTAAGTTATCAACAATCCGAATTCCTAGTATCAGTGACAGCCATTCTGTATCCCAATCTCCCTCTTGGGCAAGTTGGACGCATTCATGACCATTGAGTATGGCTGCTGCATCCTCATCAACACGAAATTGAACACCATCTTCTGCAAGACGAGCAACTACTTGTGGAATAAATGCCTCTGCAATAGCGCGATTAACCAATAGCGTGTCAAGGGCATTACAAACTGAGGGACGTTGTACCTTTGCATTATGGATAACAGGAATAGCAGCTTGAAGATCAGCGGTTTCATCAACATAGAGATGACAGATGCCGATGCCGCCCGTAATTACTGGAATTGTGCTTTCTTGTCGACAAAATTGATGTAGGCTATTGCCACCACGTGGAATAATTAAATCGACATAATCACTAAGCCTGAGCAGTTCTTTCACGTAACGACGATCAGTGTCTCGTATCAATTGTATTGATTGGGTAGAAACTCCTATTTGTCGTAAACCCTGATGAATTGCATCGATAAGTGCTATATTGCTATTGAGCGTTTCTGAGCCCCCACGTAGGATGACAGCATTCCCCGTCTTGAACGCAAGCGCAGCAACATCAACAGTAACATTTGGACGAGATTCATAAATTACACCTAATACGCCGATAGGAACACGACGCTTTTTGATTTTTAAGCCATTAGGAAGTGTGCGCTGCTCAAATTCAACTCCTATGGGATCGGGTAGAGTTGCAACATGTCGCACATCTGTGATTACGCCGTTCAATCGTTTCTGTAGATTTAAGCGATCTATTAAGGCTTCACTTAGACCATTTTCTCGTGCAGCTTGTATATCAAGTTGATTTGCTTCTAAAATCGATTCTCTATTTTTTTCTAGAGATTCTGCAATAGCTAATAAGGCATTATTTTTTGTTTCAGTATCTAATTGACGTAATTGTAGGCTAGCTGCTTTAGCAGCTTTGCCTAGTTCTATCATGTCAATAGGCATAAATATTTACTCCTTTTGTTTTTCAAAAATGACCATATGATCACGATGAATAGCCTCGTCACCATAAGTGTATTCCAATATATCGAGAATATCTCGTGAATGTCGTCTTTTAATTAATGTTAATTCGGAAGCGCCATAATTTGCGAGCCCTTGTGCTATTGGATGTTGCTCTTCATCTGTAACAAGCACAATGTCGCCCCGCTCAAAATCGCCACGAATATGTAGAATACCAATAGGTAACAAGCTAGCACCTTCGTTTTGCAATTTGTGTGCTGCACCTTGATCAACTATCAGAGTGCCGTGTGGCTTTTCAGCTAGTAACCAGCGTTTACGGCTTTCAAGATGAGTAATTGTTGGTTCAAATGTTGTTCCTATGCTTTCGCCATCAAGCAATCGGATCAGTACGTTTGGTGTTGTCCCACGTGCGATAATTGTACGGGTTCCACTTCGCGTTGCAAGTTGAGCAGCTTGAATTTTGGTGATCATGCCACCTGTACCTTGACCAGAAGTTGAATCACTTGCCAATGCCCAAATACGCTCAGTGATTTTATGCACATGCCGAATGAGATGCGCTTCGGGATTTTTGCGCGGGTCTTGATCGTACAAACCATCCTGATC
>RFGP01000170.1 GCA_003697365.1 Chloroflexota bacterium | reverse complement strand
TTATGTTGAATTTGATCAACCACTACTTGATGCTCATAGCGATCTTTGGTGCTGTTTAGTAGTGTATTTGCATAGGTGTTATCTTCTTCAGCTGTGTTTCCGCGTCGTATACTTCCAGCAAGTGCCATTGTTTTAATAGTAGTTCCTGAAACTGAAACAAGTAGTTCAGGGGTGGCACCATAGAACGCATGGAACGGGCGTGACTCAAATAAAAAGCGATACGTGTTGGGGTATGTATTGGCTAAATAACTAAGCGGGGCGACGACATCAATCGATTCGTCAAACTGTGCTTCAGCAACACGTGCAAGAACGATTTTTTGTAGAACGCCTTTTCGCATTTGCTCTGTTGCGTCTTGAATCGTTTGTTCCCATATTTCATAGGGCAGGGGATAATTGATAGATTGTAACTTAGGCAGTTGCGTTTTGCGTTTTTGTTGTGCATAGCGTTGAAGTACTTCTATTCTTGCTTTAAGGGCACGACGCAACTCATCCCGAATTTCGTCAACATTTTCTTCATATGGTATGTTTGCGTTGATCGTGAGCCAAGTCTCGCCCGAAATACTTAATAACTGATAATGGGGTAATACAAAATGCGCAGGTGCAAAGCTGGCCCACGTGTTATCTGGAACGAATTCTGGATGAAAAGCAAATCCTCCGAATAAACGTGGCGCTGCAAGCGGTTCTTGTGAATTTAGGAGAATTGCACCTGAAAACAAATGTTGAATTTGTGGTTTGAGCTTGGCGTAATAATTATTGCCCCATTCAATAAATTCAACAGCTTTGCCACTGCCAGCAAATGCAATTTGATCTTGACTGTTTTCCCAATAAAAACGTGGTTGCCCTTGTGAATGCATTAAAAAATCAAGCAAAGAAACATCAGGGCAAGGTAAACTATCACTAATGAGCCGTTCTGTGATACTTGTATTTAGCAAAAGTGCCTCTTGATATACTTTATTCATCTTCAACTAAATTGTATCCAACACTACGCAATAACATAGGCAACATAGCTTTCATAATACGCTCTTGTTCAGGTTCACCTGTATATACCCACTGAATAATGACGTTATAAATAGCCCCCATCCATGCATGAGCGATAACATCAACATCAACTGGTGCAATATCGCCCACTGCGATAGCTTCTTCAAGGTAAAAACGGATCATATTGGCGAAGCGGTCGGTTACTTCTAAGCGTTTTTGCTCAAATACATTACCGAGACCTACGGCTTGCACCAGCAACAACTTTGCAGGTCGCCGATAACGACTAAATGTGTCAAGCACACTACTTAATGCGGCACGTGCTCGATCTATGCCTGCGTTTTCTTGTTCAACCGCTTCTTTGACTCTACGTTCGATCAGATCGGCAAATTGGTCGACAAGTGCAAGGAAAAGTTTTTCTTTGTTCGGAAAATAAAAGTAGATAGAACCTTTAGAGGTGTGACTATCCTCTACGATTTCATCGATCTTCGTATCGTAATAGCCCTTGCGGCTAAAAATATTTAATGCCGAGTCAAGAATACGTTCTCGGATACTTTTATTTTCAGATGCTGATTCTTGGTTTTGCATAATAACTTTCTTTGTAGACCGACCAGTCAGTCTATAGTATAGATGTTTTTCGGACAAAATCAATTCTACAGGACTTAAATTAGAGTGTTCTTAACTTATTTGGCTGTTCTTTATATAGCCGCATGATCTTGGATGCCCTATATCTTAATTTTTACGGTCTTCTTTCTACTTTTATCGATAATCGTTTCTCCTAGAGTTTTATTAAACACCATCTACGCTTTTCTTTTTTGAAATTTATTTGGTTCTGATTTGTTGATAATTCAATTACTTGACAGTCCATCTTTTAAATCGTAATATAAAATAGTTTTCAAACATGTTCGATTTGTTCGATTAATAAAGAAAAGTTACAGATGAGTCGAAAGATAACCTTACGAGATATTGCAAAAGAAGCTGGTGTTTCATTGAGCACGGTTTCTCAAGTTCTAAATAATCGTCCAAATGTTGCACCTCAAACTCGGCAGCACGTTCTAAAAGTAGCAGAGGAACTTGGGTATCGTCCTAAAGTTGAAGTAGCGCATACAGTAGTGCCGCAACTTTCTACTATTGGCTTACTAACACGCAGCACTAAAGGTGAGGAGCCTCTAATCGCTAACCCTTTTTATTCTCAGATTATTGCTGGAGCAGAAAATGAGTGCCAACGACACGGCATTAATCTAATGTACGCCAATATTGAAGTAGATGAACGAAAACATGCCATTAATTTCCCTGCTATGTTGTTAGATGAAATAGTAGATGGGGTAATCGTTGTTGGCGCTTTTCTAGAAGAGACCCTGACGGATATTAGCCGACGCGCCAATAGTAATGTTGTTCTAGTAGATGCTTATACACCAGATGATATGGCTTTTGATAGTGTACTAATTGATAACATCAATGGTGCATATAATGCTGTCTCATATTTGATCCAAAACGGGCATCGACATATTGGATTGATTGGTAGCGAACCAGATGCGTATCCCTCTATTCTAGAACGACGGCTTGGTTATATATCTGCACTACAGAATAACGGCATTAAAGAAACTTATATCATTGATAGTCAATTAAGTCGAGCTGATGGTTTTTCTGCGACAATTCGCCTTCTAAAAAGATACCCCCATATAACAGCGATTTTTGCTTGTAATGACAATGTTGCTATTGGGGTCATGAATGCTGTGCGCGAATTAGGGCTGAATGTTCCGGACGATATTTCTGTAATTGGATTTGACGATATTGCCTTAGCTCAGGAAGTGGTTCCTCCTTTAACTACTATGCATGTAGACACCTATTTTATGGGGGCTATGGCATTGCGTCATTTGCGTGATCGCGTAGAGCATCCAAATCGTCCTATTCTCAAAACACATGTCTCTACCCAATTAATTGAGCGGGGTAGTTGTAAACGTTTAGGGATGAACACTCCATATGCTGAGTGATAAATCCATTGTTGAAACTGTAGTGATGAAGGAGATGTTACTGCGAGCTTGGAGTTGATAATGCGCGAATTATTGAGTGAATTCTAAAGATTAAGATTTAAAGAAAGGTAATTACCATGAAGAAATTTTCTGTAATTATGTTTTTATGTGTAGCTGTAGCAATTTTTGCTGCAGTACCGAGTCAGTCTCCTCATACTGTGCAAGCTCAGGACGGCACTGAAATTTCAATCTGGATCACTGGCGGCGAGAATGATGCTACGGCATTGTCAAACGCTGCTCAAATTTTCACTGAAGAAACTGGGATTGTTGTAAAAGTAGAAGCTGTTTCTTGGGGAGATGCCTATTCTCGCTATCTTACAGCGATTAATAGCGGCACAGGCGCTGATATGTTCGCTGGTGGGATGTCTTGGGGTATTTCTTTAGGAGACTTGGGCGGCCTAGTTGATCTCAAAGCTACTTTTGGGGAAGAAGCTGTTAATGCTGTCCTAGAAGTCAATAATCCTGAATTTGTGAAGGCGATTATTGGAGTTGATGGCGCGGTATATGGTGTGCCCTATAATCAAGACACAATTTTAATGTTTTATTTGCCGGAAAACCTAGAAGCTGTTGGCTATGATGCTCCACCTACTACTTGGGATGAATATGTCGAAGTAGTTAATGCTCTACGAGATGCCGATCTTGGTGGTGCTGGCTTTGGATGGGGGCATGGTGAATGGATTGGTTTCCAAATCTTTTTGGCCCAAGCTGGTGGCAGCTGGTATACCGAAGATTGTAGCGCCTCAGCTATTAATACTGAAGAAGGTCTTCTCGCATTAGAGCAATTTACATTGTTGTATGATGAACTAGGTTTTCCTGTTGAGCAAGTAGATACAGGTGCTGGTTTTTCAACAGGTGAATTGTCCATTACTTTTGATGGTGAATGGGTTGCGCCTAGCATAGAACCTTCTTATCCTGAACTAGCCGGACGTTGGTCGGTTGCTCCACTGCCTGCAGGCCCCAGTAGTAACGCCTCTTTTGTCGGCGGGAAGATGATAGGTGTCTTTTCCTATTCAGATCATGTGGAAGAATCTTGGCAATTTATTCAATGGTTGCAAACAAGTGAAGCAGCGCAGGCCATTATAGAAGAAACCGCTGGCTTTGGTGCCTTGTTTATTCCCACACAGATTGAAAACCTTCAGTATATTTCAGCCGATGATTTTGTTCGCGATGCCCTTATTGAACAGTTCTCTTCTACCACTGCACCCCCCAATTGTCCCGGTTGGGAAGAAAGTAATGCCGCCATTAATCTTGAGTTGCAACGAGTTGTCTTTGAAGGTGCGCCTTTTGAAGATGCTCTGATTGCAATGGAAGATATTTTAAATGATGCACTAGTTGAATACGGTAATTAAAGCATAGTCTGAATTCCTCCTTTGATTGCGGTAGTTAGTTAACCTATCGCAATCTCACTTCTTTGAAAGTGTGAAAGGCAGTTATATCAATGACTGAAGTTATGAAAAAAAGCCATGTTTATGTAAAGCCCAGAACAAGAGTAAATTTAAGATTTTTGAGTTTTTTACGTAGGATATGGAACACCCGTGAATCGTATTTAATATTATTGATCTTTTTTATCCCTTTTATTGTTTTTCGACTTTATCCTATTGTAAGTTCTGCCTATCTTAGCCTTACTAACTACAGCGGTTCTCCTAATGCGAAGGTCGAGTTTTTAGGGCTAGAGAATTACAAAAAACTATTAAGCCTGCAAATTAAAGAGCTTCCACGACGCTTTGATGAAGACACAGGTGAAGAAATGTTTATCTGTGGACGGCGAACTGTGCCCTTGAGTGGTGTTGCTGAGCGCGAGGATCGAGGGGATGCGTGCGAAGCTGCTTATGTGAATCCTGGTTATGTTCTTGATGATGGCTATACCGAATGGCGCACTCTATATCGTACTGATAACGGACGTTGGATTATAGGTGCAACTGATCCACGCTTTTGGACAGCTATGTACAATACCGTGACTTATGTTTTGGCAACGGTTTTTGTCAAAATTATTTTAGGGCTTGCGCTGGCATTACTTTTACAGAGGCAAAGTTTCATTAATATGCTCTTGCGAACTATATTTTTTCTGCCCACTATTACGGCCGGCGTGGCGGTAACGGTAGTGTGGGGATGGTTATTTAAAGGACAAAGTTATGGACTAATTAATTCTATACGTTTGGAACTAGGAGCAACAGAACTCATTTCTTTTCTCACCGAGCCTAAATATATGATGTTTTTGATCATTAGTATGGCTATTTGGGGTGGGGTAGGATACAACATGATTTTATATCTTGCTGGGCTCGGTAGTATCCCCGCTGATTTATATGAAGCTGCCACTGTTGATGGTGCTAACACACGCCAAAAATTCCTCTACATTACTTTACCACTTTTACGTCCCACCACCATTTTCTTAGTTGTAACAGGGATCATCACTTCTTTTCAGGTGTTTGATGTTGTCTATATCTTATTTGCTGGTCAAGCCGGCGAAGGAATGGGGGGAAATTTAGACGGCGCGCTAACTGTTGTTGGATATTTATACGAACGTGGTTTTCGGCTGTTTCAATTGGGATATGCATCTGCAATCGCATGGGTTTTGTTCGCCATTATTTTTGTCATAACGATTATAAATCTGAAAGTCGGCGATAGGCAGTATAAGGATTAAACAATGCTTGAAATTAAACATAAACGCAGTAAGTATGATCGTTTTTTCTTGATCTTGCCTTATATTCCTTTGTTTATAGGCGCTCTATTAATGATTGGCCCTTACTATTGGATGGTTATTAGCGCCTTTAAAAATATTGAAGAGCTGCAAGCAGTTCCGCCTAAGTTTTACATAGAACATCCAACGCTTGATAACTTCTATAACCCTGATTGGGTGGAAGGAACTGTAGGTGTACAACAAATTCAAGGGCTTTTCCAGCGTTATAGAGATACTACTGGAGGGTTCTTACGCTACTATGGCAATAGCGTGCTTGTAGCAGTTTCAAATACTTTTTTAGGGCTGCTAGTGGCTTCTATTGCGGCATATGTATTTGCTAAGCACAAATTTCTAGGAAGAGATGCACTATTTTTACTTGTCATTTCTTCTATGATGATTCCTTGGCAAGTGACGCTTATTCCTAGCTATCTAATTATTCGCGATTTGGGATGGATTGATACTTTAACAGCACTGATTATCCCTGCTATATCTCGCCCATTTGAACTTTTTTTCTTGAGGCAATACATCAAATCCTCTATTCCAGATGACTTAATTGAGGCTGCTCGCGTAGATGGGGCATCAGAGTTTCGTATTTGGGCGCAAATAGTGATGCCGCTGATTGTGCCAGCACTTGTTGCGATGGGTATATTTTTGTTTATTGGTGAATGGAACAACCTTGTCTGGCCGCTCATTGTTCTTCAATCTCAGGATATGCGTACTCTTCCTATTGTTATGTCAACAATGGTTGATCCCTTCTCGCCACCTTTTGATCAGGGAATCGTTATGGCTGCTGCCTTGATCGTTTCATTGCCAACTTTGATATTGTTCCTACTTTTCCAAAAACAATTCGTACAAGGTATTTCATTAACCGGTATTAAAGGTTAAGCACTTCAAAAATATATTAAGTCTAAGAAAGGGCATTTATTATGCACAAAAAGCATTTAATTTTTCTGTTGTTGGCAGCTTTTGTATCACTCTTTGTGCCTATCAGTCAGGCACAAAATGAGGATACCTCACATCTTATTCGTTATGGTGACCAAGACTTATTTCTGAGCGGTATTAATCTTGCATGGATTGATTTTGCGCGTGATCTTGACACATTTAATGAACCGATCTTTGTAAAAGCATTGGATGAAGTAGCCGCTGCTCATGGAAATACGCTTCGTTGGTGGCTTCATACTGATGGCAGCACTAGCCCGATATATGGTGAAGATGGCAAGGTTATTGGGCTTGGAGAGAATGATATTGAAAATTTCTCCAGAGCACTTGACTTAGCTTATGAACGCGGCATTTTGATCATGCCTACGCTTTGGTCGCACGACATGATGAATAATAAAGAGGGGGTGCCTACTGAATGGAACAAGCTACTTATCGAAGACCCTGCTTATACACAGGCTTATATTGATAATGCATTGATTCCGTTGGTAGAAGCCACTAAGAATCATCCCGGCATTATTGCTTGGGAGATATTTAATGAACCAGAAGGGGTAACAGAAGAATATGGATGGACAGATGCACGAACCACGATGCCTTATATCCAACAATTTGTTAACCTCTTGGCTGGAGCTATTCAGCGAACAGACCCTGATACATTCGTTACAAACGGCTCATGGAATATGCGGGTTCTCACTGATATAGAGCCATTTTTTAACTTTTATACAGATGAACGTCTCATTGAAGCCGGCGGCGATCCTGATGGGGTTCTAGATTTTTATTCTGTGCACTATTACCCAGAACACTTTGATGAAACAACTTCACCTTTTCACAATCCTTATAGCTACTGGCAATTAGACAAGCCCCTTGTCGTTGGTGAATTTCCGGCAAAGGCAATTGCAGATTTGGGGATGGGATTTTTGCCGCGCCGACAGCTTCGTAACAGTATGGAATCCTATGAATTCTTATACGAGAATGGATATGCTGGAGCGCTGGCTTGGCAGTTTTATGAAAGTCCTCATGGCAAAATGTTAGATGCTGCTCCGGGCATGTTACGCCTTAGTAATATAGCTCCTGAAGTGATTTTTGTTGACATTGGGGAAATAGATCACATCCCATTAGTAGCAAATCCCATTGAGAATCTAATTATTGGTAATGATATACCCTTTGTTGAGCCCTACGTGGATTTGCGCCAAGTTTTTTCAGATCAAGAAGATGGTGGCGATCTTGCTTTTGAAATAACAAATAATGAACGTTCAGAAGTTGCCACAGCTACTATTGATGCCGATGGAAAATTGTCCTTACAGCTTCACCAGATTGGAACGACTATGATTGAAGTAACAGCCACAGATTCAGGGGGTAACTCTAGTCGTTCACGCTTTGTTGTGCAAGTTGTCGATCCTAATCGGGGTAACGTAGCGCTTGGAAAAACTGCTATTACCTCTTCTATTGAAAGCCAAAGTTATCTTCCTGAATATGCTGTAGATGGTTTGGAAAATACGCGATGGTCAACTCAATATGAAGATAATCAATTCTTAATTGTTGACTTAGGAGATATATACAATATAGGGCAAGTGGTTCTGAGATGGGAAACGGCATTTGGTCAAAAGTATGACATCCAAGTTTGGGATGGTAACGAATGGCAAACTGTCTATAGCGAACTGAATAGTGATGGTCAAATTGACGATATTACCTTTGACTTTGTCGACACTAGATATGTGAAACTCAATGCTATCACGCGCGGAACTCAGTGGGGTTTTTCTTTATGGGAATTTGAAATATATGGAACTCCTGCTGAAGAACCCGATTTGAGTCTAGCATCTCCTCCTACTGAGCTTATAGGTTCTGAGGAGGTAGCGTCTGACGTTGAAGAACAAGCTGTGTCTGAAGAGACGAGTGTTGAGGGTTTTGAAGAAGGTGTAGGTGATTTTGTGCTTGCGGATTATTGGACTGCGGGCACGGAGATTGCGGTGAGCACTTCTAATGCATCAGAGGGTGAGAGTGCCCTTGCGATTACAGCGACATTTAGTGGAACCCAATGGGAGGAGACAGGTATCTATGCT
>RFGP01000020.1 GCA_003697365.1 Chloroflexota bacterium | reverse complement strand
TTTGAGCCTGAAGCACGCACACGTATAAAAAGTATTTCATTCTTGATCGCTTGGGGATTTATATTTTGGACATTTACAGCATTACGCTCGCATTATGGCTTACAGACACGCCTTGTTAGTTATCTGTTTCCGCCATTAATTGTGATGGCTGCTGTTGCGTTTGAACAACTAAAAGTTCTACCACCTAAGCCATTAAATGTTGCTTTTGTGATTCGAGCTTTGGTTGCTTTTGTCTTGGTTTTGACGCTCATAAATCACTTTGTAGGAAGACGACAACGTGAAGGTGTGAATTTTATTGAAAACACAACAACTCAAAGTCACTTTATCGATCAACGCGGGCTTGAATATTTAGCAGGCATTCTAAATCAAAGAGAATTTTTAGAGCATCGATTAGGTTGGTATTCAAAAGCAATCGATGCAGTGAATGCGTTGCCTGATGGTAGCCATATACTATTTTTGTGGGAAACCCGATCTCTATATTGTGACGAGCCACGTCTTTATTGTGAAGAAGACACTATTTTAATGCGTTGGTGGCATGATCGGCGGGACATAGGCGATGGCACTGCACAAGCTATCCTAGACAGTTGGCAACAGCGCGGCATAACTCATATATTAGTCTGGGAAACAGGAAGAGACTACGAATTTCGGAACACTAGACTTTTTACCGAAGGCGATAAAACAGAGTGGGAAAAAATACCTCCCTTATTGGAGATCGCTTGGCAAGCGGAAAATATTTACACACTCTATGCATTGCCATCAAGGTAGTTGTACTTCTTGACGCAGAGGCTGCCCATGAAAAAAGCGTAAAATTTCTTGATACACTAAAACCCTTGCCGTTTGTTCGCGAGGCAAAGTTGCGCCAGCAATATGTGGCGTTAAAATGAGATTCGTCACGGGGTCTTTCGCTAACGCAATTAAGGGATTTGTTATTGTAAGTGGCTCATACTCGTAAGTATCCAATGCTGCTCCGCCTAAGTGTCCAATGTTTAGCGCATTGGCAAGTGCCTTCTCATCAACAGTTGCCCCGCTTCCTGCATGAACAAATATACCGCCACGTGGCATAAGCGCAAAATGGCGCGCACCAATAATAAGATCAGTTTCTTGGCTATAAGGGAGTAAAGCCACAACAACCATTGTCTCTTTAACGGCTTCTTCTATTGATGATGCGAAAGTAATACCTAATTCTTCTTCTAGCCATAAAGGGTAACGCTTACGTTTATAGTAAAGAACTTTTGCGGGCATAAATGAACGCAAACGACGTGCCAACTCAACGCCAATTTCCCCCATTCCTAATATTGCCACTGATTGACCATATAACCCCAGTATGCCGCCCATACTTGCCCAATTATAAGCAAAAGTGTTTTCATCGGTTCGTTGGGTAGCTCTTTGTGTAGATAATGGATTTTGAGCAATAGACTGCGCTGCGTTAAGTTTCTTCAGCAAGGCTAAAATCATCATTAGGCAATGTTCAGCAACCATTATAGTACCGAGATCAGGTTGCCGAACTAAGCGAATACCAGCTACTTTTAATGCATGAAGATCAATGTCATCGATAAGCGAACCAATACGCACGATAAGTTTTAGACTAGGAGCAAGTTGTAAAAACGCATCATCAATACGCCCTCGGCGTTCAGAAACAAGCACTTCAGCGCGCATCAGATGATGTTGCAACACTTCAGAAGAGGGTTTGCGCAAAATAGTAACGTCTAGCGTTTCTGGGGCAGCTTCTAACGCTCTTCTTTGGTGATATTCGCTACGCTCTGTCAACCAAAGGACATGATGTACAGACATCTAGCGCGCTATCAATACTGGTTTTTCAATACAAGCAGCTACGAATGTACGGAATAGCTGTGCCATTTGTGGCACATTACGCACAAGAGCTTCTGGGTGCCATTGTACACCCATGAAAAAGCGTGCTTTAGGCGCTTCAACACCTTCAATAATTCCATCATCAGCAAGAGCGCTAACCATTAATTCTGAGGACAAACGATTCACCGCTTGATGATGAAGGCTATTCACTGCGACAGAATTTGAAGCTGCACCTAGAGCCTTAAACAAACGTGAAGATGAGTCGACGGAAACCGTATGCATCAAAAGCTCGCGTTCATGTACTGCATTTGCATCATGATTGATAAAAGCACTCTGTCCTTGTAACGCTTTCACGTCATGGTGTAATGTCCCACCAAGCGCAACATTGATCATCTGATGTCCACGACAAATGCCAAATAAAGGTTTGTCATCTTCATAAGCCCAGCGCACAAGTTGAACCTCAACACTATCGCGCAAGGTTGAAATACCACGTGAAGTGGGATGCACAGTCTCGCCATAAAATTCAGGATGAATATCTCCACCGCCGGGAATAATCACACCATCTAATCGCTCATACACGGCTCTCAACGCGACCGTATCTTCCTCTGATTGAAGCGTACTTAAAGGAATTAAAATTGGAACACCACCCGCTTGCACTACGGCTTCTGTATATTCGTATGAAAGACTTTCGCGTAAACGCCCCGCATCATCTGCGACGTGCGTCGTCGTCAGACCAATCAATGGTAGATTCATAAGTTAATTATCCTGAACTATGCAAAATCACAGACCGTTAACTTAAATTAAAAAACGATGTCTTAAATAGATCAAGCAGATTTTTGAGCTTTTTATACAAAAAATGCTACCCATTATGGGCAGCACTTTTAATGAATATCTATTGAATAAAGTTACAATTTTCTGGTGCCAGTGCTTGTTCAGTTGCGATTTCATTAATAGCAACTGGCAAGAAATAAAATGTTAGATCACCATCAAAAACGCTGACATTCTCAAAATCTGGATCGATGTCGATGAGAATATTTTGGAATCGAGGGTATGTTTCGGGTGTGATACGAATCGTCACCCGATAGGCATAAAGCATAGATTCATCTTCAGAATACCACAGATCAATCTTGAAATCATCTAGTGGGACAATCTGCCCATCTTCTTCCACACCTAATAATTGATAGTGATTGCCACCTAAGCCAACCAATCCTCCATCTTCTAACCGACCAAAGACTACATTATCTGGCAGTATGGCAAGCAAACCTTGAACATCAGCCGTATTACTGATACCACTAAAAGCATCTAGAAAATCTTGCCTTGTGAGGTCTTCTCCAAGCTCAAAACAAAGTCCCCCATTACTTTCGCTCGCAAAATAGCTTTGGTCGCCCTGTACCCCTACTTCTAAGGGAGAAAAATCTCGGATAAATTCAAAATCTTCGTCAGATGCGAGAACATCCAACAAACGACCACTTCCATCTATTCTAATATTCAAATTTTGATTCACTAAATCATCAGTATAACGATAGATGAAAAATGTCTCAAAAACACGGTTATCTTGTGTTCCATTAACAGCAACAACAAGTTCATAGCTATAAGCCGTAAAATTCATTTGATCGTAACTGATTATATCGCTCGCTTCTGGAAGTGGACTAATAGAAACGCTTGTTGTTGCCCCTGCTGAGCTCGGCGCAGCACTACCCCTTATCTCTTGAGAAACTTGCGTAGGCAACGGTGGGCCCTCTACTATTGGAAGATTCGCCAAATTCCCTGAAACACGCACCACTTCACCAGACACCCAGCCAAAGCCATCTGGCGCATTTGTATAGATAACCTTAAACCATAATCCATCCTGTGAAACGCCGACAATTTGCAAAGGTTCGTTCGCAGACACAATACCTAATACATCAAAATCTTCATCAGGGCCAGCACGAACAACGATAAACTGACCCGCTGCTACAGCTTCAGGAGTGCTGGGAAGTGTTGGAGAAGCCGTAGGCAAAACAACTGTTGGGGTCGAAGTTGGTAGCACTTCAACTTCAGGGTTTCCTCCTAACAAGCGTATAGCGTTAGCGCGTATATAACCGCTTAAATCTTGAGATTCAATAAGTAACCATTGACCATCCAAAGTAACTCCTTGAACGGTAACAACATCGCTAAAGCGCAAAATTCCGACCACGCTAAAATGATCGCCGGGACCACTATATACAGTAGCACTGACGGCAGTGATCTCTGCTTGTGTAAATGGCGGTGTAGGTGTTTGGGATGGACTTGGCATTGGTGTTAATGTCGGGAAATCTGCGGCAATTGGAACTCCTGATAAATTCCCACGAATCAAATCAACAAACTCAGCACGCACAAAACCAACGATAGGTTCATCATCACGGCGATAACTTATCTCAGCCCATTCACCATCAGCACTGATACCAAGAACGTTCACAATCGTATCTTGGGTAATTGTATCTATAATCGGATATTCTATACTGGGGCCTAGACGTACTGATGCAGATAAAGCTCGTATGGCTGCTTCTGGTGTGCCATTCGCAAGTGCTGTTGCTGTAAAATACTGTTCTACAGTCGCAGTTTGCTGAGCACTAATGGTAAAGGTTTGTTGAGCGCCAATCGTCGCCGTTATAGCGCTTATCGCTTCCGTAGCTTCAGCTTCACGGGTTGCTAGTGCATCGCTCACCTCTGTCTGTGCGACTGTTAATGTTCCTTCATAGGATTCGACCAAAGCAGCTTCGTTTGTGCTTAATGCATCAATGGCCTCTGTAGCCAAAATTTGAACAGCACTTAGAGTATTGTTCACAGCGTCAAGGTCATCTTCCGCAACGTTACGTTCTAATGTAGTTCCTACAATGTATCCAACAAGAGCAGTTATAATAGCAATACTAACCGCTACGCCACCAAAGATCACTATTGGGTTATTTAAGGAAGACTTTTGTTGTGTCAAAAGGTTCTCTCCAAAACTCAAATAAACGCTTTTCTAATATATAATACCCCAAAGCCAAAAAAATAATGAAAGAGCAAACCTATGGAATTTTCACGCCAAGCTGACGTGTTGCGCACAATAGCAAGCCGTTTAGGGCTGCCTGATTTTCGCACGCTCACTCAAAACCCCACGATTCATGAAGCTGTTCGGTTAACCATATACTATCATCTCGGCAATGCTCCTGATAGTGTTTCTACTCTTTTACATGGTCATCATCAAGAAACCTGTCAACTACACATTTGCTTTGACCGTCCTCAAAAGCGGGCTGAGTTACATTTAAACATCAAAACTGAACGCTATAATCAGTTGTTGCTAGCAATGCAAAAAGCCAATTTTGATAAGCTAGACGATGACCCAACTTTACCTTTCTATGGCGCAGATTTATGGCTTATTGAACGTGCAGCGGGCAGCTTTCATCATGACGTTGTGCTTGCGCCAGAGTCTGCTACGGGTAACTATCGCGAATTAGTACGCGCTTTTCAAACTTATTTACCAGAAACTACACGTGTGGGTGCACAATAAAAGGAGTTCTTTGTGTTAATTGGAACAGAACGCTCTGCTTCTCCTGTTCAAAATCCTAAAGTCATTATGATTACTGGGGCAACAAGTGGCATTGGACGTGCCACAGCTCTGCTTGCAGCTTCATTAGGGCATCAAGTAGCAGCTGTAGGACGACGCTCTGAACGTTTAGAAGCGCTTGTGACTGAAACCAAAGATATGTTCGGAACAGTTTTGCCACTGACAGCTGATGTGACTATGCCAGAGCAAATGCAAAAAGCAGTCGCTCTAACCTTAGCTGAGTTCAACCGTTTAGATGTTTTAGTAGCAAATGCAGGTTTAGGACATCGTGGTTCTTTAGTGGATTCTGAATGGTCAGACCTTGAAGCAGTACTGCGAATCAACATTGATGGAGTCTTGCACAGCATACGTGCATGTGTTCCTGCAATGCGCGCTACACAACGCGGGCATATCATCACAATTAGTAGTATTTTGGGGCCTGTGCCTGCTCCTTATGCAGCAATTTATAGCGCTAGTAAGGCCGCTGTCGACAGTATTGCGCAATCCTTACGTATAGAATTAAAGAATGAAAATATTTGGGTAACAAACTTCTGGGTAGGACAAACACATACAGAATTTGCCGAAAAACGATTGGGACAAAGTGGGAAAGTTGCTAGTCGTTTTCCCACTATGACCCCTGAACGTGTGGCTGGACAAATTGTCCGAGCCATAGAACGCCGCCCTCGTACCGTAGTTATCCGCCCGATTGATCGCTTTTTTGTTTTAGGGGGGCGTTTGTTTCCGCGCTTAATGGAACGTATCCTTCTTAAAGTTTATGGAAATTAAGTCGTTATTATGTCCAACTTGTATATAATGAAAGTAACACATAATTACTCTTGAAAAAGGAGCCACAACATGAAGTCACGTCTTTGGAGCTTCATTTTAACCATAATACTTCTTGTCGCTTTATTACCTGCTAACACTTTTACCCAAGCTCAGAACAACTGCCCCCCCGGACTTAGCGGCGAAGATTGTGATTTGTTCAACAATGCCAGCGATTTTCTAGAAGAAGCCAGTAGCTTCAACATCACAAGTTATACGCTGAATTTCCAAATTCGGAGTGATGGCGATACAACGATGCTTCAAACAGAAGGTGCTGGCCCTATTCTGTTTGAAGATGGGCAAATTGTAGGGTTGGAGCTTAGCTTTGATCCTGCAACACTAACGACCAATGAGGACGAACTATCAGGTGGCGGAGTTTTGCGCATCAATGATGAGGGGGTTTTTCTTGGTGTTCATGAAGGAGATGGTGAATTAAGTTGGTCTGGCCTAGCCAGCGATCTTGACATTGAAAGTTCTGGAGCTAGCGCCGAAGAAATGTTTAACGACTTCTTCGAGAGCTTTGGTTTCGATGGCGAAAATATGGGAAACGCACTAACAGTAAGCCGACTTGAAGATGAAACGATTGATGATCGTACAGTCGCCGTATTTGTGGCTGAAGTTGATACAGCAGCATTCGTGCGTTCACCATTTTTCACAGAACTGGCTTCTCAATTATTAATCGGCGCACTTGGTGATCAGGACATCGACCCAACCCTAGCAGCAATTTTAGTGCAAACAGTCCTTGATCGTATCGCTTCTGATTTTCAGGAAAACAATATTGTACAAGCAACATTCTATATTGATCCTGAAACATTAGAGTTCACCTACTTTGCCCTATTCATCGATTTGAATATTGACCTTAGCTTTGCACGAGGCTTCTCCCCCGATCTCGATGAGGCAATTCCAGCTGGTGGCTTAGGTATTGGCGTTGATCTACAGGTTAACATCTCAGACTATAATGAAGATTTTGAGATACCCACACCAGAAGAATACAACGATTTGAGCGAAGATTTAGGCGGATTATTTAGTGAACTATTGGGGGGAGAAGGCGGCTTGCCTTTTGATTTAGGATTTAGCCCTACTGATGGCACAGGAGTATCTGCTGAGGCTGCTGAATTTTCAATATCGTTGGGCGACACCAGCACAGGCACGCTTAGTACTGAAAATGAGCAAGACGTTTATATTTTTGAAGGCAAAGCGGACTCAACCATACAAATTGCCGTTCGTGCTACTGATCCAGATGATTTCCTTGATCCTATTGTAGAGCTTTATAACAAGGAAGGCACGCTACTCGATCAAAATGATGATGCTGATAGCCCACCTGCTGAACTTGAACTAGGTTACTTCGATTCATATCTTACCTATACCTTAGAAGCAGATGGGCAATATATTATAGTAGTGAGTTCAGTTTTTCCTGTTGAAGAAGCAGAATATGAACTATTCTTACTCGTTGAATAACAAGTAAACATAGTTCGCTGGCTGACAATATACCTCTTCATAATATATTGTCAGTCAGTTCTGCACTAGATCGCAAACAACCTCTTTGAATCATAAAACATTGTATAGGGTTTGAATTGAAAATGTCGTAGCAGTGCGTTATGATCATTTTAACTAGCATGTCATGCGGTTGTTTAAAGGACAAATAAAGTCGGTGACGAACGAGCAATCTCAAAACGAACAACTTAAACGCCTTTTCACCGAATTTGTGCGGTTACGGCAAAATAATCATGCGCCAGAAGAAGCATGGCGTATGACACAGTCTCAGGCTGTTTTAGATCGTCAAACGCGGCGACATCTAGCAGCGATGATACAGCTTTGGGAAACACGTAACGGTCATCATTATAAAGCATCAGAAAAAACCGACATTAATACTACTGCCGTTTTTCCAGCGATCCGCACTTCGCCTAAGCCAGCTGAAGTGACAGAACCCAAGCGCCCTGATGCCGCCATTTTTAGTGATCAAACTACATTGTTACTTGACATCCCTAAACACCCTATTCGCGTTAAAATAGCAGATGGTCAAGAAATTATTCTTGGTCGGGCAGCGCCCGCAAGCATCATTGGGCCAGATATTGATCTTTCTGAATTTAGCGAATATGGCATTTCTCGCATCCATGCGACCCTACGTCGCCAAGAGAAGACCTTATATGTCGCTGATCTTGGCAGTCGTCACCACACATTTCTCAATGGCGAACAGCTTGTCCCCAATCAACTCTACCCTCTTAAACACGGCGATGAACTACGACTAGGTACTTTAGCAGCACGTGTTCGTTTTGAGCGCGTGAGCCTTAGTGTGTAAATTAAAAACCCGCCTTAACACCACCAGATTAAGCTGATGAAGCGGGTTTTAAGACCAAAAAATTTATGGAAATTTACATCGTTTTCAAGCGCTCGCGCTCACCTTTGGGGGGAATGAGATCGAGGTTCTCGCCTACCATTTCAAAAATACTCAACGCTTTTTCAAGCTGTTCACGTGTGTGTGTGGCAATATAACTTGTGCGCAACAATGTACGATTTGGAGGAACGGCTGGTGGGATAACAGGATTTGTGTAAACACCATTATCTACCAACGCACGCCAAGCCAAGCCCGCACGCACATAGTCTTCACCAATAATCACTGGAATAATGGGGGTTTCACTTGGGCCCGTATCAAAGCCAAGTGCCTTCAGCCCTTCTCGCATAAAGTTTGCATTATCCCAAACACGTTGAACTAGCTCTGGCTCGCTTTCAATCACATCTAGCGCCGCTAACACAGTCATCGCATTTGCTGCAGGTAGACTTGCCGAAAAGATTAGTGAACGTGCTGTATGTTGAATATAGTGAATGACATCGGCTTTGCCAGCAACAAAACCACCAATAGAAGCAAAAGATTTGCTGAAAGTACCAGTCACTAAATCAACATCATCCATTGTCAAGCCAAAGTGTGCTGCCGTGCCGCGTCCGTTTCCTAAAACACCAATACTATGCGCATCATCAACCATCACTCGTGCCCCAAACTCACGAGCAATTTCGATGATTTGTGGTAATGGCGCAATGTCTCCACCCATGCTATATACACCATCAACGACAATCAATTTACCGGCATCAGCAGGTATTTTGGAAAGCACAGAGCGCAGGCTATCCATGTCACTGTGTGCAAAACGGCGCAACTCTCCACGAGACAACAAAGCACCATCTACACAACACGCATGAGCATCTTTATCAAGGATGACGTAATCCCCTTTACCAACTAATGAGGAGATTGTACCCAAGTTAGTTTGATAACCTGTAGGGAAAACAATAGCGGCCTCAGCGCCAACAAACGCAGCAAGTCGACGATCAAGCTCCTTATGAAATTCAAGCGTCCCATTTAGAAAACGGCTCCCTGTACAGCTCGTGCCAAATAACTCAATAGCCTGCTGTGCAGCTGCTTTCACTTTGGGATGCATCGTTAGCCCTAAATAATTATTAGACCCCAGCATAATTACTTCATGTCCCATGAAGGTTGCTGTTGTCCCCTCAGAATTTGACAACGGTTGAAAATACGGATAAATCCCCGCTGCCATTGCATCCTTAGCAATTGTAAAATGCTGAGCTTTATCAAATAAATCCATCACATTACCTCAATACCAAATTGACAAGTGATTTTTAAGTTTACGACAATTCTAACACATTGCCCATGCGATCTTTTGCACAATTACTGCTGCATGGTGCGCTGATATTGTGAGCGTTTTTGGCGCATGACAACACCACCTATCACAGCACCTACCATAAAGCCCACTATCACACTGACCAATGAACTATTAATTATTTCGCCCAATTGAATGCCAAAAACAGTTGCCACACCAAACAAAAAAGCGCCAATCACTCCACCAACTAATGGGAATGGAAACCAACGTTGAGTGGGCATAAAAATAGCCAATACAACAATAAGCAAACCAATTATAGCACCAAGTAAAGCACCAATAATAATTGAGAGAATCGGATCAGCATCCTCAACGGTTAGAATACCTAGCACACCTGTAATAATACTACTACCAATAGCCCCTTCAATTACACTACCCCTCAATCGCATACTGTTTACCTCTAAAAAATATAGTCTTACAATAACACGTTAATTGTCTGCGATGGTAATCTATTTGTCAACTTATCCATCCAACGTAGCCAATTTAGCACCTTGATGAAATTAGAGATGAGTTAAAGGAAAGACTTAATGCCAAACAGTATTCTACTATCAACTTTAGGTTCTGAGCCACAAATTGTAACTTTAACATTAGATTATTTGATACAAAAACATCATTTTTCTATTGATAGAGTCATTGTTTTACACACTGACCCAACCTACCCAATAATCCAAGAATCTCTAAAGCAATTAGAGAAAGAGTTTTTTGAGCACAACTATTATCCAAGACACATTAGTTTTGTTCCAGAAGTTTTAACTGATTCAACTGGCCCATTACCTGATGTCACAACCGACCACGAGATTAATGCAGCATATGAAGGGTTATATAGTATTATTCGTCGGCTTAAATTAAGTGGGGCCCAATTACATCTATCCCTAGCAGGTGGTCGTAAAACTATGGCAATTTTTGCTTTTGCTGTCGCACAACAACTTTTTGAGGATAACGATTATATTTGGTATTTGCTCAGTAGTGAACGATTACGTGAATCACGTCAAATGCATGTTGACAATTTCGATGAAATCCAACTTGTAGAAGTTCCTTTTTTAAATTGGAGAGTCCCTAGCAGCCTACGTCAACAGCACCATATTGAAGGGTTGAGTTTACAAACCCCTTCACCAAACATGCATCGTATTATGCGTTTTTGGCATCAACTAAGCCATAGTGAAAAAGAATTAGTTGAGCTACTTGTTAAAACAGGCTATACAAATAAGGAACTTGCTTCTGCTCTACATAAAAGCACAAGCACTATCGGCAATCAACTAAATACAATCTATGCTAAATTAGCAAACATCATGCCAAACGAACAGAAAATTGATCGCTTTACATTAATTACTTTGCTCAAGCCCTTAATTGAATAGTAGCTCAAGAAGTGCTAACAGAATTATCTAAATGTCTTGCTTTAGTTACGAGAATGTTAATCATCAAGAATAAAGGACATCTTTTTTATGCTGTTATAGCAAGATGCCCTTTATTCCTTAGACAATGTCTTGCCTTAATCTTCTTCTATAATATCCCTGCAGACCTTGTTGATCTCGTCGTATACATTGTTCAGTAACTCATCTCCAAAAACAATCCGATAAATCTCCTTCAAGTCTCGGACGAGATCGTCAATTTCATCAATGCCATAGGCTTCTAGAATGTCTTCTTCACCAATTCCTTGAAAACCATGTCCTGATATTCCTTTGTTTCGTAGCTCAGCCAAATTAGTCAAACCGTGCAATGATTCAGCAGCTTGTCGCCAATGTTGCCACTCTTGTTGATTCTTAACAAAAAAGTCTACAATCGCCCCAAGACTAAAACGGTTTAGTGAGCGTTTTATATCTACTGCAGTTGCTTGCCCATCAGCGGTGCGATCATAGGCTTGCAAAAACTGCTCCAAACCTTCTTGTGACTTAACCCAACTAGGATCAACATACTCACCAGTTGCTTTACTGCTTTTGCTGTACTCCATTCCCATCTGTTCTGCCATATAGCGGAACATCGCTTCTTGGAAACGAAAAATTCGCTGAGTGAGCTCCGAATAGTTCCCTAATTTTATAATTATCTCAATACTGTAAACGAGTTCTGCTAACAAGAATTGAGTATCTTCCGGCTTAAACTCGTTCAACCATCTGCTAACTACGCTTTGCAATTCTCCTGTTGTTGAGCCGCGTACCTCTTTAAGATGCTTAAGTGCTCGATCATAATCAAAGGCTAAGCGTCTATCGCCATATTGCAACAGATAAAGCAGAATCTCTCGTTCATCACTGTTTTTTACAACTTTGGGATACTGTTGAAGTGTCTCCCAAGCAGAACGATATGCAAAAAGTTCTGTCTGCAACAAGAGCTCTTCACGAACATTCTGCAAAAAAAGTTCTTCTGCAATGCTAATGTCAAAAACTTGTCCGTTATCATTGTAGAGTGTGGAAACATTACGCTCAAAATACTGTGTTGCTTTCAAAATGAGCATTGTTACCATCGCTGGAGTACCACCCATTATCTCAAGGTAAATTCTGGGAAATTCGCCATCATTTTTGCTATTAAGCCAATCACGAAGACGACGCATCTTTTGATCGTAAAATTCCATCATATTCCTATAATCAGCTGGATTAGACTCAATAACTTCTATACGAATCCCTTTTTTATTGATTCCATAGCGTTTTATTAAATAATTTTTCGCTACTTCGGCTAGGCGAAGCGTATCCTGTTCACGCTTATCTCCCGCAGTTTCACCTTGATCAGTGGCAAACAAAATAAACTCAATTGCGCCTATTTCATATCCCTGCTCTTCTTGCAAATACTTAAGAGCCGGCTCAATAAGAGGCAACTGAATCACATTATAATAATGCTCAAAATTGTTAAGTATTCTTTCACCTAATTGGCGTGTAGACTCGCGTTTATCACCTTGATCATCCAGTTTTATATCGCGATTTCCTACATTTGCAATAAGTAAAGCCTTAACCATTATCACTGCTCCAATCCTACATAAAGCCATCCTAATGGAAAGTGAGGTTGCTCTCCGTAAACTA
>RFGP01000169.1 GCA_003697365.1 Chloroflexota bacterium | reverse complement strand
CGCTAGCGCATGATTCCAGATTAAACCCGCTATGTCAATCTGCTGATGCAAATACACATTGGCATCATTTTCATACAGCCTGAATTTGTAGGTTTTGCGTAGCTCTATTATCATAATTACTAGGTTACTTCTTTGAGGCGCGTTTAGGTTGTATTATACCATAAGCAAGCGCCCTACATCCCCATCGCTAAAGCAAGGGGCTTTGGGCGCGGTTATCGGTAACTTAATGATGTCTCCATATACTCGCCCATCACCATGCAACATGACAGGATAAGGGCCAAGCGAAAACAAACACATATTTTCTACAAAAGCAAGCTGTATATTCAAAAGACGATAACGCACACGATCATGGCTGCTGCCACCCCGTCGCAGTGTGCCATATACAAACATTGGGCATAGCAAATCATCACTCTTGTTGCCAAACATACTCCGCCACCGCAGAAGCTAACAAAGAAGCGCCAATCACCAGTGCTTCTTCATCAATATCGAATTTGGGGTGGTGATGTGGATAATTCAAACCACGTTCAGCATTGGCTGACCCTACAAAGAAAAACACACCGGGCACCACTGCTAAATATTCTGACATATCTTCAGAGCCCATAGTACGAATATTGTCGATAATCTCCAAAGAAGCATCCACTTGACGGAAGCACTCGCGCAGACGGCGCGCAACTAATGGGTCATTTACAAGTGGATTTAGGCTATTTTCGTAGGTTATGGTTGCTTCGCAATCAAACGCCAATGCAATTTGTTGAGCTAATTGAGCAAGACGAGTTTTTATCAAATCCATTGTAAATGTCTCAAAAGCGCGAATCGTACCACCGAGCATCACTTGAGCGGGGATAATGTTAAAAGCATCACTACCTTGCATTTGTGTAATGCTCACAACACCCGACAGTAAAGGATCAAGATTACGGCTTACAATCGTTTGAACGGCGCTCATAAGTTGAGCAGCAGCAACAACAGGATCATGGGTTTGATGCGGCAATGCTGCATGTCCACCTTTACCTGTAATGAGAATCGAAAAGCGCTGGGTTCCTGCCATAGCCGCCCCTTCAGTGATACCGACATAACCGATAGGCAGATCATTCCAAACATGTAACCCCAATACAATATCTGGGCGCATCTGTGTCAGCACCCCATCAGCGATCATCGCTTTTGCGCCTTGTCCAATCTCTTCAGCTGGCTGAAAGACAAATTTTAAGCGGCCTTTCCAATGAGAGCGTTTTTGAGCAAACATTTTCGCCACAGCCAATGCTATCGCTGTATGAGCATCGTGACCACAAGCGTGCATTCTCTGGGCAATTTGAGAGCGATACTGCGTATCATTCTGTTCTTCAATGGGCAACGCATCCATATCAGCACGAATCATGACAGTCGGGCCTACATCATCCCCATCTAAGATGCCGACAACTCCTGTTTTGCCTATCCCCGTTTGCACTTCAAAACCAAACTGTGCCAAAGTTTCAGCAACAAAGCGTGCCGTACGTATTTCTTCAAAAGCAATCTCTGGGTGCTGATGCAAATCTCGTCGCCATTCAACTAATTGAGAACGCATTGCTTCAGCTTCGGTTTTAAATGAAGGTTTCACGTTTAATCCTTCTACCTAATCTAAACTAATGAGACGAAAATATTCGGCAAATTGTGGCGTATTTGATGTACTAGACAATTCCTCATCAGCATATCGTGCTAAGCGCTCTTGTAAACGTGCCAAATCATCGCCAACTTGGCTACGATGTTCGGCTAGTGCGCGCAATTTTTGTGCCTGAAAATCGGTAGTAATAATACGCAAATTAGGTTGACGTGATAGCGACATATATAAAAACGGCGTGATGTGAGGTTCTAGTCCCTCATCATAAAGCAACTCTGGAAAGTTAAGGTGATCACGGGCTGCTGGATATACAGCACTCATTACTTCACTAGCCACTATCCAATGGTCAGGATGATTCAAACGCCGATCATCTCGCCAACGTGTTGAAGGATCGCTGCTTAAAACAGCATCCGGACGATAAAGACGAATGAAACGCACAAAGGCACGACGCATCGCCATACTAGGCATCAATTCGCCATCTCGCCAACGCATAAAAATCACCTTTGAAATACCGAGTTGCGCTGCAGCAGCGCGCGTTTCCGCCTCTCTTATCTCGCGCAATTGTTGCCAAGTGAGATCACGATCTCCGCTTCCCTTATCGCCGCTTGTCACTAAGACTAATATGATATTGGCACCTTCAGAAGCCCAACGTGCAATGGTGCCACCAGCAAAAAATTCCGCATCATCTGGGTGTGCATAAATCGCAAGTACCTGTTGAGGAGTAGTATACTGATCAGTTAGCATCTATTGTTCCCCTTTAGGTGAATTGGGTTGAGACCGTTCACTAGAACCTCTCCCACGTCGACGCTTAGAGCGTTTTGGCTTGCGTTGAGCCGAAGAAACATCTTGAGATTGTGCTTTAGGTGTGGCTTTCTGTTCGCCTTTTGTGCGCTTTTTGGAACGGCGCTTCTTTTCGTCTGATTTTTTATCACCACGCCGTGAACGTTTGCGTTTACGTGGTGTAGAAGTACTCCCCTTTTTCGTCTTGGTCTCTCCATCAATTGTACGGTCTACAGTTTGGGCATGAGCAAGTTCAAGAGCAGTATTTAAATCTTGGCTAGGCGACTTGGGACGGCGCGCCCCACAATCACACCCCCCGCTTTCATTTTTGCTACATCCAGCTTGCGCTTTTTCTTGCAACTTACGGAACTCTTCAAGAGGGATAATGTCTTCGCGCTCTACCAAATAGCGTTGATCATCAACCTCAACAGTCACCGCATCGCGCAAGGGATAAACATCAGTGACACGCCCTTCACCATATGGTGTACCGACCATCTTTCCCCGACGCGGTAATTGTTTACGCGCTTCTACGTATTGCTCGTATTCATATATCAAACAACAACGCAAGCGTCCACACATACCCGTAATTTCAGTTGGATTCAGCGGGATGCCTTGCATCTTTGCCATTTTAATTGAAATTGGGCTAAATTCAGTAAGAAACGTACTGCAGCAACGCGGGCCACCACATGCTCCCTGCCCACCCAAAATGCGCGCTACATCGCGCGGGCCAACTTGCCGAAACTCTATATTCCCTTCAATTTTGTGGCGTAATGCGTTCCGCAAGCCATTTAAATTAACATCATCTTCTGTTGCATAAGAGATGGTGCATGTTTTGCGATCAAAGGTATATTCGGCTTTAACAAACTTAACATTTTGCAAATGTCGCATCTTGGATGCTGCTTCTCGGCAGGTGATGAGCGCTTCAACCTCTTTTTGTTGTATTTGCTGTCGAAGCAGTAAGTCACGTGGTGTTGCAAGCCTTAAAAGAGAGCGATATTCGCGAACATCATTATCGCGTTCAAGAAAACCTATTACTTCGCCAATTTGTAGACCGCGTACAGTTTCGACAAGCACAAAATCGCCCGGCCTAATGGTGGGGTATGCTTGATAATCAAAGTGGTAAAGTTTACCTAATTTTTCAAACCGTACCCCTACTACATGTTGAGTTGGATCAAAGGTGTGTGTAAGGTGCGGGTTTTCAAAAGATGACGAAATCTGCGGTGCAGACGACATAACATAAAATCCTTCATCTTCATTATCAGGAGACAACGTCCTGTTTATATGCCAATATAATAATTGGTAACAATTTCAATACTAGACAACCACCTTGTGGTTTTCAACATATTTGCAGATATACCTAAGTACCCGGATGATAATCACGTAGGATAGAACCGCCAACAAATTCTCTTAACAATGAATTATCTGGAATGAGCTCGCTGCCCATTGGACGCACCCAGCCCAAAAACGATAGCAATCGATGTGCTTCTACACGCAATGGACTATCAGGATTAACACGTAATAAAAGTGGTTCTGCTAATGGGCGCAACACAGACAGTTCATATACCAAAGCGGAATTGAACATCACATCAGCGTTTTCTTGATAAAAGAAAATATTACGCTTTTCACCGCGCCGAACGCTGGGCCAACGTTGTAGGGTATCTTCAGCGGTATAGCTACGATGCTTCGCATCACGCACAATTCGGCGCAATAAACGCACATCGGTTGTAGGTACTCGATTATGCCGATCTATATTCAGCTGCGTTAGTGCCGAAACATAAACTTTAAAAGTTTCATCTTGGCTGAAAGAAGGTGTTAAGTTGGGATTCATCCCATGAATGCCTTCGAGAATAAGCATATGCTGTTCGCTAATTTGTACAATACGATCTGGATAACTTTTACCCACTTTGAAATCAAATTTGGGTAACTGCACACGTTCGCCGGCAATAAGAGCGTGCAGATGTTCATTCAGCAACTCAACATTCAGCGCTTCCAGAGTCTCAAAATCATAGTCTCCATTTTCATCACGCGGTGTCAGTTCACGATCGACAAAATAGTTATCCATTTCTACCGTAAAGGGTTTGATGCCATGTGTCAAAAGTTGGATAGCCAATCGCTTGGCAAACGTGGTTTTTCCTGACGAAGAAGGCCCAGCAATAAGAATAATGCGTATTCCTTCCGCATGTTTTTGAGCAGCCATATTGCCAATTTCAGCAATTTTGCGCTCGTGTAATGCTTCTTGCATTAAAATCATCTCACGAATACGCGCTTCCCCCCCTGTTACAACTTCATTAAGCTGACCAATATCGGTAATGCCAATTAAGTTCAACCATTCAGCAGTCTGATTAAAGACTTCTATTAGTTTAGGGGAATCAAACGAAGGGCCAATTTCCGTTGAAACTTCACGGCGTGGATAACGTAAGACAAAGCCATTGCCAAATGAGCTCAGTTCGTATCGCGTAATGTACCCAGTAGAAGGTGCCATGTAGCCATAGAAATAGTCGATATAACCGCGTAGCTTATACACTGTCAGATAGTCTTGCTCGCGAACAGCTAATAGACGCACCTTATCAAAATCTTGGCGCTGGGTGAAAAGATCAAACGCAACATCCAAAGGCATATTTTCACGCACAATCGGATCATCAGCAGCGATGATCTCATCCATTTTGGCCTTTACTTGCGCTAATTCCTGAGCAGTGAGATTAGGGCGATCTAACATCTGGCAGAAAAAGCCACCGCTGGGGATAGCATGTTCAATCACAACTTTTTGGCTTGGAAAGCATTCTTCGATGGCCACAACAAGGATAAATGACAACGTTCGCCGATAGATACGACTGCCATCAGCATCTGATATTGTTATGGGACGCACTTTTACATCGCGCGTTAATGGATAGGTGAGTTCGCGCAAACGATTATCTACCATTGCCGCGATGGGTTGTTGCTCAGGACGATTTGCATGTTCAGTATGCCATTGGCGCAAAAATGCTTCTAAAGTTGTACCCACAGGCCCTGAATACAATGTACCATCTTCAAAAGAAACTAAAACATCCTGTCGCGGTTTAGCGTGTTGTATAGACATCGTTGGTTTTCCTTATCTAGCTTGTCCATTATATTGTTATGGTGACAACGCTCCCTGCTAAAGCAGGAAATCTAAAAACGGGTGTCTCCTAGCACAAATTTTAAGGACAAGGTGGAGCATTAGCATGAAACAAATTATTTTTATCAACTTAAACATCATAGGACTTATTTTTTTGATAGCAAGCCCTGTCTCACAAAATGTTGTGTCATGGGCTCAATCAGAGCAAACACTGACAACAACTATACATATTGTTCAAGAAAATGAGACGCTCGAACAGATCGCAATTCAATATAACGTTAACGTGGACGCAATAATCCGCATAAACAACATCCATGACGCACTTTCAGTGAAAGTCGGTCAACAGTTGTTTATACCATTAACGCCACCAGCTCAAACAGCTTCTGGCTTCCAGCATATTGTCCAACTAGGCGATACTCTTAAAAGTATCGCGGCACGTTATGATGTACCAATAGAACGTCTTATTGAAATTAACCATATTGTACACCCAAAACGCCTCTATATTGGGCAGCATTTAGAAGTGGACACAGCTGAAATTCAATCATCTTCTTATGGCTACTATACTGTACAAAATACTGATACAGCAGCACAAATAGCAGCGCGCTTCGGTATGACCTTATCAGAACTCATTGCTTTAAATCAACTTCCCCACTCTGCCATAATCTTTGCTGGGCAAAAACTCCTTGTCCGCAACGGTACAGACCCATCAACATTGCCATACCCGCTTATGAATTTACGCCTTAACCCCATGCCACCTAAGCAAGGACAATCTGTTAGCATTCAATTTACAACATCGGTTGAGATGAATGAGGTAGAAGGCAAGTTTTTGGAGCGTCCACTTATTCCTATGCTAGAAAATAACACTTATTATGCTATTGGTGCAGTTCATTCTTTCACGAATGCAGGCGTATACAGTTTGACGTTGCGCTTCCTCACAAAAGATAACGAACGTATACAATATGAACTGCGTTTTTGGGTTGATGACGCAGGATATGGAAGTGAAGCCATTAACGTTCCTTCAGATCGGGCAAATTTATTAGAACCTTCATTAGTTCAAGATGAACTCAATCGCGTCGCTGCCTTGATGTCTGGCTTCAACCCCAAACGTTACTTCAATAGCCTTATGATTGTACCTTCTAGTGGACAAGTCACGTCTTATTATGGTACACGCCGCTCATACAATGGTAGTCCATACAATACTTTTCATGGAGGTACGGATTTTGGAGGCAATGTTGGTTCTGCTGTGACAGCGCCCGCTGATGGCATTGTCGTATTAGCAGAACCATTGCTTGTGCGAGGCAATGCGGTCATTATCGATCATGGTTGGGGGGTATACACAGGGTATTGGCATTTATCAGAGATCAACGTACAAGTAGGACAAGAAGTTCAAAAAGGAACACTTTTAGGACTTCTAGGTTCAACAGGATTAGTTACGGGCGCGCATTTACATTGGGAAATGTGGGTGCAAGGTGTACAAGTTGACCCAATGCAGTGGGTACAACAACCCTTTCCTTGATGTTAAAATAACTTTTTGGCAAGTTATATAAGCAATCAGTGTGGCAAGTTTGTAGATAGCTCTTTATAATACTCAACGGTCTCGTCATCTGGTTTAGCGATAAGGTTTTAATACGATGGAAGCGATTCTCCCGAACTTAATGGAACAGGAAGCATACTGGACGACAAATTTTGCCGTTACAGATGAAGACTTGGAATATCTGTTTAACCTGTTTCTGGAAACAGAAACACCGCTGAGTTTACGCGATCTCACGTTACGGCTCATCACATATCGATTAGGAGCAACAGAACGCTTTATTAAAAAGCAACTAGCACGTGGCGTTATTTTTCAACCGAAAAACGACTATGAAGTTGGCCAAACGGTCGTCTTCCCGACCAGAGATTATCAAGTCGGTGAAGTTATTGGCAAACGTGACGGTCAAAATGAAGAATATGGCCCATTCCAAGTCATCAAAGTACGTTTTGAGAATGGTAAAGTTGCTGAATTTGCAAGTAGCTTGCTCGCACCACACGCGCTGAATACAGAAGATGCAGAAGCAGAAACGCTCTCCAGCATTGATCCTGAAGACGTATTACGCCGTTATGGGCGCTCAATTGCTGTAAAATTGCGAGATCGCTTTGAACAAGAAGAAGATGTTGTTTATATCGGTGGGCGCTGGTTCTTACGTTCTTTGTTATTAGAGGTAAACATTGCTCACTTGCACCTTGCAGAGGCCGTGCTCGATATGCACGATGGCGGCCCACTTACCACTGAACAAATCCTACAAGAAATTGGCATGGAAGAAAAAGTCAATCATCGCTTGCAAATTTTCTCGATGGATTTGGCCATGCAGCAAGATGAACGATTCGATGAAGTTGGGCCGGCGGGTCAAGTGTTATGGTTTTTGCGTCGAATGGAGCCTGAATCAGTACAAAAAATACCCGAACAACTTCGCTACACGCCTATCCCGCACGATCCAAAACTCCTTACAAGTGAAATGCGTGAGCTTATCCTTGAAATTGATGATGAGCTATCACCCATTGATTTTGAAGAAATCGACGAGTCCGAAGCGACGATTACGCTAACTTACCCTTATCGACGCACCGGAACCTTGCCATTGAATAGTAGTTTACAACACCTCTTCCCCACCGCATTTGAAACTAATCTCGTGATCACAACATTAGTTGATGCTGAAAGTGGCGAAGAACGTACAGGTTGGGTTGTGAGAGAACAAGGATACGTTTATGGATTAGGCGAACTGTATAAAAAATATATGGTACCTATTGGTGGCTATGTCACCATTCGCCGCCATGAAGACCTTAGTAAACTGATTGTTGATTTCTCAACTCGTCGTGCACGTACCGAATTCATTCGTCTAGCAGTACCAGATGGTGATCGTTTACGTTTTGAAAATCATAAACGGTCAATCGGCACTGAATATGATGACCTTATGATTTTTGGTATTGAAGACCTTGCGGGCTTAGATGAAGTTGGGCGCAAAAATCGAAGTACTCCCTTTCCAACATTGTTGAAAAAGTTGATGTCTGAACTCGTGCGCCATTCTCCCCAAAGTGCTGTTCATATTAAAACATTGTATAGTGCTGTGAATTTATTGAAGCGTTGTCCACCAGAACCCATTATGACCACCTTAGCAAGCAGTCCTGAATTTGAATACGTTGGTGGTGGTTACTGGCGGATGGCATAACACTCATCCCATTGGAGCTGTATATATGACCGAGCATTCAAGCCGTATTTTACGCTTTCGTCCAACTATTGATACGAAGTTTCATATTGATTATAGCTGGTGGGAAGGGCAAGAAGCAGAACTTCATGCCTATCTCATCAGCTTACTACCAGAAGAAAAACGCGATCTGTTTGTAGACCGAGAAGAAGCGCCTAAAATCGATTGGATTGATCCTAAAACCGCCGAAGTTAAACAAATTGATGCCCTACAACATGCCCTACAAACTTTAGTAGGAAATGTGGAAGAGCTCCGTCAAACGCCCCTTGTTGATGCTGTTTTTCGCGTATTTTTAGCGAATGCGAACACACCACTCTCGCCTATTGAATTAGAAGAACGAATTGGAAGACCAGCACGTACCATCTTACGTACATTATCTGGCGCAAGGGTGTATCGAGGTCTGCGCCCTGCTATCACAGAGGATAACGAAGATTGACGACCTCACTCTCCCCTTTCAATGAGCCTTATGCTAAAATAAAAACCGATGCCCCCATAGCTCAGTGGATAGAGCGACGGTCTTCTAAACCGCAGGTCGAGGGTTCGAATCCTTCTGGGGGCGTGTCCCGCATAATCTAAAAGCTACTCATATCATATAGAGTAGCTTTTTTGTGACGACTCTCCCCGCTAGAGCAGGGTGTCCCCTAGCGCAAATTCTATGGATTATTGTGGTGGAATGTTATAGGCATATACGGGATAAGCAGAAACAGCTATTTCTCGTGATGCTTCTGTTAATGGAGAAACCCAATACAAGCGCGTTTCAGGGCGCGCAAACCGCAACGTTAGATAATCAGCATTACCCATAAACGCCACGACATAATCTCTGTCACTAGGTATAAGGCTAAAGATCAAACCTCCATTATTGGGAGCAGTGACGATGCGGCCTATTGCGTAACCTTGTCCTTGCCAAACAGTACGAGTTGTTCCTCGATTCAAGTCAAATTCAATTATTGAAATTGTGTTGAGCACAGACCGATAAGGAAAAGTCCCTAAGAGAGAAAGGGCTCGTTCTTCAAGGTCTGGTGAATCAATCATTAAACCATCATCAGCGGCACGTTGTGTGCTCGCATAGAGCAACCTTCCATCTAATCCCCACCCCAATTGTTCTGCGGGTTCTTCAAAAGGAACTAGGGTGCGGTTTCCTGTGGCTAAATCAACGGTATACACAACGCCATCACCATCCATTGCCGCGAAATGTGTACGATCAGGGTTCATCGCACCACGCCGCAAATCTGCTCCCAAATCCTGTATCGTGTTGTCCATTGGATTCCAGATCGCCAAGCCAATTCCATCACAGCTTGTTGTATATAAATAGCGCCCATCCAACAGCCATATAAGGGTAAAAGCATTTCCATTTGGACCCGTTTCATAGTGATAGAGCTGCTCTGGCAAGTAATCTTCATCTGAAGCAGGACACCCATCTGCAAAAGGCAAAGTCCCCAAGATTTGTGCAGTCAAATTAGGATCGGTAACATCCACAACTTTCAAGGATAATCCGCCATCTATTGGCTCAACAAAAGCCAGTTGCGTGCCCGTCGGTGCCCACGCAGGGGGAAATTCAGCGCTCACAATATCCCCCACGCGACGGCGGCGCGTATTTGGGCTAAAAAACTCCAAGCGTTGTGTGTCATCAAACGGATCACGCATAACAAAAGCTAGATATGTGCCATCTGCAGAAAAACGCAATAATCGTCGCTTTTGGCTTGCATCACCATCTATAGTGAAGTTCGTGCCGGGTAAAGTTGGGAAAGTACCAATAAATACATCATTGACAAAAACATGCCCTAAAGGATAGTCCGCTAGCGCTTGTTCTGGTGGTGTGCCGGGCACATCAGTTCCAAGACTTTCCACAGTATCTGTCAACCGAAATGAGTTTAACATGCGATCATAAACTGCTGACCAGCTGCTATAATCCTCAAGCGGTGTCCATTGAATCACTAGATAACCTGTGCTTGTGAACGCATCAGGGAAAGCGCCAATACGATACTGTAACAAATTCGTTCCACAAGCAGCCTGATACCCCAATGCTAATGCATCTATACGCTCTCCGATAGGAACTGGTACGCCAATATTTTGCACGAACCCTGCCTGCTGAATGGCTTCATCAAGCATTGTGTTTGCATTTCCCACAACAGGTCGAAATATAATCTTAGTTCCTACCCCTGCACAATCTTCTGTGCCTGCAGGTGAAATAATGACTTCAGTTTCTTCAGCATTGGCGACCACTTGCCATGTGCTTGGATATTCAATAACAAAATCAGTAGCGCGAAATTCGCTGAAACGCATTGTTGCGCTACGATCAACATCACTACACAATACAATCAATGAGGCATCAAGATCACTGTGTAAAATATAAGTATTGTTATCAGCAAGAGTGAAAGTCCATTCATATCCACGCACTTCTTTTGGTTCATAATTTACGCCCAACTTAGGACATCCCAAGCTCGTATCTGACCATGTTTGCAAATTCCAGTTATAACGTTGCAAAACATAATCTCGTCCATACTGGGTGCTGAAAAACGCTTGCACACGCTCAAGAGTCTCATCGCTGGGCCCTCCCTGAGCTAACGCTGAGTACCCAACCCAAAACACATTTAAAAAAAATACCACCGCGATGATACGATATATCTTCATAACTCTCATTTTATGGTAATTCAAAGAATAGATGATAAAAGCGGTAGCATCATACCGAAGTAGGCTTTATCCAACAAGGATAAGGTACTTGCGATTTCCCTACGATTCGCAAAATTTGTTTTTGACGCAACGTTATGCATACAGTAGAATAGCGGAGATGTGAGTTTGTATAAGAATTGTTCGCTGAGGAAAAACACATATGCTTTTTCGGTCGTTGAAAGATAGAGAACGTCGCATACTTGGCCTAGTTGTTTGGGCACTGTCATTTGGGCTAGGTTTACTCATTTCGCTTTTCATTGTCTTCGTAGCTTTTGATACGACGATGGAGCGCTATGGTACCGTTTATTTCTTAATGACGGTCGTTTCCATTGGCTTCATGATCTTAATACCACTAGATTGGTTATTAGGCACTAAAATACTACCTGACTAAACGCCCTCCTATGGCAAAACACAGCAAGCAACATCAATGAGCGTGGTAATCTTCCTACCGCGCTTATTTTTTATGGGCTAGAACGATCAAGTAAAGATAGCCACAACGCGAGGTAAGTATGAAAAACCACCCACAATAAAAATCGCATTGGTTGATTTAAGGTTACGTCATCAAGTGCGCGATTGATGTTATTAATAAAGGAGACGGGTTGACGTGCATAACTTACCACAGAAAACATCGCCGCAGGCATAGCCAACAGCAAATGCCCAGTTGCCGCATATAATAATGCTTCTGGCTGATCAAAGATAATGCGACGAACTGCGATATAAAACAAGTACGCAGTAGTTAAAAAAGCGACAATATAGACAGTTGATACAAGCCTACGCCCCAAGAAGCTACTAGTAGCTAGTGTATCTCCAAAGCCAATAAGTATGATCCAAAGTACCAGAGCCAATGACACAGCAATCATTGGTGCACCGATGATCACGGCATAAATTTTTGTCCATAATGGCCAACGCATCTATTTACCTTTACTTTTTGCTCGCCGTAATAAAGATCGTAAACGCGGCACTGCCCGCGTATATAGCCAATATACCCCGGCATGAGGAGCATAGTCCCATGCGCCAACAGTGTGCACTACAGTACTGCCAAAACCACGTTTAAAACGATAGACTCCCCACATTGGATCAGCTTCAACAAACGAATTGGGTGCCCCCCACCAATCATATACACGATACCCGTTTGCTTTTGCCCAACGTATCGCCGCCCATTGTAGAGCATAGTTTGGTTGCATGTGACGATGTTCATTGCTCGACATCCCATAAAAATACCAAACACGATCTGCGAAACAAAACAATACACACCCTGATAAAATCTGCCCCTCGTGTTCTGCTACAAAAACTTGAGCAAGCTGGGCATCAAGGAACGATGTCCACAATAAATGATAATACTCCCAAGGGCGGACAATAAAATCTTGGCGTTGCCCTGTTGTAACATATAATTCATACAACACACGTAGATCGGCTTTGGTTCCTTCACGCACATGAATAGCATGTTTATCTGCTTGGCGAATTTTGCGCCGCGTTGACTGGCTCATTTGTGCGAGCAAGTCAGCTTCTTCTAGTGTGAGATCGAGGATTAAGGTATTGCGGAATTGAACTTGATCACTGCTAAAACGCCAATTTTTTTGCTGAAGTCTTGCTTGGAAAGCTAGCCCTTCTTCTTGTGGAATATAAGGTTGCTCTGTGCTATTTCCTTGTTCAGTTAGTAGCCCTGTTGCAATAATCACATCCGGATCAATTTTAATCCATATTGCACGCGGATATTGTTTAATAAGCGCATCTAACACCGCATCTACTATTGTGAGCTCAAGAGACCTAAACAATGGCCCTTTAGGAACATAAACAAACGAAAAAGGGCCTATGGGACGTTGTAGAACACTCGCTGCTGCCACAATTTGACCGTCCAACTCAAAAGCATAGCGCTGAGGCTGCCAGCCTGTCGTCTTACGTTTAAATTCCCCCCAATCCCACGTTTGCAAAACATGAGACTGTGGCAAGGTGCGAATGAGCGAATGCCAAGCATCGCGAT
>RFGP01000168.1 GCA_003697365.1 Chloroflexota bacterium | reverse complement strand
CCTAAGGGAATCAAGCGTACTAAAACGGGCCGCTATTCATTAACTGCTGATGCTTTAGAAACCATGACTGAGCTGCATCCCATTATCCCTAAAATACTGGAATATCGGCATCTACAAAAGCTCAAAAGCACCTATGTAGATGCCTTGCCAGCGCTTATCAACCCCACGACAGGGCGAGTACATACGTCTTATAATCAAACCGGAACTTCAACAGGGCGTTTTTCATCTAGTGATCCAAATTTACAGAACATCCCTATTCGCACTGAAGAAGGGCGACGTATTCGACGAGCGTTCATCGCCCCCAAAGGTTATCAATTATTATCGGTAGACTATTCTCAGATTGAATTGCGAATATTGGCGCATTTTTCGGGTGATGAGGCCTTAATTCACGCCTTTGAACAAGGGCTTGACATTCATGCTAGCACAGCCGCTGCAGTATACCGTATCCCTATTGAAGAAGTTACTTATGAACAACGTAGTTTTGCCAAAGCTGTCAACTTTGGCTTAATGTATGGCATGGGGGCGTTCCGCCTAGCACGGGACTCTGAACTTACTTATGCTGAAGCAACCGATTTCATCGAAGCCTATTTCAAGCAGTTTCCGGGTGTGAAACGGTATTTAGATAATAGCAAAGCATTTGCCAATCAATACGGTTATGTAGAAACGTTAAAAGGAAGAAGACGCAACTTCCCCATATTGCAAAACCCTAATACAAGCAACGTCCATCGACAACGCGCTGAAAGAGAAGCCATCAATATGCCGATTCAAGGGACAGCGGCAGACATCCTCAAAATTGCAATGATTAATCTACATCAAGCCCTAAAGACACAAGGGCACGATGCTCATATGATTTTACAGGTGCATGATGAATTAGTCTTAGAAGTTGCTGAGGGAGAACTAGATATAGTAGCCCCTCTCGTCAAGCAAATTATGGAGTCTGCGGTAACACTTGCGGTTCCATTGCGTGCTGATGCAGCGGTTGGCCCCAATTGGCTAGAAATGAAAACTTATCCCTAATTTATTGGCATCGATAAATTACAGGCTGCAAATGCTGTCTGATAATTTTCTGGCGCAATGTAGGGAGAATCAAATTCCAGAAATAGCTCATAACTACGACGTAGAGGCTCTTCAGCGAGCTGGCACTGTCCCAGCTGGGTATAAGAACGCCCTAGCAAATACCAATCATACGGATCAACTGAACCCAGCTCTTCGGTTGCCAAGCGCAACAAATCGCGCGATTCTTCATAATCGTTATTTACTTGGTATTGCAACCATCCCATAGGAGATACACAAGCCAAATAGCGAGGATTAACGTCTAAGCATCGCGAATATAAATCAAGCGCTTGGGTTGTATCACCGACGCTAAAATAAGCAAGTGCTAGTGTCGATAACAATGCTACATCGCGCGGCGCAGTCAATAGAGCATTTTCCAACAGTTCTATTTGTTGTTGGGGTTGCCCTAGGGCATTATACGTACGTGCAATTTCTATAGTGATATAACTATGACTTGGCATAATCTGACGCGCAGTTTGATAGGCTTCTAATGCCTGTTCGTAATTCGCTTCTACACTAATGAGATAACGCCCATAATTGCGCCAAACTTGGGCACGTGTTTCATTATCTGCCCCCCGATTGCTAATATCAGTTAATGCTTCATCTAATAACGATTTTGCAAGTTCAGGGCGGCCCACATTCCGATAAATGTTCGCTAAAGTTGCCTTTGCCATAATATTATTAGGATCAATTTCTAAAGCACGTTGTGCATAAGGCAACGCCAAACTATGCTTCAAATTCCAATCCAATGCCATTGCTAGCGCAATCCACCCTAGCGGCGACTCTGGATTGGCAGTAATGGTCTCTTTAGCAATCTCAATTGCTGAATCAATACGTGCTTGGTTCTCGCCAAAGCTAGAAGTGATGACGAGCGTATAAGCAACTCGAAAATGCAATTCTACGTCATTAGGGCGACCACGCAGTGCAGCAGAACAATAAGCAATCACATCTTCTAAATCCCCTACTAAATAGGCATTTTCGCAAGCCACGACATCGTTACGTACATCAAGCGTAGGTGTTGGCTCATCAGGAAAGGCATCTGCCCTCAATGTGCCTATCTCATTACTAACGTTGGCTGCAAAATTTGATGCTCCTGCTTGAAAAGTTGCGGGGTCTTGCATGACAACATAACCAAGCCCAACAACTACGAGTGTGCCTAAAAACAGCCAAAATGAGCGCCGTTGTAATAGATTCTTGGAACGTCGTTTTGAATTTGGTAGATACTTCTTAGGTACTCGTAGTTGCATAAAAATTCCCCTCTACTCTAATAAATACCTATTGGCGGTAGGGGTGTTGGTGTTGGTGGAATGGGTGTCGGAATTTGATCAAGTGAGATATTTTCATCTACTTGAGCACACAATTGTAACCCTTCTAACGCCAATTCTTGGGGACGATCTGTTGGCGTATTCAGCTCAAAAGTCGCTTGTAATAGGGGCAATGCTAAATCACACCGATCTAAGCGATAATAAGCTAAGCCATGCAAAAAGTAACACTCTGGCAAGCGATCTTCCATTTCCCAACCTTGTGCTTCCATCAGATCAATACACGTCTGGAAGGACTCTATCGCACCTTCATAGTTACGGCGCGTATAACGTACCATCCCCAATTGTCGATGTGCTTCTGGAAAAGTGTTGTCAAGCTCAATAGCTTGTTCACAAGATTCTTGGGCAAGTGCATCTTCACGTTGACGGAAAAATGTCTCGCATTTGCGTGTCCATGCCTTCACATTGCGAGGATCACTTGCTAAAACGCGATCATAGGCTTGAATAGCAGCTTCATAATTATCAAGAATGATATAATACGGTGCAAGCTCAAAATATAGCGCATATAAACGCGGATGAATGCTAATTGCTGCTTGGTATTGTCGGATTGACTCTTCGTAATTTCCTGTAAATGCTAGCGTAAGCGCAAGCGCGCGCCGTGCATCCACACTATTTGGATCCAATTCAACCGCAAGAGCAGCCTGTTCTTGAGCAGAAGCATAACGACCTTGATCATAATAAGCAAGCGCCAAATAAGCGCGTGCTTCAGCCCAACGTGGAGCATACTCAGAGGCATTTAATGCCGCAGCTGCACCTTCATCGCTACGCCCATTGGCAATAAGCGCTAGTGCATAGGCAGCTTGAGCATGTGGATCATTGGGTAACAGTTGCACAGTTCTTTGGGCAATCTTTAATGCATCTTCCGCTAAATAACGCGAACCACGCCCTTCATAGCTGGCATAAATCAAAACACGTACATATTCAAATTGAATCACCGTATTCGTTGGCTCAACTCTTGAGGCTTGCTCATAATAATAAATTGCCGTATCAAGATCGCCCTTCCAATAAGCATCTTGTGCCAATTGCGCCAGTGTCACGCCATCGGGAGTAGCCGTCGGTGGGCCAGCAACAACGGCAAGCACCGTAGGCTGTACTGAATCAAATTGCCAAATCAGCAAAAGCGAAATGAACATTCCACTTAACCACACCACAAAAAAGGCTAAGCGCCCATTATTGCGTGAAGAACGTCCAAACCGTAGCGCTGAATTACGGCGATCTATTCTCATTGGCATAAGATTATGCCTCCCGAAGCGCAACTTGTATTAGCAGATGAATCTTTGATGGATGGTTTCCTTTTGCTCTTATCGGTCTCCGATGCTAACACTTCTACTATATAACTGTCAACTACGACCATCGCGCGCCCGCCTAACAACACGTACTAGACAATTCATACATTTCTATTTACTCTTAAAAAGCTCATCCTCTGCCTATATAAGGAAATGATAAATGCGCCTCACCCGAACACAGTACATTACAGCAAAGTATTTATCCATTACTATTGTTTTGTTGTTATTGCTTTGGGGGTTCACACAAACAACAGTTTATGAAAACATCCAGCAAGCACTCGCTGATCTCATTGATTGGATCGCTAATCGTGAGGGGCTCGTGGGCGGCGCATTGGGGCTCTTTGTATTAGGATTAATCGCCAATACATCTATACTAGTGCAAGTGCCTTACTCAATACCGCTTATGAATATTGCTTTTGTCAGCGATAATGTATTCAATCTTTTTCTCCTGAGCATTGCAACTGGTGCCGGTGCAGGCATTGGCGAGATCAATTCTTATCTCATCGCACGAGGGCTGACGATCCCTATTGATTCTCCAGAAGACAGCAGCTTTTATCGTTGGATACGCCGCACTATCCATGAACACCCACGTACAATTCCTTGGATAGTCTTCTTATTGTCAGCATCTGTTTTGCCAGACGATGCGATCATCTGGCCACTTGCCATTGTAAAATACCCTGTGCGTAAGATTTTAGCACCCATGTTCATCGGTAAAATCTTACATAATTTCATCCTAGCGCTACTTGCTTTTTATTCAGTGCAATGGATCGACACCGACAACGCTAGCGTTCGAGTTGATTTTACGGTTGCGATCTTGATCATCTTTGTGATGTTCATTCTTTACCAAATCGAACTTAACCGAGCCACCAAAGCATCAACCAACTCAGAAAGTAGTGCGGACTAAGTCTCTCGCAGATGTTGTATCAGCGCATAAAGCGCGAGCACATAGCTATAGCCACCAAAGCCACATATTTGCCCTACACAAACTTCAGACAAATAAGAATGATGACGAAATGTTTCTCGTGCATAAATGTTCGATAGATGGCACTCAACAGTAGGCAGTTCAGCACTCGCAATAGCATCTCGTAAGGCAATTGATGTATGGGTATATCCTCCTGCATTAATAATCAAGCCATGTGCATGAAGGCGAGCTTCTTGCACCCAATCAATCAATTGCCCTTCATGATTGGACTGCATCATTTTCAGCGATACTTGTAGGCTGTCAGCTTCCAAATGAAGACGCTGATTAATATCCTCCAACGTCTGATGTCCGTAAATTGTTGGCTCACGTGTTCCTAGTAAATTCAAGTTTGGGCCGTGTAAGACCCAAATCTGTTCATTCATTGCGCAAGCTCTCCAACACCATTATCACAGTATCACGAGGTACATTCTTTACAATACTTGGCTGCCCTATGCCCTTCAACACAATAAAGTGTGATTGACCATCGCGCCATTTTTTATCTGTCCCCATTGCATCCCAAATAACTTGTGGATAGAGATAGCCTATGGAAGTTGGTAAGCCAGCACGAGAAACAACATCCTCAATAAGGGTGCGATCATCATCAGATAGCAATCCCAATGCATGAGATAAGCGCGCTGCTGCGATTAAGCCAACACCAACAGCATCACCATGTCGCCATTGGTACATACTCGCACGCTCAATGGCATGGGCGAAAGTATGCCCCAAATTTAAATAAGCTCGCTCACCTTGCTCATAGGGATCACGTTGAACAATATCAATTTTGACTTGCACCGCAGCTCGTAACCGCGTCTCCATTGGCAACGTTAAATCCAACAATCGACGATCTCCCGATAGAAGACCATGTTTGATAACTTCAGCCATGCCCGCTGTATGTTCTTCAGCAGGCAAGCTATTTAGTACGTCTGGGTCAATAATGACTAAGTTTGGTTGCTTAAATGCACCAATCAAATTTTTACCCATTGGCACATCAACACCGACTTTGCCCCCCACTGAAGAATCGACCATTGCTAATAATGTGGTAGGGATTTGCACAAAACGCACCCCACGCAAATATGTGGCGGCCACATAGCCAAAAGTATCTCCAACGACTCCACCACCAAGTGCTAGTATTACGCCATTACGATCTAGCCCTAGACGCGCCAACTCCTCATAAATTGTATTGACCGTAGAAAGATTCTTATAAGACTCACCAGAAGGCATTGTCACAAGGGCCGCATTTTCTAGTTGGCTCAATACACGTTCTCCGTACAAATCAGCGACACGGTCATCAGTGCCGACAATTAAGCGATGCCCCCAAAAACCATGTACATCTAAAATCTCTTGAAGTGTCCGTAATGCGCCACGCTGAAAAAGAATGGGATAGAAGCCTTCAGGAGTGACAACGCACACTTCATGCTGCCGTAATTGTTGATCGCGTTGCCAAATGGCTTGTATCTGAGGCACAAGCTCTTCGGGTGTATGCTGAGTAGTGTCTACTTGCCAACGAAACTGACGATAAATTGGCTTCCGCTCCAATAACAAGCGTTTGATCTCCGCTAAAGGGTCTTCGACGTGCAATAACGGTCGGTCAGAGGTTGCCTTTAAACGGTCAAAGATCGCCTCAGGGCTCGCTGTTAAACAAATAATCGTCGCTCCAGCTGCCAATTTGCGATTATCTGCATGAAGAAACAACCCACCCCCACCACTGACAATCAAGGGGTCTGGTTTTGCCATGATTTGTTGCAAAATGGCAGTTTCCCATGCCCGAAAACCCGCTTCACCAAAGCGCTCAAAAATTTCAGGAATCGTCATGCCCACAGCTTGAGAAATCAGCACATCTGTATCAACTGCTTGAATTCCTGTTGCTATGCTCAATAACTGGGCAAGGGTAGTCTTGCCCGTTCCCATAAATCCAGTGAGAATCAGTTTATTCATAACCGAACCGCCATTCACGATTATGCAGTGCGAAATCTGATATATGCCCGCGCTTCAGTGCCTCAAAACGTGGGCGAATTTCATCTATCGAATCCCCTCCCACTTTTTCTAATAGGGCATCCGCCAATACAAATGCCACCATTGCCTCAATAATCGGTACTGCGCGTGGTGTTGCGCAAAAATCGCTGCGCTCATAAACTGTTTGATCAGGTTGGCCACTGGCTAAGTTTACAGAAGACAATGGAGTTAAGGTTGTGCTGATAGGCTTCATAGCCGCACGCACTATTAAAGGCTCACCAGTTGTAATGCCACCCTCT
>RFGP01000167.1 GCA_003697365.1 Chloroflexota bacterium | reverse complement strand
TCGCCAAAGCGCTCAATAATTTCAGCATCAAGCGCAGCTAGTTCAGCTTGCAGAGCATCTGCAACATCGCCATAGTCATACATTAACTCTTCTTCGAGTTCAAGGCGTGCACGCTCTAGAGCTGCAATTTCAGCTTCAAGTTCAGCAGCTTCTTCTTCTGTTAACTCGCCGCTATCAAGGCGTGCTTGTGCAATGTTAATTTGCTGATCATATTCAGCAAAAAAATCGTAGCTAAAGAAATGAGGGTTATTCAAAGCTGGAGCTACACCTGCTTGTCCATACCCTAGTTGCCCATGACAAGTAGAGCAGTTATTTTCAAATAAGATTGCACCATTCTCGATAGAGCGCCCTTCAAAACGCTCAGTGAATTCTTCCATACGGGCATTTTCATTAATCGCTACCCAAGCAAATAAGATGATAATACCGGTAAACGATAGAATGCCCGTGATGATACGACTTTCTATTGTCGGAAGTAGCATAAAGGGTTGTTTGCTGTTGTTCTCTTCCATGCGTAAATTTTTCCTCAAATCATATACACTCGGTAAGGCGACAGATAGCTATATTACCTGTCGCCATTGCCGATCACCAAATAATGAACGAACCTATTCGGTAGCCTAATGTTCGTGCCATTCAGATTCTGCATTAATGTATACAGGTTTACCATTAAGCTGACGGCCAAAACGACCTTGATCGTCCAAACCATCCCATGTCATCAGCAGATAAACCCGAACAAGATTATCTTGCTTCAACGAAATACTGAGATAGCCAACCGCGTTTTCCAAATCTTCGGCATAGGTATCATATAGCTCATGATGGAACTCATCGATCACATGATAGAGTTCTGGATATTCTTCTGCAAACTCTTTATCGAGATCATCCCATGCGATAGCCGTAGATTCGTCAGCACGGAAAACAATTCGATCTTCATAAATAGCCAATGAATAGGGTGCGATAGCTGCATCATAATCTATGTCATTGTTTGGATCGGCATCGTAGTTGACATCAGCCCCTGTATTCTTAAGGCGGTCGATGTCTTGCAGCCATAATGTTTCAGTTTCGTCGTCTAGCACGGTCAAGTTCGCGGCCCATTCTTCAAAGGGTACAGCTCGAACAGGGCCAACCCCCTCTTGTGGGATGAGTTCTTGGGCAATCTCAACATCTGCTGAAGTTTCGACTGCATAGTATGGTGTACCCATATAGGTTAATACTGTCCATCCGAGCACCGTAAAGGCCGCAACTGACAGCATAAAACGACGGTGCGCATAACGACGGCTGGGTGTTACATCCAAATAAGGAAAGACAAACATTAACCCAAAGATGATTGTAGGAACAATGATTCCCATCAACACTTTATCGCCTAGCTTCAACAACCCTTGTAGCCACAAGAAATACCATGGGGCAGTGGTATGCAAGGGAGTTACTTGGGGGTCTGCATGGTTTTCAAGCGGGGCATGGAAGAACCAAACGCATAAGAATACGACGATAAATGTTACCGCCCCGATCCAAGCTAGCTCCATGCTCATAATATCAGGAATGAAGTATGTCCGTTGATCCACAGGGACACGTTTCGCTGTATCTTTACCCACTTCTTCCAAGCGTGGTGGCAAGCTGTGTCCATGAAGCACCACTTTATAATAGTGCACACCAAGAAAGATCGCAGTCAACAGCGGTAACGCAAACACATGTAACAAGTAGAACCGCAACAAACCACCAGCACCAATATCGGGTGAGCCACGTAGTAAGAGGTTCACATTTGTGCCGACTACTTCAGGGGGTGCCGCTTCAGCCATTGAAGTACCAATAGTTACCGCCCAAAACGCCAGTTGGTCCCATGGCAGCAGATACCCAGAAAAACTGAGGAATAGCGTAAAGAGCAATAACACTACGCCTGTAAACCATGTAAATTGACGCGGTTTTTTATACGACCCGGTTACAAATGTACGCAACATATGCAGCATTACAAAGGTGACCATTGCTTCTGCGCCCAAGCGATGCATGTCGCGCATTAGCTGTCCCATTGGTACATTTCCAAGAATGGTCTGCATATTGTCATAAGCCACATCAGGCGATGGCGTATAAAACACCATTAAAAAGAGACCAGTAATGATCTCAAAAGCAAAGAAGAACGTTGAAAGCCACCCCATACGAAACGTGGGATATAATCCTGTCACACTTGTATGAAAATATGAGGGGCGCATGTGTAGCCAAAAGCTATCCGCATGTGGCGTTAAACGCGGATTGGGGCGGCGAGAAGGCTTTTCACCACGCAATGCCTCCCGAATATCTTGGATATTCATTCCTGCCGTAATACGTTCCACCGTAGAGTCGATGGCTTCGTAAGTGGCTTTGCGGAGGCCCTTTTCCTTAACATCATCAAGGATAGACGGAACCGGTAAAACAGACATAAATTACAATCCTCCGATACAACTCTACCGACTTAAACACGTCCGGGACGTTTAATACGCTTTCCAGTATCTACCACTACTTCTGTTACACTAAGAGGGTCTTGAATGGGAACAGGATCACCAGCTTCATTAGATTCTAGCCGTTCGCCTGATGAAAGTTGTATGGTGATCGCGAAGCGGTCAAGGCTACGCGGTGCGGGGCCTTCAATCCATTTACCATTACGTTCATACTTCGAGCCATGACATGGGCACTCATAGCGGCCATTTGCCTCTACCCAAGCATAAAGGCAACCGAGATGGGTACAAACTTTATAAAGTGCTACAAGCCCATCTTCCGAATTTGATAAAAAGAACTTTCCAGATGGATTATCAATTGGGGGATCATCAGGCCCGGGAACTGAACCTGAAACACGAATGATACCACCAAATTCACCCTCTTCAAATCGTGGTAACAAGTACCAAATAATTGACGCGCCACTTGCAGCGCCAAACAATGCAATACTTGCACCCCAAATGTAGAACAAGAACTCACGACGGTTTGGACCTACTACTTCCGGAACTTGTTCTGCAACCTTGACATCGCTCTTTGCCGAGGCCTTGGCCACGCTCGTCGGCTTGGCTGGCTGAGATGTTGATACAGACATGGTTTCTCCTAAAATCCAGCTAAATTTATTTAATGTCGCATCCAATATAGACCATGCACGAAGAAAATAGCAAAATTATCTTCAATAACAAAATTAGAATTATAAGTATTTGGCTTCGATTATAGTTGATTGTGATAAATATCGCAATAGATGGTGACATTTATCACCGATTCTTATTTTAGGCAATATTTACTAAGATTACATGAAATATTCTACCCACCGATTTTCAATAAATACTATCTAGAATAGATGAAAAATATGGCTCATAACTTTACACGTTTATTTTCGACAAAAGAATACCCATTATAAGGAATTCTGCCAATACCAAACACTAATTTAAATTCATATTTAGCTTCTTAGATGTATAGAAAAGGCTTTGTAATCATGCAACTGTTACCAGCGGATCAAGTAAATTTTGCCGATTTTGTCGAAGCGTTCAATGCTGCTTATGAAGATTACTTTGTGCGTGTGGTGATGAATCAGCGTTCTTTTAAGAACCTCATTCAACGCGATGCTATCCTAATGACACATAGCGTCGTTTGTGTTGAAGATGCAAAAATTGTGGGAATGGCACTACTAGCTAAGCGTGAACAAAAAGGCTGGATAGGTGGTGTTGGTGTTATTCCACATTATCGACGGCGTGGCATAGCACGACAAATGATGGAATATTTGATAGCACAAGCACGTACATTAAATATTGAAACGCTAACATTGGAGGTGATAGAGCAAAATCATTATGCCCTGCATTTGTACAAAACTTTGGGATTTCAGCCACAACGACGTTTAGTTGTCTTAGAAAATAGAACCCTGTCACCGCTTAAAAACCTCACCCACGAACATTATGTGGTAGAGAGCGTTATGCCTCATCAAGCACTCATTTACTTTAATGCTTTTCATGACGAGCCAAACGCATGGCAGCGCAGTCTTGAAGCAATAAAGCAACTAGCGCAAGAATGTTGGATTATTAAAGAACGAAATAACGCCCAAGTATTAGGTTATTGTGTATTCCAAGTAGGGTTTGGTGATCTACTCATCATAGATATAGCATTTTCACCTACTTATCCCAATATCGCGGATTTAATAAAGGTATTGATGAACACTATTCATCAAGCATATGAGGGATATAGCGGGCATCTCATTAATCATCCAATGGCTCATCGTGCAACGCAAAGTTTAATTGAGATGGGCTATCAAGAGACTTTAGCTCAGCTAGAAATGAGTTTATTTCTATCTGATCAACTATGATCTTCAGCAAACACGAACCAAATTGTAATGACCAAGCCGCCTAATATCAGCGTATCGCCATCTTGAAGGCGCACGAGTTCGCTGCCAATGGGTTCGTCATTTAGAAATGTGCCGTTGCGGCTGCCTAAGTCATGTACCCATAAAGCATTATCTTTTCGTACAATCTCTACATGACGACGAGATACGCCATACTCTGCAGCATGATACTCGGTTAAATCTATATCCACTTGAATAGCGCTTGTAGGATCAGAGCGACCAAGTATCAAATGCTCTTGAATGGCACATCCAATGGTGGTTACAGGATTAGGAAAATGATCAATTTGTAACAAAAGATGTGAAGGCTTCTGAGGTGTAGTATTTTTCGCTTTACGATGTGCTCTTATCACAGGTTCAGGCGGTGGAGTTCGCCTTCCTAACAAGCCGGTTTGAGGTAATCTTCTTTTGCTAGCCATTGTTTGATGAGGAGTCCTTTTGTGCGAATTAGCTCTAGGAATATTATAACGAAAAACAAGTATTTAGGATTAAGTATATTACTATACTTGCTCAGTAGCATTGTTATTACATGGCGATATGCCGCTCCTCATGTACAAAAAAGTTCGCCTGCACAATCAATTTGGCATAGTGAATACTTTTACCCCGCAAATGCCAAAGAAACACCTTTATTTGTTGAAAAACAACTTGTCTGGCATATTGCCGAGCAGCCATATTTAATGCTACGCGATCTAGAAAATCGAACTGACAGAAAATTAAGTTTCACAAATGGCATTCCTGTATGGTGGGACATTACGCCCACATTACGCGAAGATCATTTTTACCATTTTGTCTGGCTTACAGATGATGGTCGCTTGTGGCGTACATTATTGGACTCTCAAGGAGCTTTGGGCTTGGGGATTATTGAAGTAGCCACAAATGTTCAACAAGCACAGATAACCACTGGTGGCGATGGGCAAACTGT
>RFGP01000166.1 GCA_003697365.1 Chloroflexota bacterium | reverse complement strand
CCTATAGGGCTTTGATCAATATTAATCACTTTGTCGATGGCTTCTAGCCCTTCAATTGCGTCATGCTCAGCAGGGCGTTCTTTGCTCCCATATAGTCTTTGTGCGACTGCTTTATATAAGACATCGATCATTAGCGTTGATTTGCCAGAACCACTTACACCAGTAATGACGACTAGTCTGCCTAGTGGAATTTCGACATCAATATTCTTGAGGTTATTTCCGCGTGCACCACGAATAATGATGGATTGCCCATTCCCTTTACGACGTTGTTGAGGAACGGGAATTCTACGTTTCCCACTTAAAAAAGCCCCTGTGATACTAGTGGGATGTTGCATAATCTCTTGTGGTGTCCCCGTAGCAACAATTGTACCACCGTGTTCACCTGCACCCGGTCCCATATCAATGAGATAATCGGCGCGTCGCATAGTTTCATCATCATGTTCGACTACTAAAACAGTGTTACCTAGATCGCGCATTCCTTCTAGGGTTTGGATCAAACGTTCATTGTCACGTTGATGAAGTCCAATGGATGGTTCATCAAGCACATAAAGTACGCCCGTTAGGCGCGATCCAATCTGTGTGGCCAGCCTTATACGTTGTGCCTCTCCACCAGAAAGTGAGCCGGCACTGCGACTTAATGTCAGGTAATCTAAACCAACATCGATCATGAATTGTACGCGATTACTGATTTCTTTGAGTATTTGGCGAGCGATCTCTTGGTCGCGTATAGAAAGCGCAGGTTCAGAGCCATTATTACTTGCAGTTAAGTGATCAAGCCAATATGCAATGCGTTTAACAGGCATATCTGTAACTTCATGGATGGCTAGCCCACCCACTGTAACTGCTTGCGCCCATGCATTGAGCCGTTTTCCATGACATACAGGGCATGGATACTCACTCATAACTTCTTCTATTTTGCCGCGCATCCAATCAGAAGAAGTCTCATTATAGCGGCGCTCTAAATTAGCGATGATTCCTTCCCAGCGTGTGCGATAAGTACGAATATCACCGCTGCTATTTTGGTATTTCACCGCAATTTTTTCATCGTTGCCACCGTATAAAATGATTTCTTGATGTTCGGGGGGTAAATCGCTCCAAGCTGCGTGATAATCGATCCCAAAATGTTGACAAACTGATTCAACAATTTGACTTGTAAAAGAGTCGCGACCTTGAGGCCATGCATCGGCTTGAATTGCGCCTTCTGCAAGGCTTAAATCGGGATTAGGAATAACGAGATTTGGATCAATTTTTAGCAATACGCCTAAGCCTTGGCAGTGTGGACAAGCCCCATGCGGCGTGTTGAACGAGAATGTGCGCGGCTCAATTTCAGGGATGCTACCGTGTCCATTGGGGCAAGCCAAGAATTCACTATATGGATGATCGATCACTTTTCCTTCACGATCAGAAACATCGCTAATAATGACGAATCCATCTCCTAGCTCTAGCGCTGTCTCCACTGAATCTGTTAGGCGCGTGATAAAGCTCTGAGCTTCTTCTGTATCTGGGTCTTCATAATGACGTATTACTAGTCGGTCAACTACGATTTCAATCGTGTGGGCTTTATAGCGATCCAACTTAGGTGGATTGTCTACGTCAATAACTTCTCCGTTGACTCTTGCGCGCACAAAGCCTGCTTCTTGAATTTCTTTGAAGATTTTTTCGTGTCTGCCTTTACGGTCTTTGATGATTGGGGCAAGAATTTGCACACGTGATCCATTTGGCATAGCAGCGACTTTATCAACAATTTGTTGAGCCGATTGCGCTTCTAATGGGGTGCCACATTCTGGACAGTGTGGTTTGCCAACTCTCGCATAAAGCAAACGTAAATAGTCATAAATTTCAGTTACTGTGCCCACAGTTGAACGGGGGTTACTGCTGCCTGCTTTTTGATCAATCGAAACAGCAGGACTTAATCCCTCGATCTGATCGACATCGGGCTTTTCCATTTGCCCTAAAAATTGACGTGCATAAGCTGATAGACTTTCGACATAACGCCGTTGCCCCTCAGCAAAGATAGTGTCAAAAGCTAAAGAGCTTTTACCACTGCCAGAAAGCCCAGTGATGACAACGAGCTTATTGCGAGGAATTTCTACGTCAATGTTTTTGAGGTTGTGAACTCGTGCTCCACGTACGATAATTTTATCTTGTGACATTTAATTCTCCGACGAACAAATGTGCTAATCCTTTGTTATTTTACTGGATTTTTGGATTTTCGCGAGGGGGCGATTTCGCATAAGATACAGTCCGGGACGTACACTAGGAATGAAGCCATAGAATGTATTTTGCAAGCTACGAGTAGTGATAAAAGCAAGAGGATCAATGGATTGAGCGATCTCTATTGTTGTTTTAAGATGTCGGCGTTCGATGACGCTTTCAACGATCATAACCTCGCCGTTAACACCATAGCCGATAATTTCTGTGGCACCAAAACCAGCTTGACGTATAGCATTTGCTATTTCTTTGCCATGTTGTGGGCTGGTGATCGCTAATTGTACATAGCCAATGGTCAATTTGCGTTCTAACCATACGCCTAAATAGTTGCCAACAGCAAACCCACCTGAATAGGCGATGAGATTAATCAATGAACTTAGATTAGCAACCACAGCACTGATAGCCACAGCGAATGTCAAAGATTCTAAAAAGCTCAGGATGAACATTGCGACATCTCGATCTCGGGCGAGCATGACCAAGCGAAGCGTGCTGATTGCATTACCAATAATACGAATTAGAAAAATACCTAGTGCTACTAAGAGTGTTTCAATCATCGCGTTTCTTTCTAGTAGGTATTCTGAGAACAAATGCGCTACGATTATGACAAGAATTTTATACAGACGTAATGGGGAGATTTTGCATTGATGTTTGAGCGTTTAGGGTTGCCTTCTGATAATGCGCCTGATGATACAGAAACTTATGCATTTCAAAGTTATGGGCAGCATATTGGAATTTTCAATTTCTTAAATATTCGACAAATTATGATAATTGGAGCACTATTAATTGCCTTGCTTTTGCTAGGACTTGGCACTTGGTTTTTATTACCAAATGCAGAGCCAGAGTATCGCGTTGTACCAAATCAAAATGCTTACCCTATCGCAACAACTAATGATCCATTATCACGTCTACCAGATAACGTGTCTCAGCTTACTACACAACGTATTAGTATTACAGTGCCTGCGCGTATTGATCAATATATAGCGCCCAATATGAATTATCTTTATGCTTTTGAAGTGCATACTGATTCATCACTACGTATTCGAGTTATTGGCTCAGGATCGCTTACACCATCGGTGAGTGTATATAGCCCAAATGGCGAACTTATCCATAGTACAGTTGGACAAGTGGAATCTGAGTTTATTGTTAATGTTTCTTTCAGTGGTGTTTATGCTATTTTTATTGAAGATATTCTAGGGACAGGCGGAAATTATACACTACATATCTTACCTGTTTTCTAGATAAGAATTAATGGGAATATAGTATGGAAATTGTACTAGCGGCATTTTTCACTTTATGTGCAATGTTTGGCGCAACAGGGATTATTATCTATTACTTTGAAACTCGGCTGCCGTCCTATTGGTATCAGCACATGTTATTGACCAAACGTTTAGAAGCTGCGAGTCACCTCTTGGGTATGATAGGTCGTGTTGAAGCTATATTGGAATACCCTAATGGTGATAAGACATTGCGCCAATGGAAAGATCAGCTGATTAACCAACTTCAAGATATGCGTGCTGAAATTTACCGATTGGGCTTCTTCTTGCCAGACGAAACCCGCCAAATGTTAAATGAATACATCGCAAATGTCATGGAATGTTTGCAGAAGCTCGATATTATTACAACTGAAACAGATGCGCTTGCTGTGGCCATTGAAGTGATGACAGAAGTAAAGCAGATCGAACGTTCCTCCAGCCAGCTTCTACAAAGCAATCTCCAAAAGTTATTGGAATGAAAAAGGGTCTAGACCATCAGAAATATATACATCAGCTTGATATGCTAGTATTGGTACGTTAAAGCCCCGCCATGAGGGATATTCTAGTGGGCGAATGTCACCTAAACCAGATTCCTGCAATGTGCAAATTTCGTTAATACGTAAATCGAACCCTACTCTTTGCGATTTTTCGGAGAAGAACCAATCTATTTTAGCGTCGCCACGTGCCAGTACATAAGCATTATCGTATTCGTATAACACTTCAAAATTGGGACGGCCTCGAAAATAATAAACCCAAAATGAATCTGGCGCGCCAAAAGTTGCGTATACATCGCCAATTGTGACTGTAGAAGGTGTTGGGAAAAAACATACATTAATACCATATCCATTTTCTAGTTCAACTGAAATTGTTCCCAACGTTTGGTTTGATGTATTTTTATACTGTATGAAGCGCATATTGGTTCCGCGTGTGTTAATAGGTTGAGCACCCGCTTCTTCAATGGCGGTGCGAATATCTTTGCGAACTGTTTGCCCATTAGCGATGAAGCCAAACCAACATTCCATACCACAGGCTTTATCAATTACAAGTGTTTGCTCAAGGTAGGGAGGGGTGATATTTCGATAGGTGAAAACTCCCCCAAGTAAAATGGCATTGAATAACAATACACTAGTCGTAAGTTTACTTAAAAACCACATGCACAGTCCTCAATCATTCGTAGGTTTGCTAGCTCGCCAAGCAGCAAAAATCACAAGCATATTTGCGAGAATAGCCTCTACTAGCACAACTATCAACATAATGGCTCCAAGATAGATGCCATAATCTATGTCCGCCCAAATTTGGCCTAAAGTATCTAAATTGAGTATTTTTAACATTTGATCGCCTTCTGCTGAGGAGAGAATTAATCGATACCAAGCGTCAACGGTATTTTCATTAGCGATTTCGGCGAGTTCGGGTTTAACGCCTAAGCCTATGTTTTCTAATACGCTATTGCCTAATAGAATACTACCAACAGTGATCAGTAACCGAAGTGCAATAAGCAATCCTAATCCCAAGATCATTACGCCACGGCCACGCATAAAAACAGATACAACAAGCCCCGCAGCTGCAGCTAGGGCTACCGCGACAAATGGCTGTATAACGAAAGCTGTCATATGTAAAGAGATAATAATAACGGTGAGGTCTAAGGATACTGATGGAGTAATGCCGCTGATTCTTAGATCAAGTGCACGCCCTTGAAACTCGGTCATATCGTCTAATAAAATGCCGATATAAACTAATCTTCCTATGGTGATAACGAATAACAACCAACTAAGACGATAAAAAACAGCTGCCCAACGTGCTCTTAATGTCAAGCCAACACCTGCTAATGAAAGTTTTAAGCTATCCCAAGTTTGTTTTTGGCGTTCAATGTTGACGGCATTTGTAGTCATTGCTATCGCTAAAATCATCGCAAGAGTTTGCGCACCGACTAATGGCCAATAAAGTATTTCACTGATTGTGGGCTCGGTGTTTTCAGTGGTCGTGCCAGCAATTATATATCCTGCTGCAATGGCTGCTGTCGTAACAAGTAATAAGATGAGCCATAGGAAAATACGACGACTCCACTTCAGACGGTTAGAGCGGCCCAAAACAGTGCGCATAATTGGGTGGCTAGGATGTGCCCAAGACGGGATTTGCCGATACCCAAATTTTGATAAAGCATTGAACATAGATTAAATTCCCTCCGATGTTGATTATCTACCTAGTATATTTTCGATTGCTCTAGATTCCAACCTATTACATGTAGCTGATTCTACAATTGATAATCTGCTTTTCATATAAAACGTCTCTAGAAAACATAGATTTAGGACTTAAAAATTGTTTTTATCTTGATACTATTTCTATGCATATCTTTATATTTTTGCTACAGATAGATTATTTGAACTTGATTAACTTCTAAATTTATTTATAATCGATGCTAAATGAATGGAAGGTTCAGATGGAATATCACGATGCAACAATTTTAGTGGTAGATGATGAAGGTGCGATTCGCTATTCGGTCACAAAGACCTTAGAGCGGGTCGGGTATCAGGTAGTAACCGCATCTAGTGGTGAAGAAGCGCTCTCTATTTTAGCTGAACGTGACTTTGATGTGGTTTTGACTGATATTCGGATGCCGGGTATTAGTGGGGTTGATTTGCTCGCTCAAATTAAAGAACAATCACCAGATGCCGTTGTCATCTTGATGACAGGCTATGCCAGTTTAGGCACAGCAGTCGAAAGCCTGCGTTTAGGGGCACATGACTATCTGATTAAACCTAGTACAAGTGAAGATATTCGCGAAAGTGTGAGGCGAGGGGTTGAGCGTGCGCATAACTTACAACGTCGCCGCCAGTTGCTTTCCGCGATTCGGAGTAACGTAAACGAATTGAGCCGTCAACCACCTATTGAGCCTCCAATGTCTCATTCAACAGTTGTACGTCCAGTACATGAATATAATGAGGCGGCTACGGTTACAAATTCAACAACAATGGCTATTGGGCCATTAACAATTTATCCGGGGCGCTATCAAATTGAGGTTGAAGGAAAATTAATTGATCTTACACCAACAGAATTTGATCTACTTCTATACTTGGCTGCTCATCGTGGGCGTGTAGTGCCATGTTCAGAGTTAGTGCGAGAAGTGCGTGGTTATTCTATAGAGGAAAATGAAGCCCGCGAAGTCATTCGTCCGCACGTAAGCAATTTACGTCGCAAACTGAAAAATGCAGGCCAAGACCCAAATATTCTCGTAAATGTGCGCGGTATTGGTTACCGTTTGAACGAGCCTAATTAAAGAAGTGCATTATTCCTCTCTTTAGAGGGCGCATCCATACTCTGAGCCTAAATTAATGATGCGCCCTTGACCTTTGAGCATAGCACGCCCGTGCTTTTTGTGGTATGGTAATTAAACAGGTTGGGACATTACTCCACCTTGTTAGAAATGACGTAAGATAACAAATTCTGCTGTTGATATTGATAGTAAGAATTCCTTGTTTTTAGACATGGGCAATATGTCAATCAATACCATTAAACGATAATTTTGAAAAATATTGGATTTGGCAGGTTGATATGAAGTATCACATCCAAACACTCGGTTGCCAAATGAATGTTGCTGATTCTCAACGTTTAGCATCAGCACTTGAACAACTCGGATATGAGCCCATTGAGCCAAATGGTGATCCTGATAGCGCCGATGTGCATGTTATCAATACGTGTGTTGTTCGTCAGCAAGCTGAGGATAAGGCTTGGGGGCGTTTACAACAGCTTCGGAAACTAAAAGAGAAAAACCCCAATATTGTTATTGGGTTAATGGGGTGCTTGGTGGGGGTAAAAGACCCTCTGCGTTTGCGCAAGCAAGTTCCTTTTGTCGATGTTTTTATTCCGCCAAGCGAAATAGAACCTATGACGGCATTTTTGCAAGATCGCAACATTGAAGCTGATGTTGTGACATTGGAAGTCGCAAAACGTGCGCGCTTGAATGCGGCTATGGATGAGATGGCTCCAGAGCAAGCCGAGTTGGTGTTGCCTGCCCATGAACGGGGGACGTTGGTAAGTGCGCATGTGCCAGTTGTATATGGGTGTTCTCATGCTTGTACGTTCTGCATTATTCCTTTTCGACGGGGCATTGAACGTTCACGACCTGTTGGTGAAATTGTGCGAGAGGTGCGTAGCCTTGCACAGCAAGGGGTAAAAGAAATTACTCTGTTGGGGCAAATTGTAGATCGCTATGGCAAAGATATTCCTGATGGCCCTAATTTAGCTCAATTATTGCGTGTGGTTCATCAAGTGGCTGAAGAAGAAGACTTATACCGCATTCGCTTCTTAACAAGTCATCCGAATTGGATGACCGATGAGTTGCTGGAAACTGTTGCCGAACTGCCACGAGTTATGCCTCATATTGAAGTCCCTATTCAAGCTGGCAATGATCTTGTGCTAGAAAATATGAAACGCGGATACACACAGCAACAATATAGAGACTTGATCGCTAAAATTCGTCGAATTATTCCAAATGTTGCGATTCACACTGATATTATTGTCGGCTTTCCCGGCGAAACACATGAGCAGTTCATGGATACATATCAGGTGTTAGCAGATTTGAAGCTCGATAAGGCACACCTTGCGATGTATAGCCCGCGTCCCGGCACAGTATCTGAACGTCGTATGCAGGATGACGTGCCTAAAGAAGAAAAGAAGCAACGTCATAAGATGCTAGAGGAACTGCAAGCTCAAGTTCAAGCCGAAATTAATGCCCCTTACTTGGGCCAGACGGTGGAAATTTTGGTTGAAGACTTGCATAAAGGAAAATGGCGCGGACGTACACCACAAAATAAACTTGTCTTCTTTGAGGACAATTCTCGTAATTGGAAAGGTCGCTTAGTGAACGTAGAGGTTGTATGGACTGGCCCCTATAGTATGCAAGCGCGCCTACCTAAAACAGAAGCTGATCAGGCTGATGCAACAGGCATTCCAACTTTTGATCCCACGTTGGAAATTATTCCACTAGCTACATCTTAAGATTAAGATATTGTAACGAATATAAAATATGCCTCAAGAGCTATAGCGCTCTAGGTGTATTTTTATTTTAAACGTATAAAAGGAATAATAAACTTTGGAACTTAAACCAGAATATTTATTCAGAACATTGCTAATTATTTTGGTGCTTTACGTTATTTTAGTTGTAACTTTTTTGCAAATTCATGAGCGTAAAGATGGCATGAATTATATCACTGTGGCGCGCAATATCTCTGCAGGCAAAGGTATTGTCCAGAATTCGTTAGGTTATAACGTTACGAATTATGATATAGACGATTCAATTCCGACACCGCTAACTGTTCAGCCCCCCCTATATCCTATTGCTATTGCCGGCATTGCTACTTTGGGTATATCTCATGTAGATGCGGCTGCCATTCTATCTTCTTTAGGTGTTATGCTTACGATAATAGGCATTTATTGTTTATATCGTTTGTTGTATGACTTTCAAGTTGCTGTTATTGCAGCATTAATTGCTTTTGCTCATTATCCATTGTTATATGCGGGCTTATTTCCTTTGACTGATACTCTAGGTGTAGCAGTAACGGTTTGGTGGTTATGGGCTCTTGTTCATACTTCAAAGCAACTAACATTTTCCCGCTGGTCATTTTTAGCAGGAATTCTTGCAGGTATTAGTTTTGGAATACGTTATATATTTGGTTTATGGTTGCCTATAGGCCTGATCCTACTTAGTTCGGTTTTCAAGTTAAGACGGATATATCGAGGATATTTGTACTATCTTGTGGGGTGGGGGATTATCGCTTTTCCTATAGTTTTGCGAAACAGATTTATTACAGGAACATTTATGGGAGGAAGTCGTAACCCTTCTAATATTACAGCCTACGATAATCTCAAGATAACTTTTGAAGCACTGCTGGGGCAATATAACGCCTTTGAAAGTTTTTTTTCTTCAAAGTCCTTCGTTGCTATTAGTATTATTGGATTGTTTTTGAGCGTCATTTTTTTCAAGCGCTATATACCTCAAAGTCGTAAAACACAAATACTAATATTTGTAAGAAATTTTTTCCTAGACAACTGTCGTTGGTGGCCATTATTTTCAGCAAGTATTTATATTGTTGTGCTGGTGGTATACAGGTCTGTTTATCATTTTGATACGATTAACTTTCGTTTAGTGCTTTTTACAAGCCTGATTCTGTTTGTAACGGTATGTTTATCAATTTTTAGAATCCTCTCTTTTGTCAATAAAAAATATTATGTTATGTTCATGTACTTTTGGTTTGCCATTATTTTATTGCAATTGCTTAACTTAGTTTTACTTCCTAGAGATGATCGTTCTTATGTTGAAAATACTCCTTTATTACAGTGGATACAAAATCACACAACACCAGAGCGCACTCTGATTATTGGTGAAGATAGTGTTTTTATTCCTTTTTACCTTCCCAAATATCATACTTTATCTTTTTCACCTTATCCCTATACTGATTATCTTGATCATACTTTTTTGACAGATTGGGTATGTGAACATCAAGATAAGTATTCATCAGCATACTTGTATACAACAAAATTTGATTCAAAGACGCAGCTAGAAAATCTCTATGGTTCATTTATAGCTAATATATATCAGGAAAATATCCAAGATTATCCTAATATTAGCTTAGTTACTGTTTTATCGGACGGCAGGAAAATTTTTAGAGTAGATTGTCTTGAAGGCAATATATTTGAAGCTAGATAACGAAAAAAGGGGAACACCCCCTTTTTCTTTTTAGCGGCACTCTAATCTCTTTTATTGAGGTATGAATCTAAAGCATCAATTGCAAGTTTGATGCGGCGCAGTGTTTCTTCTTTTCCTAATGCCTCCATTGATTGGAAAAGAGGCGGGGCAACACGCTGTGCTGTTGTGGCAACTCGTATAGGATTAAACAATTGTCCAGCTTTAAGCCCTAAATCTTCCGCAAGTTGCCGCAAAGCTGCTTCTTGTGTTGGCCAGTCAAAGCTCGGTAAAGCATCTAAGGTATCATATACGGCTTGCAGAATCTTTTTCGTTTGTTCGGCATCAAGCTTTTTGGGGATAAGCTCTTCAACGGGAGCTGGCACAAATTCTTCAACCCATAAAAAGCGCGTTATATCTACAACTTCGCTTAGCGTTTTTAGCCGCTCTTGGATATATGGGGTAATGAATGCCAGCTTTTGCTCATCATATTTCAGACCAGCACGTTCTAAGAAAGGCTTCAAACGTTCTGTTAGCTCTTCGGGAGAGAGCTTGCGGATATAGACTCCATTCATCCACTCTAATTTTTGATAAGGGAATGCGCTCCCCGCAGGGTTAATCCGCATAATATCAAAGTGTTCAATGGCTTCCTCAACTGTGAATATCTCTCGATCATCGCCAAAAGCCCAACCAACATTGGTTAAGAAGTTGACCAATGCTTCTGGTAAATAACCTGCTTCCATATATTCGCTGAGCAAAACGGGAACAAATTTATCAGTCCCCTCTGGCAATTTATAGCGCTTACTCATCTTGCCTTTGCCATTTGGATTGAGGATGACAGGTAAGTGCAGGATGAGCGGCATCTCCCAGCCAAAAGCGTTGTAAAGCTGCCAATGAATAGGTGCGGTGGGTATCCATTCCTCGCCACGCATAATATGGCTGATTTCCATAAAGTGATCATCTACCACATTAGCGAGATGGTAAGTAGGATAACCATCTGATTTTAAGAGAACAAGATCATTGAGTTCTTTGTTGTCAAAAACAATCTCGCCACGAATGAGATCATGCACGCGGGTTTGTCCATCAATGGGCATCTTAAAGCGGATCACATGTACACCATTACGTTCTTCGTGCAGACGTTGGCGCTCTTCTTCGCTTAAATATCGATGGCGACGATCATATCCTGTCCATCGTAGCCCGCGCTTTTTAGCTTGTTCTTCGGCTTCGGCTAATTCTTCAGGCGTGGCATAACAACGATAGGCTTTATCGTTGGCAACTAACCATTCTGCCCATTCGCGATAAAGTTCAAGGCGTTGAGATTGAAAATAAGGGCCTTTATCCCCGCCAACTTCAGGGCCTTCATCCCAATCCAAGCCTAGCCATCGTAAACCATTAATGATCTCTTCAACGGCCCCTTCGGCATAACGTTTTTTATCGGTATCTTCGATACGTAGAATAAATGCCCCTTTTTGTTGGCGGGCAAATAACCAATTAAATAGCGCCGTGCGTACTCCACCAATATGAAGTGAACCGGTGGGACTGGGCGCAAACCGCACACGTACAGGTTTATCGCTCAAGTTTTGCTCCTTTATTCATGTTAAGTGTGTTGAGATTATAGCAAATCATTCGTGTTTTTTTGCAGGGGAAAAGCAATTGAGTTAACTGAATGTGCAGGAAGGAGAAGAAATATTCTTATACTACTTTTACTTTTTTGATGAGATAAAATGGAACTTTCTTTATCAACATGGTGTCTATTGCTCATAGATACTTTGGGGGCAAATGATTATATGCAACAATCGTGGTCAACTTCTAGAGCAGACCCAGATGTGGGATTAATCGATGCAATGGCAGCAGGCGATACCCAAGCACTCGACCAACTCTATGAGCGCTATGGTGGGCAGATTTTAGCATTTTTGATGGCCCGACTTAATAATCGAGCATTAGCCGAAGAAGTGTTACAAGATACTATGTTGGCTGCATGGCGTAATGCTGCTCAATTTAGGGGTGAGAGTAGTGTAAAAACGTGGTTGTTGGTGATTGCACGGAATCGGGCTATTAATACACAAAGACGCTATCAACCACAACTTGTTGATGTAGATGCGGCGTATGATTTAGCAAGCTCAGATACTGGCCCACAAGAACTTGTTGAACGCGAATTTGATAAAGCGCGTGTCAGAGCTGCTCTTGAGCATCTTAGCCCCGATCAACGTGAGGTGTTGGTGTTGTTTTTTTTTCAACAACTTACAGGGCCTGAAATTGCGGAGGTATTGAATATCAGCATTGGCACAGTAAAAAGTCGCCTTCATCGAGCAAAAGAAGCATTGCGTCGCATGATTTTGATGCAAGAAGGTGGTTTTAATGAATAATCATCAACAATGGTACGATTGGTTGCCCCTTTATATTGCAGGACAGCTTTCTGAAAATGAGGCTCAGCAACTTGAACAACGTTTGGCGCGAGACCCTTCTTTATATGCTGCTTATTTAGAATGGCGCATGATCGCAGACGTGGTACAAGAAGAAGCTACCTATTGGGCTAATCCATTGCCGCCATTGTCTAAAAGAGTAAAAGAACAGTTATTTGTATCACAAGCGACGCAACCAAATTTGGCACCGTCACCAGAGCCAACGCGAATTACACGAATGCCTATGCCACATACAGTATCATCATCTTTGGATGGTTTTGAGCCAACTCAAGTGGGATTAGGGTATTCAGAACGCTATAAGGTAACTGCAAGAAAAAATTTGCTTCAACGCTTGCCATTATTAGGCGCTGCGGCGGCTATCTCATTATTTTTTATCAGTGCTTTTTTGGTGTATTTGGTCACTACTTCGGAAGATGCTGAGCGTAAGCAAAACATAAGTCTATCCAATAATGTTGTCACTTCAACAATTACTCCATTTGTTATGACGGAGGTGACAGCTTTTCCCACTAACACTAGTCAACCGACGTTCACGCCCCAATCTGCAACGAGAACACCACGCCCGCCAGCAACACAAGCTCCTTCTGATTTTGATACTGGCATTTTAAGTTTTAATGATACGGGGGTTGGTACTGGCGGTGGTGGTGATGGAACCAATAATGCCTCATCGAGTAGTCCTAGTGTTCCGATAGATAATATTTGTCGTGCCACTGCAAAGACGGAGCTACCTGTGACTGTGTATACTGCACCTTTTGGAACACCTATACAACGTCAAATGTATATCGGAGAATACTGGAACGTTGTTGCTATAGCACAGACGAATTGGTATCAAGTCGTTAGGCCTTTTGCCCCTTATGAACGAGGGTGGGTATATGGTTTTGAAATCAATTTGAGTGGGGATTGTTCTAATCTTCCTGAACCTTCTCCTACACCAACTCTTACTATGACACCCTGAAGATAGGGAATTGTAATTATTTTTCGTTTCCGACAAGCGCTAATAAAAAGGGTGTATCGCTAAATTGGAGAAGGCGATACACTCCTTACCGTTGTATTTGATGAAGTAACGTTTAGCCTAAGAGGTATTTCAACAGAGGTTGTTTTTGTACAAACTCCGTCTTCTCAATGACGGCATCCAATCCGAGAACACGACCTGCGCCAAATGCCCCCAATCCAAAGAGCAACATTGCATAGACGATATGATCGTCTACAATATAACCGTGCTCTAGTGGAATGAAATCTCCAATACCACCCTGCCATGCTGTCAGCCAATATAGAATCATCATTATTGCACCCCAGAAGGCCGTCCACCGCACAGCAACACCCAAGATCAATGCTAAACCGATGGCTATTTGCCCATAGATATTCAAAGCATCTACAAGGCCATTACCTGCCATATCGGCAAAGAAATCACGGAATGGGTTATCAGGATGTATTGCAAACTTTAGGTATCCTTCGGCTGTCCAGTTGTCTTCAAACAGTTTTTCTAGCCCCGCTTGTAGGAATATCCAACCCATCACAAGGCGCAAGCCTAAGATTGCATAACCAATTGCTGGAAAAGAATATGTGCTTTCGACGGTACGCCCAAAAAGTTGATATTGAATTGGGCTTTCTTTGCTAGGATTAGAATTTCTTGCTGTTGTTGCCGTAGATGCGTTCTCCTGTGTTTTATGTTAGCAGCGACTCGCTAATTGATATTCTTATTAAATCCTTTTTCAAAGGATCGTTGTAGTTTAAAATGTAACTATTTAACAGTGAACGGATCATCATAAATTATGATATGTATCCTTTATTGGAATGATGTAAAAAGTTTCTTGTTCGTTGCGTCTATCAAATGAGGTATAATCCTCAAGTTGTACGCTGTCTATAAAGTGATGTAATTTGTCGGTGGCCTAGTTTCATAAGGAATAAATGCCTTTATGTCCGAGATGCATAAAGTTAATGCCAAACAACTTGATCTTTTGTTGCAATCTTCGCAACAGCCTTTACTCATTTGGCTCTCGCCAGATGGCAGTTCTCCATCATCAGATGTAAGCAAAGCGCTTGATGCTGCGTCTAAAAATTACAAGGGGCGATTGCAGATTGTTATTGTGAATGAACATAACGATGATCTAATAGCGCGTTTTGCGCTCGGCAAGCGTCCCGTGTTAATTGGTTGGCATAATGGCGAAGAAGTGCTACGTCGCCAACGACCATGGGCAGCAGATGTACAATCCATTGCCCAACAACTTGTACAGTTAAATCATTCATCGGCAACAACTGCCGACAAAAATGGAAACCAGAAGGAACATCCAATGCAACCAGTACACGTGACTGATCAAACATTTGAAGCTGAAGTTTTAAAGTCCGATCTACCAGTATTAGTAGATTTTTGGGCGGAATGGTGTGGCCCTTGCCGAACAATTGCGCCTATTTTAGATAAGCTCGCAAAGGAATATAGTGGTAAGGTAAAAATCGCTAAAGTTGATGTGGACGCAAATCCTGCCTTAGCACAAGCCTTCCGTATTATGAGCATACCAACCCTTATGTTTGTCAAAGAAGGAAAGATCGTTGGTCAACAAGCAGGGGCATTACCTGAACCTGTTTTGCGTGATGCGCTTGATCAACTGGTCGCTCTAAAACTTCCAGCCTAACGTTAGTTAAAGAGCAATAACAACGCGAAGCCTTATCGCCATGTGGTGATAGGGCTTTTCTTTTATTGAAGAATATTCTTGAACAAATTAATATAAAAGACGTTGTTAGCTACTTTGGGAGAATAACGCTAATGGGGTCTTTGAATCCAAACTTGTTGTCATCGGATGTCACATCAATCATGATTGATGCTGTTGATGTTGCCAAACGCTATATGCGCCGTACCTTAATGCCAGAAGTAGTTTTATGGTCAATGTTGCAACATAAAAACACGGCTGCTTATCAAGTACTTCAACACTTTACGGAAAGACGTGGTATTGATTTAGCGCGTTTGGAAAAGCAAGTACGATTGGCAGTTGAATCGCGGCAAGATAAATATGGCGAGCTTGATCTGTTATTGCCAGATGGAAGTCGTTTTCCGCTGAGCCGCCAGATGGTGATTGCCCTTGATGAAGCCCTAAGCCTAGCACAAAGCCAGAATCTTAATCAGATTGATAGCGATCATCTGTTGATAAGTTTCACTGACCGACGCTTAGGGACGGGCTTTTTATTACAACAGCATGGCATTACACATAGCGCTGTAATGTCTCTTTCAGAACCTACAGTAGTTCGTAGGCGCACAACTTTTAATACAATCATTGATTATATCAACACTGATCATCACCATAAGCTCCCCAAGCTATATGCCCGTGAAATTTTATTACGTGAAATGATGAACATTATTGCCCAAACAATTCGACGGCATATCATTCTCATAGGGCTAGATGGAGTTGGAAAACGTTCTTTAGCTTATTCTCTAGCTACTCTAATTGCGGAAAATAAAGGCCCTTCTAATATTCGCTGCTTCATTCAGGTCGATGAACGCGCGTTGCTTGATAATTCTGTTGAGTCCATTCAATCTGCTATCATGGCTGCCAAAGATGGCATTTTATTTGTTCCACATTTGCATCGTTTTTTTGGCGGTAGCCGTGCTGAATTTCCTAAAGCTGGCCAAAATTTGCAAAAAGCATTCTTAACTTATAACCCTATCATCATTGGCACTACAACACCTGTAGAATGGGAAGCACGCTTAAGTTCGGTAACAGCGATTGCTGAACATGCTCAAGTGCTTCGCGTAGAACAAACTACACCTGCCGAAACCCTCGAAATCTTAAAGATGATGCGCGCAGAAATTGCTGAAGAATATCAGATCACTATTGACCCCGCTGCATTAGAGGCTGTTGTTAGTTTGGCTGAACGCTATTTAACAGAAATCCCTATGCCGCGCAGTGCTTCACATTTATTGCACCGAACGGCGGCTATGGTGAGCATGAATCAGCAGTCACAATTGGCATTTCGCCATGATTTAAAAGATAATATTCTTGATGCTGATGATGTGATGTTAGCTTGTGCCCAAATGACAGGAATTCCTGTTAGTAATTTAGATGTAGATGAACGTAGCAAATATGCACGTATGGTTGAGCACTTGCATCAACGCATTGTAGGACAAGATGAAGCAGTGTTGGCAGTAAGTCGTGCTGTACGTACTGCACGAGTAGGGTTAAAAGACCCGCGTCGTCCCATTGGCTCGTTCTTATTTTTGGGTCCAACTGGAGTTGGAAAAACAGAGTTAGCAAAAGCGTTGGCAGAATTTATGTTTGGTGATGAAGATGCCATGCTTCAAATTGACATGTCAGAATATATGGAAGAGAACACGATTAGTAGGTTAATAGGTGCGCCTCCGGGTTATGTTGGTTATGAAGGCGGAGGGCAGCTCACGGATCGCGTGCGCGAGCAGCCCTACATTGTGGTGTTGTTTGATGAAGTGGAAAAAGCGCATCAGCGTATTTTAGATATTCTGCTTCAAGTTTTGGAAGAAGGGCGGTTGACTGATGCACAAGGGCGCATTGCGAACTTTAGCGAAGCAGTAGTGATTTTAACGAGTAATCTGGGAGCTAGTCACTTACAAACGCCTATTTTAGATGATGAAATTCGTCAACAAGTGCTAGCAGACGTTCGCAAGCACTTTCGCCCAGAATTCTTAAATCGATTAGATGATATTGTAGTTTTTCATCCACTTACTCGTGAGCATTTAGGTGATATTTTGCGAAAGATGCTGCAAAAAGAATGCCAACTTGCTGCCTCACAAGGGCTTCGCATCACTTTTACACCATCTGCAGAAAGATGGTTGTTAGATCAAAATGTTGATTTGCATTTTGGCGCTCGTCCTCTTCGGCGCATTATTCAACGTTACGTTCGCGAACCACTAGCTGATCTACTAATTACTCATAATGTGAAACCCGAAGGTGAGATCATTATTGATTCGGATGGCCAACAATTGATATTTAATCATTAAGCGTAATGATCTAAAAATTGTTGAATGAAAGGATTGTGGCGTTTTTCTTGCCCAATAGTAGTATGTGGCCCATGACCAGTATAAAGTTTATAATCGTCTCCAATAGGCAAAATTTTATGTAAAATGCTATCGACAAGCTCTTCATGTACGCTACCCGGCAAGTCGGTGCGGCCAATGCTCCCAGCAAAGATACAGTCACCATTAATCACTGCTTTTTCGCTATGTAAAATGAAAATAACGTGTCCCGGAGAATGTCCCGGTGTGTGTCGTGTTTCAAGCTGTATATCTCCTACTTGGATAATATCACCATCCTGAAGTAAAAGGTCGTGCTTTGCTGCTGCTGGAACACGCAAGCCGAACATTGCGGCAATCTCTGGGGTGTGCTCTAACATACCTGCATCATGAGGGTGCACTCGTAATGGGGCACCTGTAGCTTCTTTGACAGGCTTGCTTGCCAAAACATGATCAAAGTGTGCATGAGTGAGTAAAATTTCACGAACTTTATAGCCGTTAACTTTTTCTAATATGCGTGGCGCTTCATCAGCGGGATCAATGATGATAGCTTCCTTGCTATTCTCATCACGAAGAATGATACAATTTGTCGCTAATTGACCTAATGTTAGTGAATGAATGGTAATACTCATGACGTGCTCTCCTGTGGTTCGTAAGATGTTTTTAATGTAATAGTTGGATTTTCATTGGGACTTTCAGCAGGAAGCAAGAAGACTAAGAATGCCCCTAACATGGGTAACAGTGATACCACTTGTAAAGTTTCGCGTAATCCGATCCAGTCTGCTAATAATCCAGCAACAAAAGTACCACCCGCATTGGCGATAAATCCCCAACCAAAAGCGAGCCCACTAGAACCGCTTGCGCCACCGGGCAGCACTTCTTGACCGATCATTAGTAGGATTGGCCATTGTGCGCCTATTGTCAAGCCAAATGGGACGCTTAACGCAAATATCCACCAACCATTAGCTGCTAGCAACAACCATCCTAATGGTGCAATGAGAAATAGGCTCACTGAAACAATGGGCAAGCGTGGCAAACGATCAGATAATGATGTGGCGATAAATCCACCTAATGCTGAGCAAAATAATAAAGCAAATGTGGCAGCTCCTGCAAAGTCAAGATTATTGCCATAGTCAGTGTAATATTTGGGCAAGAATGTGCTTAGTGCTTGATAGATGACACCACGTAATAACACCACAATTAAGTAAACAGCAATCATCATTGTGGTTGTTTGATACCATTTAGACCTAGTATTGCTAGAAGTGTGTTGATTATGCTTGGCTTTAGATTGAGAGGATATATTATTTAGCGTATCGCGTAGATTAGTTTGTAGCCGCCAAAACAATATAGGAACAATGATCAAGTTAAGCAAAACAAATGGTGCTATACCTTTTGGCCCAAATGAAGCGAGGGCGAATCCTGATAAGAATGGCCCTATAGCAAAACCTCCATTGCCACCAAGCATAAATAATGCAACAGAGCGCCCTTTGCGCATGGGGCCGCCTAGTGCACGTGCACTGGCCAAACCTGTAGGGTGAAACATTGCGTTGCCAAACCCGCCTAATAGTACTCCTATTAATATCAATGTATAGCTTTGAGCAAGGCCGACAACGAGTAACCCCAGCGCTGTAATGGATGAACCTAAAATCATGAAGTGGGGCACTTGATATTTATCAGAAACCCATCCCAAAAATGGTTGTATAATTGAGACTGTTAGAAATATTGCTGATGCGGTGCCTATCTGTGTATTGCTCAATCCAATCTGATCGTTTTGAGCTGCTAAGATAATCCCTAACGTTCCTGAAAAGAAATCATTCATGAAGTGAGCGGTTGCAAGCCACCATATCGCATAGCGCGGATTCATCATTTTGATTTTCCTTATAATGACAGTAAGCGAAAAAATACCGCCATTGGGGCGGCTGCTTCAAGTTTTTGACGAAATAACAAACTCAAAAATTACTCTAATCTTTGGCAAATTTTGCCTTCTTCATCAACATCAAATTCAACGGTAAGCCCACGCTCTGCAGTGCGACCATTGATTTCGATATTATAGCTACACGTTACAATAGATTCGTTACCCGAACAATCAACACCTGTAAATTTAGGACTTTCATCTATTGGGGGATTTTCACGTAATATTTGTATGTCTTTTTCGCATAAGTATTGGCTAGCAGTAGCAACATCATTGTTATTTATAAGTGTCAGAACTGTTTCTGCAACTTGTACAGCATTTTGAGGTTCTTGAGGAGATTCTTTCTCTTCTTGCTCTTCACAGGCTGCTAGCAGCATTACGGACAAAATTAAAACAAACATTATAGAATAACGATTGTTAAATCTAATCATCGAAAATAATCCTCTAGATTCGGTTATATTGGATTCAATAACGCTTTAATTTTGCCGCCAAAGCAATTGCTTTAGCAAGATGCGATATTGTTCACTTTTCACTTGTAAGTTGGCATCCGTAAGTCGATAGGGAAAACGGTACAGTTGTTTGGTGCGTATAGCATTAATTTCGGCATAAACGGAAGCATTTGCCCATTCGATGATGGCTGTGTTTTGCCATCTAGAAGTGAAAATGATAATGTCTGGATTCATCTCAATAATTTGTGAATCATTAACTTGTTGCTCACCTGTTAGGTGATCGGCGGCATTGAGAGCACCTGTATCTTCAATCAATTTGTCAACTGATGTACCATCACCATAGATATATCGTTCTGGCGATAAAACAAGAACACGTGGACGTGCTAAGTTGTTCTGTGTTATATGAACCTTTGACCCTTTTTGTTGGCACGCTAGCACAGTCAATATCAAGCTAAGATAGAGAATTATGATGAGACAATTTTGCTTTACCATATTCATTATTGTAATGCTGAGTGTGTTTCTGAAACAAGCGGCTTTTGCCCAAACACCAATGATAAGAGTTGGTCAAACAGTCTTGGGAACAATCGCTACGGATGAAGTTCAATCGTGGCAACTTGACGTACAAAATGACATGGATTTAAGTGTTTTTGTTCGGCGCACTAGTGGTGATCTTGATCCGCGTATGAGTGTTTACGACTCACAAGGTAATTTAGTATCACAAAATGATGATGCTGTTGAAGGTATTATTTTTGATGCATCAACGACTTTTTTAGCTCAAGCAAACGAACAATACATTATTCAAGTTGAACCGTTTAAAGGCAGTGGCAGTTATCAGTTGCTTGTGTTGCCAACCACATTGCCTATGGTTTGGGATAGCGATGATTTTGATCAAAGTATCACTCGCTGGAACACACCTTATACTCGGCAAGAAAATAATAAGCTGATTTATGAAACCGGCCGATTAATTGATCGAACTATTGTAGTTAGGCCAGTTGGGTATACGACAATTTCAGATGCTTATCTTCATGTAGAATTCACGTGGCGAACGACGGAAAGAAGTACTACATTTGGGCTGGTTTTACGTACTATAGACGATGCTTTTACGCCCGATGGTTATTATTTTAATCTAAATCCATTAGGTGAGTGGGCTGTTGTGCGTCAGCAGTTTGGACAATTAACTATTTTAGATGAAGGAACAATAGAGCTTGCATCGAATATAATCTCTTTAGGAGCATCGACTTTAGGAGAAGATTTAGCTTTATTTGTTGATGGGCAGCAAGTAACCCAAATAGAGGATAGTACATTTTCAAGTGGAGGATGGGGACTGCTTTTGCGAGGCGATGGCCGTGCGGCAGGGGTGGAGATTGAACGTTTCATGCTCACCACTGCTGTAGTTGTTCCTCCTGATACACCTTCTACACTTGAATCGTGGCGTTCAATACGTGCCGATGAAGTTACATCTGAATTAGCTGAAGCAATGGTTATTACAGATGGTGGGCGACGAGTTTACACTATTCTTGATACTGGCTATCAAATCGCCCCTCAAACGACAAGAGCCTATACACAGCTACCTGATGATGTTTTGTACGATGATATTGTAGTGAATATAGATGTTGTTTCATTAGAAGGCAGTGACATTGCGTGTGGACTCACACTTCGTGACAATGGCAACACAGATCGTGTTATTGTTTATGTAGGTACTACAAACGATGCTGGCGTGATTGTGGTGCGCAATGGGATGATTTTATCACATACCTATGATTTCATTACTTTATCTGATGAAGATAGGTTGAATGACAACACAAAGCGTCTGACGATTATTCTACGTGGCCCCTATGTTATAACTTATATCAATGGTATTTATTTCAATACACAATATAGCCCGCCAAGTCAGGGAACTGTTGGCGTGATATTGCTTAACTATGCGGCTGATGCTGGGCGTTGTCAATTTCAGAACTTATGGATTTGGCAATAGAGGTTATTTGCACGAGGAGAGAATTTTGTTGTACGCTTGGGGTAATTTGATGAGCTAGGATAGTAAGTAATGACCCCAACGACCCTTGAACTCGCAATAGTTCAAACTTTAGCTTATGCTGATGTTTTTAACTTCCCTATGATGGCAGATGAAATTCATCATTTTCTTTTAGGAGTATCGGCTAAAAAAGTAGACGTTTATACGGCTCTCAACCAACCCTCAACGTGGTTGAATGAGCATATTCGCTCTGCCGAAGTAAATGGTACTTTGTTTTATGCTTTGCGTATTGCAGTGCCAGATATTTTTGAACAGCGTCAGCAACGCCAAAAAGTATCATCAATTTTATGGGAAAAGGCTCTATATTATGGCGCTTGGTTAGGGTGTTTACCCTTTGTGCGAATGGTTGCCATTACTGGAGCGTTGTCGGTTCACAATGCTGCTCATTTGGAAGATGATTTAGACTATATTCTTGTGGTTCAAGATGGGCGAGTATGGCTAGCGCGGTTGTTTGCAGTAGCACTTGTACGTTTTGTGCGGCTTCGAGGGGTTACCTTATGCCCTAATTATGTTTTATCTACTGAAGCAATGGCGCTTGATTCCTCTAATTTATTTTTAGCACATGAATTAACGCAGATGATCCCATTGTTTGGCTATAATTTTTATGAACAAATGCGAGAACTAAATCGCTGGGCTGATACTTTTCTGCCAAATGCTCAGAAACCTTTTTACCCAACTAGAGAATATGTGCCTAAGCGTGTTCTCGGAATGTTTAAAAAGCTAGGAGAGTGGGTGCTGAAGGGGGCTCTAGGCGATAAATTAGAAGCATGGGAAATGCGCCGCAAGCTCAAGAAACTAAGCGTACAGTCTGAAGATACTGACGAAGTGAAGCTGGATTCTCAACAAGTAAAAGGGCATTTTATGAGCTATGGGCGCATGACCTTAGAACGGTATCAAGCTCGGTTGGTAAAGTTAGGCTTAATGCCTGAGCCACGAGAACAAAGCTCTGCAGCTGATTAGTCAAGCATATAGACTAAACACGCTTCATCATAATATTGACCGTCTATCAGTATTGCTCGTGGTTCAACTCCCCATTCCACAAAACCTAGCTCAAGATACATTTGTTTTGCAGCAACATTGTCATTGTTATTGACTACAGTGACATGAACTTGTTTTACGGCAGGAAGTGTTCTAATTTGATTGAGAATCACTTCCATCATTTGACGTGCAACTCCTTGTCGCCGCCAATCGGGCAGAACATAAACTCCCCAAATAATTGATTTATGACGTAGTTTTAGGGCCTCATGTTGAAAGAACCCTGCCATTCCGATAAGCTCTTCTTGAGCAAATGCGCCATAAATGCAATTGTTTGGTTGTTGTTGGTGTTTTAATCGTTCAATAGTATGAACGAGAGGCCTTGCCACTTCATCTTCATAAGCGCTACTAAATGAAGTAGGGCTTTCTTGAAGGGCATATAAGCGTAAATTACGAAAAGATTCTGCATCTACAACGGTTAAAGGTCTTACGGTAATCATTTTTACTCCTGAAGAACGAATATATTTATAACTTAATGTAACCCGCTTGCCACAAAAGGTAAATAGTTGTAGCATAAGTGTATACACCCGTATACACTCTTGCGAGGTTTCCCATGAAGACAGTAATGGTACTTGATGCTGGCAATAGCATTATCAAAGCGAAAATGAATGATCGCGAAATTACTTTTCCTCATGCGCTCCGTCGTCTGACCGAAACAGAATATCAACAAGTGATTGATCGTGCAGGGCCTAGCGGCCCACCTATTGATTATATGCGCGTTAATGGAGAATATTATGTCATTGGTGAAAGCGCAGAACGACATGGTACGGTAACCCGACGTACAGGGGCAGCACGTTATACTCGTGATTATTATGGAGTTTTTGTGGCTGCTACATTGGCGCGCTTGATGGATTATGGCGTGAATGTTTCAGTTTTTGGAAGCCATCCTCCCGGTGATGTCATTTATCGTGATAATTTGATGGAATCTGCGGCTGGTGATTGGTATGTCGAAGCTGGAGGAAAAGAGCGCCGCTTTAGGGTAAATTATGTGAATACATTTGAAGAGCCAGTAGGGGGATTAATGAACCTGTTGCTCACTGAGGATGGGCAACACTTCAGACGCTCTGATTTGGATGGGCGTTCACTTGTCATTGATATTGGAGGACATACAACTGATTGGTTGGCTGTGGGGCGCGGTGGTGCTGTTGATTATAGTTTAAGTGAGAGCACGCCAATGGGTATCTTGGAAGTTTTTCGCGATTTTGAGCGAAGTTTTAGGGCGAAGCATCGTGAACTTGTAAGGGGGTTAACAAAATTACCTCCAGAGCGCGTACGCCATGCAGTGGCTTCGGGAATTTTTCGTGGGGGTGGGCAAGAAATCGATTGCACAGAAGAGGTAAATGAAGCAGCAAGTACCCTGTTAAATAGAATAGCTGATACTTACCAAAATTTAGCGGGCGGCCCTTTGCCATGGGATAGTATTATTTTAACTGGTGGCGGTAGCGCTATTTTATATGATCGCTTGTTGCCCATTCTTGGACATAAATCAATCATCTTAGCAGATGAACCTGAAAGCATTCACTTGGCAAATGTGCGTGGTGGGCAAAAATTGTGGCGTTTATATGAGATGATGGGTATTCTATGAGTAAAGTGGTGTCATTTAGACTTGATGAAGAACATCCAGAAGAGCGCCAAGCGCTTGCGATTCTTGAGGCTTGGCAAGAAAAAGGGTATACAACGCGCGAGATTTTAACGTGGGCGTTGATGTCTTTAGATGGCATTGATCCGCTTGAGCGTTCTTCTGTGTCTGAAACCTCTGTTGAAGCAAAAGCAACGATTGATGAATTACGTGATATATTGGGGCAAGCTCAAGCCTTCTTAGAAGCATTAAAATCTATGAAGGCTTTACCGGATTCTGTCGATGTTCCGGGAGAGTCTCGCGCTGTTTTGACACAGGATTTTCTAGCTTCTGTAAGAAAAGTTATGCGTCCGGGTTTATCTCTTGAGAAAGACTGATTTTAGCATTGATATAGATAAATTTTGCAATGAAATAAAAAGGCAATGCGATTGCACTGCCTTTTGCCCTATTGATACAAAATTTAGTGTGAAGTTATCTTAAACCTAATTCGTTACGCGCTATGACAATGCGCTGAATTTCGCTCGTGCCTTCATAGATACGTGTGATTCGTGCATCACGATAATAACGCTCAAGGGGCATTTCTTTGCTATAACCCATGCCACCATGAATTTGAATGGCTTCATCTGTAACATAGGCAGCAGTTTCACTAGCAAAAAGTTTTGCCATGCTAGCTTCGGTTGTGTATCGTTCACCGGTTTTTTCTGCGCGCATTTTAGCAAGGGCGGCATTGTAAATCAGGAGGCGACTTGCTTCAATGCGGGTCTTCATATCTGCGATTTTTTGCTGAATAAGTTGGAATGAGCCGATAGGTTGACCAAAAGCATGACGTTCGCGGGCATAATGTATACTAGCTTCATACGCTGCTTCAGCAACACCTAATGCTTGTGCAGCAATACCAATGCGACCCGCATCTAATACCGCCATAGCTATTTTGAAGCCTTTACCGACTTCGCCTAAGATCGCATCTACGGGTGCTTTATAATTCTCAAAATAGATTTCGCTCGTTGCTGAAGCACGAATACCTAATTTGGGCTCTTTTTTGCCCCGAATAAATCCCGGCTTATCTGTTTCAATGAGAAATGCAGTGATGCCTTTGTGTCCTGCACTCGGATCAGTCATTGTGAATAAAATGATATAGTCAGCGACAGGGGCACTGGTGACCCAGCTTTTTGTTCCATTGATGATGTAGTGTGTGCCATCATCACTTAAAACGGCACGAGACTTCATCGTGCCAGCATCAGAACCACTCATAGGCTCGGTAAGGGAATAAGCGCCAATTTTTGCCCCAGAAGCAACTTCTGTGAGATATTTCTTCTTTTGAGCTTCTGTGCCGAATTTAGTCAACGCATTACAATATAACGAATTATTTACGCTCATAATTGTGCTGTGGCTAACGTCAGCTTTCGCGATTTCTTCCATTGCTAGCACATAGCAAAGCGTATCTAGTCCTGCTCCGCCATATTCTTCGGGAACTTCGATGCCCATAAAGCCAAGCTGTCCCATCTTCTTAATAGTCTCGTATGGAAACTCACCAGAATGATCGAAGGCTTCAGCAATGGGAACAATTTCTTTTTGAGCGAATTCGCGAGCTGCTTGTTGAATCATCAGATGTTCTTCTGACAATTCTAAGCTAGGGCCTGCACTCACTGGGGTTTGAAAGGTCATGATGTTTGAACTCCTCGAAACTTAAAACTACCATTACATCCTGCTTGGGGATGGAAAAAGTATACCTTATTTAGATTAAAAATAACCACGACTTTTTGGATTTGGCAATCGGGTTTACACTTGTAATAATTACAATAACTTTTTATGCGTTTTTGAAGGAGATTTGGTTATGCAAATAATAAAACGGGTAATGCTTTGCAATTTGGCGCTATTGCTTATCGCAGTTGTTATGGGTGTTTATATGCCCGCTAACGCCCAAACTGATGATGATGTGCCATGTATTAACAAATATGTTGTTCGTGATGGTGATACGCTTTCCAAGATTGCACAAGCAAATAACGTTGATGTCAATGAGCTTGCTGTAGCCAATGGTATTGAAGACCCTCGCCTTATTTTTATCGGTGATACCTTATGTCTAGATGGTCTTGTTGAAGCGCGTCCTAATCCAGATAGCACTTCAACCACTCAAGCACCACCTCCCATAGTACCACCTACTTTAGAAGTTCAACGTAACGCTGAGATTGTTATTCGTGATGTAGAATATACCACTGATGAAAACGGCATTTACATTGTACGTGGTTTTGACCGTTTATATAATCTTTCAGCTGTTTTTGGTGTGTATATGAATGAACTTGCGGCGGTGAATAATATTACCGATCCAAGTGTTCTTTACGCAGGGCAACAATTAATTATTCCAATGCCTTCATATTCTAGCCCTGTGCCCGGCTCATTCCCTGCAATTTCTCTTGTGCCGCGCGTTGCTGGCCCGGGATATACGGTTACTGTGCGCGGAGCTAACTATCCACCTGATACAGAAGTTGAAATATATGCCGAAAAGTTTAGCACAGGCAAAAAGAGCGAAGTTCTAGAAACTGTGACTACTGATGAATCTGGACGCTTTGAAGTCGAAGTTGAAATTCCTGAAACATGGTCAGATGGCACGCCATTAACAGATCGGACGATCTCCATTGTTGGGCGCGTCTCTGAGCAGCCCAATACTATATTTGGCGCAAATTTTTATCTTAACCTTGTTTGGTTGGATGCCAACAACCGTTAATAAGATTTTGCCCCTGAAAGAGTTCAGGGGCAATTTTTGTTATTTGGCTGCGCTAACTTTCTTTTTGGCCGCTTGTTTTTTATGTGATTTGTCAGTTGTTGGCGGGTTAGTAGGTGATATACCGAAGCTCGTGTAACCAAATGCCTCGTTATTACGTGGCCTTAGGAAGAATCCACCTGCTGCCCCAAGAAACATAAGCGCTGCTACAACTTGAGAAACATTGACTCCGGCTACTGTTGGGATGTCAATACGTAGGAATTCTAGCACGAAGCGCAATGCCCCATAGCTCATAATGTAAAGCAATAAGAAATCGCCATGTTGAAAGCGATCTCGCTGTGTTGTCCATAACCACAATAACAGTCCACAAATGATCAAAGTGCCTAATGATTCATATAGAAATAGTGGGTGGAAAGTTTCACTAGGGCTATATCCGCCAATAGGGTTAGAAATTTTAATGCCCCATGGCAGATCAGTTGGCTTACCATAAAGCTCTTCGTTAATGAAGTTACCCCAACGCCCAATTGCTTGCCCCAGTGGCACACCAATCGCAATCCGATCTAGCCAAACAAGGCGATGGAGTTTGTGGCGCATCGCATACAGCTGCATTCCGATAAGGCCGCCCACCAATGCCCCAAAAATCGAGAGACCGCCACTCCAAATAGCTATGGGACCGTTTTCTAAATCGGTAATGTAGTCTAGCGACCAAGAAGCGTTACTGTTGGCACTTTCTGCAGGAAACAAAACTGACCATAGGCGAGCACCAATAACACCAGCAATGACAACCCAAATGACACCATTCCAAACGAGTTCGGGGTCTTCCTTGTCTCGTTTAGCTAGCCATGCGATTAAGGTTGTAGCAAGTATGATACCGAGTACAATCACTACTCCATAAAAATGAATAGTAGGGTTAATAGAAAGCCCGAAGATTTCGATAGGGCCAATTTCTAGACTGCGTCTTGTAAGTTCCAAAGTTATATCTCCTTAAAAGATAAAACAGACTTTCTTCAAAGTTTAACGTTGGTCATGAATCAACGACAAGGGTAGGATTATGTTAGGTTTGCTTAAATATTAAATGAAAGGTTTTTAGCAAATGATTCAAACAAAACATCATAAACATATCTTTGAGATTATCCTTAATCGCCCTGAAAAACGCAATGCAATGCAAATTCAAATGTTGCGACAAATAGGAGAAGCTGTTTTAGAGGCGCAGCAAACGCCTCAGGTGCGTTTAATTGTGCTTCGTGCCGAAGGTCCCGCTTTTTCCGTTGGATTAGATTTGCAAACAATGGGAGGCATGATTGAGGAGTTTGGCGAAGATTGGATGCAACAACCCCATACCTTAACTCGTATGTGGCAAGCCCCTGTGAATATTTTGGCAAATGCCTCTATTCCGACATTAGCTTTAATTCATGGCTATTGCTTGGGGGTAGGTCTAGAGCTTGCGCTTGCTTGTGATTTTCGTTATGCCACGCCAGATGCCCAATTGAGTCTTGCTGAAACGCGAATCGGGTTGATTCCTGATGTGGGTGGAACAACACGCTTAATGGCGTTGGTGGGTATTGCACGTGCAAAAGAAATGATCTTTACGGCGCGCCGTATTGATGGCATAACGGCAGAACGTTGGGGTATCGTGAATCAAGTTGTTGAAGTCGAAAACTTGCCCCAAAGTGCTGTAGCCCTAGCAGATGAGATTGCTTTATGTGCCCCGCTTGCAGTGAGCGCAGCTAAGCGAGTCATACAAGGGATCGCTGACGAAAGTCGTGGGCTGTATCTAGAGGCTTTGGAGCAAGCAAATTTATTTGCCACACAAGATTTACAGGAAGGGGTGCAATCAGTATTAATGCGCCGCGATCCTCAATGGAAGTGGCAATAGGCAATAGTTTTATTAGAGTTGCAACGATGGCCGCCCACGAATGACTTTTTGCTTATAGTTATCAACGTATTTGAGCAAACTTTCTTTAAGGTCATCCCATTCCGAAGAACGCAATATTGCCCGCATTTTATCGAGATCGTCCGTGATGGCTTCAACGATAATTTGCGGGTTGCCATTACGTCCATATACGGTGTACCACGCTTCTATTGGGCGAATGCCCAATGCCGTAAGGCGTGGTGCAAACTCTCGAATGATGAACTCAAAGTGTTCTTGATCACGGTTTGGCTTAATGTCCCAACTCAATAGTAACTTAATCATATGCCGATCTAGTCTTTCAAAGCTAGGATAACGATTTGTGTTTGTTCAGGTAAGTTGGCTTTGCTGATTTTCAGCACATCTTCTTCTACGGGGGTGCTGATACCCATTTCACGTAAGAATCGATCTACTGGATCAAGCGATAAATGTGTATGTGGTGTTTGATAATGCATAGGAACTACAATGCTGGGCTCGATAAGGCTTACTACTTCGGCTGCTTGGCTAGCATGTAAGCCAGCGCCTCCGCCTACAGGAACCAACAAAATGTCAATATCGCCCATTGCGTCAACTTCAGATTGATTGGGAATATGATCAAGATCGCCAAGATGTGCAACAGTCAAGTCACCAAAACTCATAACGTAAACGATATTGCGCTTTGGGGTTTCGGCTTTTTTGTTGTACATCATCGTACCATGAATAAAACCCCCGCCGATTTCGTACTCTCCGGGCCCGCGTAGTACATAGTCCACTCCATTAACACCATCTAAATAGCTGTGGCCGGGTGAATCATGACTAATGGTGACAACTTGTGCTTTTAGTTTAAGTGGCTTATAGCCAATGCTAGACGCATCGTAGGGATCAGTCACCACTGAAATCATGTTGCGCTCTGTTATGCGAAAGCAACTATGGCCGTACCATGTAATATCCATGTTGTATTTTCCTTTCTTACAAACTTTGTAATTGTAGCAAAGGAAATTACTCTCGCAACGGAATAATATCGTTAGAACAACCACCTTCTCGATCAATTTGTGAGCTAACAATCCACCCCTCGCGGTTTTGAGGATCATTGCTGAGTATGACGTAATACCATCCTTGTCCAGATGAGTCGCGATCACGGCCGACAGCTTCGCCTTGTGTTCCTTGAGAGCGCGTTGCAATAACACTTGCGTTCGGATCGGCAGCACTACGTAACGGTACGCCATTGGCATTAACAGTAGCAATACAAGGGCCAAGGTCTTGAGTGGGGCGTGGCGTTCCACCTGTAAAGGGATCATTGACTATAAGTTCTATAACTTGGGGTTCACTTGGCACACGCCCCTTTAGTGCTGTGATTTGAATAGCAAATTCTCCTGCAATATCAGGAGTCCATTCAATTGTTTCTTCAATGCTGGGGTTATCTCCCGGTAATGCAACACTTACAGGAGCGATACTAGATGTACTGCCGGGAGGCAAATTAGTTTGAATAGGCTGTAAAACAAGAGCAGTTGCACCTTCTTCATGCTCGATGAGTACTCGTATGGTTAAAGTATCACCGATGTTGATAGGCGACTCTGGACTTGAAGATAGAATTGTAATGGTTGGTGGCGTAACACCAGAAATAGCTGGAGAAGTCGCTGCGCCAAGCGTGGCATTAACATCAAGAGTTGGCGTTGCCGTAGGACTTACATCTTCACGAGTTAAGCTACAAGCAAGCGATGCCATCAACAAGGCGAAAACTACTAGGCTTAGAATAAACACAATTTGTTGTTTATGCGATAAATGTTTGTGGGTCAAGATGCTTAGACTCCTTGCAAATGCTGCATAAGTGCTCTTGCAGTTTACCTAAAAGTATTCCATATTGACAACTTTAACTTGAGATTTCGGGAACGACTTCTTTATGAATAGCGCGGGCAAAGACCAATATTCCCGTATGCCCAAACATTTGCTCATCAGGGCGTACTCGTGCTGGGGCTGTCTTCCATGAACGTAGGATGAGCTCTTCTGCTTGTATCATAAACCAAGGCCCTTGATACAAAGCTGTTAATAGGTCTATCACTTGATTCGCCGTTGGGACAATTGCTCCCAAAATGCCACCTCCACGAAGTGCGGCTCTTGCAACATCCAAATAGTCGTATGGATTAGGGACATCTAAAAATACGGCATGAACTTCTTTTTGCTCAAATCCTTCACTAATATCTCGAAGTGTAAAAGTTACTCGTTCATCAAGACCGATCATCTTGAGATTATCTAAAGCAGCTTGTAGCCGACTGGCATGACGTTCATAACTATATACATGCCCTTCATCACCAACCATAAGCGCTAATGCTGCAGCCATTGCGCCACTTCCTGTGCCAGCTTCAATAACGCTCATGCCTTGTTGTAATCCTAATTTTAAAAGTATATAGCCTAAGTCTTTAGGGTAAATAATTTGTGTTCTACGTTGAAATTGCGTCAAGACATCTTCAAGGGTAGGCTGTAAGATATACATGAATTGTCCGTTACCTGTATAAAATTTTTCGCCATAGCGTAATCCTATCAATTGGTCAAACACAATTTCCCCTAAATGGGTTTGGATAACGCGCCCTTGACGAACGGTACGAACAAAAGGCTTTCGATCTTTGCCTATCAATAAAACAGTATCGCCAATTTGTACGGTGAGAGATTTCGGTAAGGTCATTTTGTGTCTTTCAATCAATGTTTGGTGAACAACAATAATACGGTGGTTGACTCCCATATGGGTTGCCGCCATAATGCTGTCATGAAAAACTTACGACAACAACCTCAAATTTGGATTATATATATTTTTATAGCACTGCCATTATTGGTTAATTGCAATTTGGCAACAGTGCCTGCACCGCTTGTGGTTACGGCCACGCCATTTGAAGGACAACCACTTTTGCCGACTCCAAATAGCGAGGGCGTAATTTTTATGGTGGCTACTAGCGATGCTTTTGCCACGCTCACACCTGTACCAACACCTCAATTGCCCACTTCTAGCACTATAGCGCTTGCTGATCAAGCACTATTCAATGGCAATTTTAATCTTGCGGTACAAGTATATCAGGATGTTTTAGAACGCACGGATGCAACATCTGAGCAAAAAGCAGAGGCCTATTATGGTTTAGGGGTTGCGGCATTACGTGAGGGGACTTACGACCAAGCAATAAATGCCTTTACTACCTTTATTGAGCAATATCCTGACCATTCAAACATTCCTCAAGCCTATTTT
>RFGP01000019.1 GCA_003697365.1 Chloroflexota bacterium | reverse complement strand
AGAGACACCAACGAATACTGCCACCGCTACGGCAACTTCTACAGCCACTAGCACTGCAACATCGACAAATACGCTTGAATTTTCACCAACCCCCACAGTGACTTCTAGCCCTAGTCCAACTCTTGACCCATCAGCATCGCCAACTGCTACAGAGACACCAACAAATACTGCCACCGCTACGGCAACTTCTACAGCCACTAGCACTGCAACCGCAACACCAACCGCAACTAACACCTTACCCCCAACATCGACGTTCACACCAACCACAACACCAAGTGTTGTAACCTATGACGATTCAGCGGCGATGTTGAGCTTGATCAATCAGGCACGTTGTGATCAAGGGTTGTCGCCTGTCACAATTAATAGCGCTTTGAACAATGCAGCGACAACTCATAGTGTTGATATGGCGTTAAATGATTTTGTGAGCCAAACGGGTAGCGATGGTAGTACGCCCACCAGCCGAATGGCAGCAGCAGGATACGGCCCTATTGTGATTGCAGGTGAAAATGTTCGTGGTGGCCCCGCAACGGCAAATGATGTTTTCGCACAATGGATGGCGAGCGAATCTGCAAATATTCTAAATCCTGATATGCGCGAGATTGGCGTTGGCCATGCCTATCGTGACGGAACCTCATTTGGGCATTATTGGACACTTGACATGGCAAGCACCGGTAGCGCTGCAGGCACGTGCCCCTAGCTAGAGCTTCACCCTACGGCGCAAAAAGCCAAAAAACCATTGAAGCTCTTGCAAGCGTAGGATGTATCCTACAAGCGCAAATGTGAGCATTCCTACAAGTGCGGGAACGCTTACATGAATAATTTCTGCGAGCAGTGTAGAAGTCGGCAGTTGTCTTAAAAAGAATTGCATCACCACATAGGTTATTGCTCCCATAATCGTTGCTGCGATCAGTGTGCGTATCCCTGTATCAAATAGACGTTGGTCTCTCATGTGCCCTATGCGCCTGAGCAATATACCGCTTGAAATACTACTATGTAAAATATGCTTCACAGAATCAGCAACCATGAGGCTCAAAAAGCCAATATACGGCAATAACGCAATTGCTGTAAACATATAAGCAATTAAAGTGATCAAGCCAATCAGAGCAGGTGTGAGCGTATCTTGTCGAGCATAAAAAGCAAAAACAAGTAATAAATCTATGGTTGCAAATGGTAGGCCTATAAGATAAAGACGCAAAACATCAACAGTAGCTTCCGTATCTTGTGGAGTAAATTTGCCATGTTCAAAAATTAAAGCCACTACAGGTGTAGCCAGCACAAAAAGCCCAATTGTTGCGGGGAGTATCAACACAGTGGCTAATCGTAAACCAAAGCCGAGCGTATTTTTATAATCGTCTGCTGCGTGGTTATCTTGTGAAGCAGCTTGGCGAGAAAGAGTTGGTAATACGGCAATTGAGATAGCAGTTGCCACAAGACCATGAGGAAATTGAATGAGAGTAGTTCCCCATTCCATATAACTAATATTGCTCTCGCCTGTTCTAAAAGCAAGGCTATAGCTAAAAAAGCGATTGACCAGAACATCCAATGCTAAGGATGCCATTACAGGCAAGTATAAAAGCCCAATCGTTCGTACACCACGATGAGCTAATATGCCCCGAAACTTTGGCCACAGTTTAGCATCCCGTAATTGAAGAAGCTGTATAGTAGCTTGTACGATTGCGCCTAACAACCACCCTAGTGCGGCAGCACGAATACCAATCTGATCAGCTAATAATATTGTGGTGACCACAATCATTAAATTAAAAACAGTCGCTCCAAACGCTGGCAAAGTAAAACGTCGCAGCGCATACAAGAGCCCTGATAAAACAGCAAATAAACTCAAGAACAATAAAGCTGGCGTGGTCAGTCGCAACATATTTACAGCTTGAGCAAGTGTTTCTGGGCGCTCATTTCCCGCTGCTAGGCGAATTAAGGCCTCAGCACCAACCTCGATGACTAAAACCAACCCTAACAAAATAACAATCACTGCGCCTAATAACGCATTGACAAGTTCCCACAAATCCTCACGATTTTGGCGATGTGCATATTCGCTCATTACAGGGATCAAAGCAGAGTTTACATGTCCGCCAATCAATAAATCATATAAGCTGCGAGGAATGATAATGGCTAGTTTAAAAGCATCTACTGCTGCACCAGCGCCGAACAAGTTGGACAAAATAATTTCACGAACCAACCCTAAAATGCGACTCGATATATTTCCTAAAGCCACAATACTACTGGCACGGGCAACCCCTGCCTGCTCAGAAAAGCTGTCATTTTGCGGTGCACTTTCTTCTATTACAACACTTTGCGCTGATATGATTTCTTGAGCCAAGCAGAACTCTCCAGACAATTGTCTTTATGAAGGTATCAACTGATAAAAACGTAGCCATGTTACAGGTTTAAGGCCGTCTATGTTGCGAAACAAAGGAATTTTTGTACAGGTTGCGTTTATTCGCCAACCGTCAAAATAGAGCCGCCATCTACGCCTAATACTTCACCGGTGATAAAAGTATTGGTAGCTAAGAAAAGCGCAGCTCTTGCAACATCATCTGGGTTGCCAATACGTTTAAGAGGAAGTTTTTCCTTATAAAACGCCCAATCTTCTTCAGTTTGATCAGGTGGTGGCAAAACAGGGCCGGGCGCAATTGCATTCACGCGAATGTTATATGGCCCAAGAGCAAGCGCCGATACTTTGGTGAGCATGATCAATCCCGCTTTCGAGACACTATGATGAGGGCGCTTTTTCCATGGACGGCGACCACCATTATCAGTAATGTTGATGATCGCACCACCTTGATGCTTCATCATTAGACGAGCGGCATGTTGCGTTGTTAAAAAAGGAGCAGTGAGATTCACATCCATCACTAACTGCCATTCTTCAAGAGGGATTTCAAGCAAAGAGCGCGCAAAAAATGTGGCAGCGCTATTCACAAGTACATCTAAGCGCCCAAAATGTTCTTCAATATGTGAAAATAAATCGCTAATCGCATCGGGACTAGCTAAATCTGCCTTGAACACAGTGGCTTGAACACCAAATGCACGAGCTTCTTGGGCAGTTTGCTCTGCGGCACTGTCTGAGTTACCATGATGCACAATTACATGAGCACCAGCTTCGGCAAATTTTAAGAGAATGGCTTTCCCCACACGTCGAGCGGAGCCTGTAACCAACACAACTTTTTCATTCAATTGCGTTTCGTTCACCATAGCACTCTAACGACGGAAAAGATTCTTAAGGATGAACCATACATTCGCAGGACGCTCAGCTAAACGGCGCATAAAATAGGGATACCACGCTGTTCCATAAGGAACATAAACACGAACACGATACCCTTGACGCACTAATTCCAATTGTGTTTCTGGTCGAATACCATACAGCATCTGAAACTCGAATTGATCAGCGTTAATATGATGTTCTCGAATATGAGTTAGAGCTGCTTCAATCATCTTGGGATCATGCGTTGCAATTTTTAGATAGGCCCCTTTAGCTAAGTTTTCAGGAGTCAGGAATAACTGAAGACATTTAATATAATTTTTGTCGACATCTGACTTTTCAGGAAAGGCAATGTCAGCAGGTTCTTTATATGCACCTTTGCATAGCCTAATCGTTGCGCCTTCAGCCGCTAACGCTTGTATGTCAGCTTCTGTACGATATAGATAGGCTTGCAACACTGTGCCCACATTATCAAACTCTGTGCGCAGTGCACGGAAAATTCGCAAAGTAGCTTCGGTGTATTTAGAACTTTCCATGTCAATATTGACAGAAGTGTTGATTTCCTTTGCTTTTTCTAAAAGACGGCGCATGTTATCAAGGCAAAAAGATTCATCTATATCTAAGCCTAATTGTGTCAGTTTGACTGATATATTGGCATCTAATTGATATTGATGAATGACATCTAGTAGTTCTAGGTAATCATCTACAGCCTGCAATGCCATTGCGCGGTCTCGCACACTTTCGCCCAAGTGATCAAGCGAAACCATAAGGCCTTTTTCATTGAGAGCACGAGTGGCATCAACAGCTTCTGTTAAGGTTTCGCCTGCTATAAAACGGCGCGCAGCACGACGCGAAAGGAAAAAATGTGTCACAAACGCTCTGGCCCAACCCGCACCTGACAAATACAAAAAAAGTGAGCGCATCATCTTAGATGTTTACTCCATCGACATTGCGGGCAAGAATATACCAAATGTGCTGCCTACGCCTTTTTCGCTTTCATAAAACAGGCGACCATTCACTAATCGCATACATTCCTGCACAATCGGGATGCCAAGACCATATCCTTTTTGATTGGTTACAACAGGATCATCTCCCCGAAACCACAACTCACCCAAACGCTCAACTTCTTCAGGGGTTAGACCAACGCCATTATCTTTGACACGAATTTCTATGCCCCCTTCAACTGCAGTCGCCGTTACCACGATGCGCCCACCATTTTCCGTATACTTAATCGCATTTTCTACTAACTTCGTCAGTGCCTGTTTAACGCGCGTGCTATCTAAGTTCAATAACGGTAATCCATCTGGAATTTCAAAAATTAATTCATGGCTTTTTTCAGCGGCTAGCTCACGGGTGTTTTTCTCTACTTCAAGTAGGATATTTTTCGCCATATCCATTTTAGGTTCGGCGCGAATGCGACCAACGCGCATCTTCACCAAATCGCTAATGTCAGCAATGAGACGCTCCATGCTAATTACATTATTACGAATGGTCATCGCAAACTGCATTTGCATCTCATTTAATTCGCCAACGACGTTTTTCGTGAGCATATCAGAATAGCCACGAATACTCGTCATGGGCTTACGCAACTCATGTACCATAACGGAGATAAATTGAGAGTAGGTTCGCTGTATCTCTTCAACTGCAGCAGCAGTTTCTTCGGCCACCGTTTTCTCAGCAGCAGCATCTTCACTTGCACTGCTGACAGCTTGCTGAAGGAGTTTCACGATTTCGGCTAGATTTTGCTTAATGGATCCATCCGATTCTAATTGCATTTCTGTTGCCTTTGCTAAGGCGGCTTGCAAAGGATTTTGTTCAGTCATTTGTAAATGCTCCGCTCTTATATTTCTTTGTGAACACTGTCTTTCAGAATCCAATACGATTCTGCATATTCAAAACCTATACGACTACCAATTTGGCAATGATAATCCTTCACGCTTTTGGCCATCGCTGTTAAAGAAGGCCAAAATGTACTAATTTGTGACTGATAATGTGCAATGGCTTTTATTTTAGCTTCAATTGCTTCAGGTGGCATCTCTAAAATTTGAGATTGTAGATTCAGAGCACTGTTAGAGATGGCTTTTTGCACTGCTTGTATACCATATAGGCGTGCTTCATTACCACCATGTGCAAAAAACACCTCTGCTGAAGTTGCGCTATAGGGATAGTCCTCATAAAAATGCCAACGCAATAATGGATTAAAAGAACGTCGAGCTGCCCAATGAACAATCTGATGATCAACATGCTGACCAACAGCTAATGGCACATACAAATCTGTTACATCTTGCCATTGTTCGACATCGAGCAAGGCCTCATGCAAGGGATCATCCTCTTTAACTTCCCCAAACAGATCATCATCACTGGTATATAGAAGGTTTCCGTTTTGCCCTACTCTATAGATTGCATCTACCCAATCACCAAAAGTAACATCGTCAACGCCAAGCGCATGACAGGCATATTGGTCTTCTGTGCGACGGTGCGCGTAGGGAGTATCTCCCAACCCCCAACGTTGATGTAAACTCTGAATATAAGGTATGCTTATCACATCTTTAGGCGCATCTTGCGCCATAATTGTCCATACAGAAACTCGTTCCCCTTGTTGGCAAAGAGTATATATTAATCCCCCACAGCTCAACACTGCATCATCAGGATGTGGTGACAAAAACAAGTGGTGTCTTTTCACTTTGTAGGTCCCGCAGTCGGTATGGTAAAAGTAAATGTACTACCAACGCCAACTTCACTCTCTATAAACAACTGTCCATTCATCAAGGCAATCAAATTGCGAGTGATTGCAAAGCCTAATCCTGTACCAGACTGTTTTGCCACGTGATCATTTTCTGCAAAGCGCACAAATTAAGTGCCCAATTTGGCCAACTGTTCAGGTGACATGCCAACACCTGTATCTTGCACACTGATATACACCATATCATTTTCCGTCCATACCTTTAAGGTAATAGTACCATTATCGGGCGTATACTTATATGCGTTGCTCAGCAAATTTACGAGCACTTGCACCAATCGCGCTGGATCGGCTTTGACCTTTGGCAATTGCGGCGGAATCTCTTCAATAAAGCGATGCCCTCGTTCTTCTATTTGCGCCATAACGGCATCTTTTGCCTGAGCTATCACTGAGTAAAGCTCTACATCTTGCGTTTCAATCTTTAGTTGCCCGCTTTCAATACGGCTAATGTCGCTTAAATCATTGACCAAAATTTTCATCCGCTCAACATTATTCAGCACAGTTTGCACGAATTGCTGTTGTTGTTCGTTTAGCGAGCCAACGGCTTTCAACATCGACGCATAACCTTGTATGCTGGTCATGGGCACCTTAAGCTCGTGTGCAACCACACTCACAAACTCTGTCTTTGCCCGATCTGCCGCTTTAACTGCAGAATATAGCCGCCCATTTTGTAATGCTGTTGCTGCGCGCCCAGCTACCCGCGACAGGATAGTTTGTTCTTCTTCGCTAAATGCATCTGGACGTTGCGCACTAAAAAACATCAAAGCAATAACGGCATTTTCAAAACGAATCGGTATGCAAAGAAGCGCTTGTTGTTGCTGAGGATCAACATCTAATACAGCATCTTCAACCTCAAGAGCTCGTTGAACTAATGGCATTGTTGGTTCTAATATCTGTCCAACCTCAAAAATACTGCCTTCACCATAAGTAGCGGTGACTTGAATTTGCCCCTCATCATTGAGCATTGCCAAGCTAGATGCATCAGCTTTTCCTAATCGTGTAGCCCATTCCAACAAAATTTGAATTGTGCGCTCAGAATCAAGAGAGGCATTCAACTGTCGATCAATCCATTGCAAGATTTGTAATTCCTCAATACGCGCTTGCAGCTGTGCATCAGTTTCGGAATAGAGACGCGCATTTTCAATCGCTACGGCAGCTTGTGTGGCAAATGCTTGCAGCGCTTGTAAATCATCTTCGCCAAATAATCCTGCTCGAATACGATTATCGACATAAACTACACCTATTGTCGTTCCTCTTGCACGGAGGGGAGCAGCCATAATGCTACGCATTGAGTGCGCGATGATACTTGCTTGCCCAGCATAACGAGGGTCTTCTTGGGCATTTGTTGTCAAGACCCCTTCGCCCGTTTCAAAAACCTGCCGTGTAATGGTTCGGCTAAAAGCGATTTCGTCGCTAGGTAATGTCGATTGGTCAAAATCACGAGCTACTTTAACATTCAGATTGCCATCATCATCTAACAGCATCAAAAAACCACGTTCTGCTCCCGTTAGTTGAATGATAGCATCCATCACTTGATCAAGCACGGTTTGCAAATTCAAGGAGGAGCCTATTACTTTACTGACTTCATATAGTGCAGCAAAGCGTTGTTGTTCGCGCGTGTTTCGACGATCCGCTTCTAATGCGTTCAGCAGATTCTCCAACGATTCAAGGCGTTGATCAAAATAGCGCGGATCAATACGTCCTGTTTGTAGCTGGCGGCGTAGTAAGGTAATGTTTTGTTTGGCGTTCGCAATACTAAGCTCTAGCTCTTGGCTACTCATTTTGTTTCACCACTTCCTGATAATATTGACAATAAACTGTTAACGGACATTGTTGGCACAAAGGATTGCGCGCCTTACAGATTTCTCGACCGTGTTGAATGAAGTTAAGATGAACCGCATAATAATCTTCTGGGGGAACAATCGCTTCTAAAATAGTGTGAGCTTTGTCTGCGTTTGTTTTAGAATCAATAAGTCCTAATCGTTTGGTCACACGATGCACATGCGTATCAACAGGAAAAGCAGGCATATTAAAGCTAAACAACAAAATGATAGCCGCTGTTTTGGGGCCAATGCCGTTTATCTTCGTAAGCCATTGCTTGGCTTCTTCGATAGGCATATCCTTTAAAAAATCTAGCGAGATTTCCCCAACTTGTTCACTGATGTATCGTAAGGCTTCTTGAATACGTGGCCCTTTTTGATTGGCAAGCCCTGCTGGTCTTATCACTTCAACTATCTCTTCTAAAGGAGCATCTCGCACACTTTCCCAATCTGCATATTTTGCTTTCAAAGCATAAAATCCTCGATCTCGGTTTGCGTCAGTAGTGCTTTGACTTAAGATTGTTGAAACTAATTCATCAACAGGTGGTAAATGTTGTCGCCACGTTGGGTACCCATATTTTTCAGATAGGATTTTGGCGATGGCTTGATATTTTTCCTTACGTTCTGCTAAAGTTTGCGCATCCATACAATACACCAATACATACTCTAAATAAGTTGTTCATATAATAGATCAGGCGATAAATCTGGCAAAACGGATTCTGTACTTCCTAGTGTCAAACGTGCAGCGGCCATGCCTAAGCGTAGCGCTTCTCCCAAATCAAGTTGGTTCACTAACCCAAAGATAACACCCGCTGAAAGCGCATCACCTGCCCCAGTAGAGTCTACGACGCTTACTTGAGGAGTGTCAAACATACCTCGCTCATTTGCCGTTGCATAAGCAGCACCGTTTTCACCTAAAGTTACAATGCCAACTTTTACTCCTTGTGCTACTAAGTATTGTACTGCTTGCATCACGCTGTCAGGGTTTGATTTATGAACAGGAATACGGCAAAAAACCTCAATCTCACTCGCATTTGGCGTTAAGAGATAAAAATGCTGAATACGATCAACAATCTTTTGAGCATGAGCAGGCGATGTGGGATCACAGCAAAGCGGCACTTGGTACTTCTGGCACAGTTGAATAATGGCATCAATAGTCGCAATTTCAATATTTAAGTCTATCATGACAAATTGTGCCGCAGCAAACAAAGATTCATGTGACGCGATATAATCAGCATCAAGTTGCGCCATAATTTCAAAATCGCTGACAGCCAAAGCCAGATCACCAAACTCATTTAATACAGCAATAAAATTACCTGTTCGATGGGCTTCTAACTGCAATGCATGGCTAACGTTGACCCCTGCTGAAGCTAAATGTGCCAAAATTAGGTCGCCAGCAGCATCATCGCCAACAGCAGTGAGTAAGACAGTAGGTATATCAAGACGAGCGAGATTTTCCGCAATATTACGCCCTACACCACCATAACAAGAACGCACTTTACCGGGATTATCCGCGTGGTATTTCAGCTCTTGATGAGAACGCCCTTTTATATCAAACCCCGATGCCCCAATTACCAAAACATGCCCATCAACTTCCATATCTAGATTGCCTTTTTCTTCTACTACTGTGACAATTGTCATTTTGCCCCACTTATGCCCTATCGTCAATTTAACAAGAACATCATCAATGAACTTTTGGGGATGGGTTGACGAAAGTTTTGTTGTTAGATACAAAGAACGAATAAGAATGGAGAAAAATTTCATGGCACATGATGTACAGTTTGAAGCTATAGAATTAGCTCTACAAAACAACGATCTACGTAAAGCTGAGATTCTCATAGCAAAAGCGTTGCGTCCTGATGACCTTGATCATGAAACACGGGCACTTCTATTACAAAAACGAGCGCAAGTGCGCCTAGCCGCTGGTCGTCCTGATGATGCCTTGAGCGAGATTGAAGAAGCGCTTATTTTGAAGCCCGAAATGAGCACTCTTTCAGACGTAAAATTATTATTAGGGGATATTTATTTTGCTAAATTTGTTTTGGCTGAATTTGGCTTTGCTGATCGCAATGATACAGAAACAGCTTTAAATTATTACAACGATATTATTAAAAACGATCCATCTTTCGCGCAAATAGCATGGGTATATTATCAACGTGGATGCATTTATTTAAGTGAAAATGCCATTGAAGCGGCGATTGAAAATCTAAAGCAAGCACTATCTCAGGAAAACAATCCCTCGTACGTTCATGCTTATGCCTTTGAACGTCTGGGATACATTGCACTTTACGAGCAACGTATCCCTGAGCAGGCGGTCGTTTATTTTGAGCAAGCAGCTCAGCTTTATCCCAAAACCACTACAAATGCATGGATCACTCAATTACATATATTACGCAGTCGCGCCTTTCGAGAAGTGGGCGATTATGAACAAGCGCTAGCAGCGGCTTCGACAGCTTTACAATCGCTTGATCCCAACGCACCAGACTATAAGCGCGCTTTGCCCGAAACACATTTGGCCATTGGTGAAGTACTCGCTTTAATTCCTAATCGTGAAGCCGAAGCTATTGAACACTTGTTGCTATTTCTACAAAATAGCAAGCGCCCTCTGGGTATTGATGTGACATGGAGCCGTGTTCATGAGCTTATAGGCGATCTATCCATGTCGTTAAAACAATATGAACAAGCAATTGAAGCCTATCAAACTTCTTTGCAATTCAACCCCGATCATCCTTGGGAAATCAATATTCGTTATCAAATTGCGCGTTGTTATTACCGCATGAAGGCATATGAACGTGTTATTGCTGCAATAGAACAGATGCAAGCCACTGCCGCCAAAGAAAATCTTGTCATTACAGATTATCGAGTTTTTTATATTTTGGGGAACGCTTATTTTGCACTAGAGAGGTATTTAGAAGCTACGGAGGCTTACCAAGAGGCTTTGCGATTAGCCCCGCCAAATGCCGATCATTATCACAAAATTATACAATATTTAGGTTATGCGGAACGGTTACAACTCAGTTAACCTGTACAATGCCTTCCCAAGGGGAATAGGTACAACTATCATAATTTGCCCCTAATACAACACGATAATCAACATCACGATCAGGATCAGGAATATACACGACATTTGATAAGGGAATGTTCAATACTCGTTGCAATACTGCTAGGCTACTCCCCTTTGTTACGCCAGTAAAATCGTAAATTATCGTTTCACTCATCACTTGTGGTTGAGCAGGTTCTGTAGTGTGCGGAATAAACCCTTCCCATGTTAAGCGATCAGCAGCAATTAAATCCATTTGATCGTGCCCGCTTTGGTTCACAACCTCAATACGTGGATGCTCTTGGTAAAGACGATTGAGTGTAGGCGGTGTTAAAAAAGCATCGATCACAGCTTCTGCACGTGATGGCAGAAGCCTCAAAACAGCAGCACCAGAATCTGTTGTAAAAGGTTCAACTTCACCAGCTCCAATGAAGTGACTTTCAATTAAGTTGTAATCCAGCGAAATAGCAATAGGAAGTAATTCTAGTAGATCGTTAAGCGTCATATCAGTTGTGACCGTTGAGTGAAAGACATCCCACAACTCCGATAATTTTGACCAATTATTAGTGCGTTGAAATTGTGCCCAAATGGCGCGCAACAACACTTGTTGACGGCGATTGCGATCAAAATCGCTGGTGGTTATTCGTGAGCGTACATACCATAACGCATCATCGCCATTCATATGATGCAATCCGGGTGTTAATTCATAAAGAGCATAATTATTAGGGTTGTCAGGGTTGCGACCAGCAATTAAACGGTAATCCTCAAGGGCACAATCAACCAAAATATCAACCCCACCCACATAATCTATAAACTCTTTAAATCCTGCAAAATCTATCAAGGCATAATAATCAATTTCAAACCCGAAATTTTCTTCGATTGTTTGTTTTAGCAGCGTAATACCGACATCAAGAGATGCGCTACGTTGCCCTAAAAACACTGCATAGCTAATACGACTATATCCATAATTAGGGATAGGGACATATAAATCACGTGGGATAGAGAGCATATTAACGCTATTGGCAAGCGGATTGATGGAAACAACGATTATTGTATCTGTGCGCACGGAAGGATCATCAGGGCGATTATCAGTTCCTAGTAATAGGATATTGATAAGATCAACGTCATCAGTAATGAGTGCACTCGATGCAAATGGCGTATTAGTAGGGGTAAGTGTTGGGAAAGGGGTAATTGTT